>CAZMSP010000001.1:0-6816 GCA_964568985.1 uncultured Pirellulales bacterium
ATATGACCATAGGAACCGGATTTATATCGAGCAGGTCACTGATATCAAGTATGGCTGCCATCATAACTATTATTGATGTCACTTCACCGGTCAAACCCGACAGCGCAGCCGACAGTATCATGATAATGACGAAAAGCCCCACACCGTTAAGATTCCTCATCATCAAGAGTTTCTTTACAAGCCAGAGAAAAAAACCGGACTCCTTTATCATTCCGACCACAATCATCATTCCAATCAGAAATATGATTACATCAAGCGAAGCAAACTCTATGAAATGTTTGACGTCCACACTGTGAGTGAGTAAAAGTACACCGCTGCCAGCAAACACAAACGCCAATCGGAAATCCCAGAACAGCAATGTTCCGAGAATCGAAGCTGAAAAAACAGAGGCAACAAAGGCCTGTTCAGCACTCATTTTGCCTATGTAAACACTCAACCCTACTGAGGCAGAGATACACAATAAAATCGCGATCTTCTTCATCACAGCACCACAGAGCAATCCAAAATAGACAAGGTGATAGTAAACCAATAAAAGACCACAGACTAAATATTAGAGATTTGAGTCATGTGCCTTATTCGAACTGGATATCGGTGAGGACAAATTCAACGTTGGTGTTGCCATTATAGGTATTGAGTTGCGGCTGATAGGCAACATTAAAGAAATCATTATCAAGCAGCTTCTTCTCCAAGTTGCCGAACCTAAAGCCAATACAACGTATCGTGGTTGCATTGTCGGTTATGGTAAGCTGCAGATGCTCGCCGGCTGAGCCGACCCTCCTGGGTACAGAGGCGAGGCGTACAGCCATTGTTGCGAAAATCGGTTCGGGATTACCCTGCCCAAAAGGCCCAAGCATATGCAGCTCGCTGACCGCTTGCCTGCTAAAATTGCCCAACGAGGCCACTGCGTCGATGTGAAGTTTGGCGACTATGTCATTTTCGTTCAGGTTCTGTCTTGTATATGCCTCGAAATCGGCAATGAACCGGTCGATTTTGTCGGGTTCTATCTTGAGGCCGGCAGCCATTTTGTGGCCGCCGTATTTGACTAAATGCTTCGAGCAGGCCTTGATTGCACTTAGCAAACAAAAACCCGGAATCGACCGGCCGGAACCCTGAGCGATACCGTCCTCGGTGGCTTCGGCGTTAATCATAATTGTCGGACGGTAGAATTTCTCCGCTATCCTCGAAGCCACGATACCTATTACTCCGCTGTGCCAATTTTCATCCGCAAGCACGATGCTTTTTCGGTCGGGATGGTTCAGGCCATATTCCACCACCTTTTCACAAGCCTGTTTGAATATCTTTCTCTCGCACTGCTGGCGCTTGCTGTTCTGCTCTTTCAGGTACCGGGCTATTTGCATTGAGCGAATCTGACTATCGCTTGTCAGCAGCTCAACCGCTAATCTTGCGTGTCCCATTCTGCCTGCCGCATTGAGCATCGGTGCAAGCCGAAAGCCGATATGAAAGCTGTCAAGCCCCTGACCTGTCAATCCGGCTGATTCAATCAAAGCCTGTATGCCGGGAAGCTTACATTCCGTTAAGGCCTTCAGGCCATAGCTTGTTAAAATTCTGTTCTCACCTCGCAAATCCACAACATCAGCAATAGTCCCCATTGCTGCCAGGCTCGTCGCATTCAGCATAAACTCTCGTAACTTCGGCTCAAGTTTAGGGCCGGCCTTGAACTCGTCGGCGATTGCCCAGCCAAGCTTAAAAGCGACCATCGAACCGGACGACTCCTGGTTGGGATAGGATTCCTCCAGTGCAGGATGAATAATGGCGATGGCTTTCGGCAGCTCATCTTCAGGCTGGTGGTGGTCGGTAATTATCAGCTCAATACCCAAAAGCTCAGCTTGCTCGGCTGAGCTAAACGCCGTGATACCGCAATCAACGGTAACCAAGAGTTTACTGCCGGATTCCGCAAGCGACCGGACAGCTTCGGAGTTTAGGCCATAACCCTCATCAATGCGGTGAGGGATATAGTAATCAACATCAGCACCAAGTAACTTCAGAATCTGCCAGAGAATCGCAACGCCTGTAATTCCATCGACATCATAGTCGCCGTAGATGGTGATTTTTTCCTTATTTTTAATCGCTTGTTTTAATCGGCTGACCGCTGCTTCAATCCCCGGTAACCGCCGCGGCTCGATAAGCTGCGTCAGCTTGGGCCTCAGGAAAACAGAGCCGGTTTGGGTATCAGTTATTTTGCGATTTATCAGGACCTGTGCTAAAAGAGGCGAAACCTTCAGAGACATGGCAAGCTGCTCAGAACGCCCATCCGCAGGATGAATCACCCATTGTTTTTTCGGGGCCCCCAGGCGCCCTTTGCCACGCTTGTGGTTTTTTTGCATCCGTTCCGAAAGCAGCATCCGATTCCGTCCCCTTCTTTAACTTCTCTAATCGCTGTATCACCAGATATCTTATATACCAAAAAAGACCCGCAAACCGCAAGAATTGTTTCGCGTGATATCGCCGTGAAAAGCATCAAGCTCACAAAAAAGATTGAAATGCCGGGTGTGGAAAGAGATTATCCATCGCTTCAGAGTAATTCGTCTATCGCAGCGGCGATTTCTTTTTTGCTGGTTAAGCCGATCCACTTTTTTTGTACCTGGCCGTCCTGAAATAAAATAAGGGTCGGTATCGCCTGTATGCCGAATTCTATAGCGCTGTCTCTGGCATCATCGGTATTGAGCCTGCAGATTTTGGCCTTGTCGGCATATTCGTTGGCGATTTCTTGTAAAATGGGAGCCATCATTACACAGGGCCCGCACCACGGCGCCCAGAAATCAACCAGCACCGGAACATCTGAATTATGAACGGTCTGGTCAAAATCAGGGTCAGTCAGCTCAATTACACTACCAGCCATTATTTTATCCTTTCAACCAAGTTTTTTACGCCCGCCGTGCCTGTCGCGGCAGGTAAAAACAAAGGTTTGCCCGAATTGCTATAATACAGCAATCTCGCCCGATATTCCAAGCAATTTTTCAAAGATTTTATGTGCCTTTTTGTTGGTTTACCATCCACCCGGCTGGAGTAGGTCGCTGACGGGTTCATTCCACCAGTTCGGGTCTCTGAAATACTGTTTCAGCATCATAGCGGCCACGACGCCATCACCGACGGCGGTAGCCAACTGCATTACAGCGCCTATCCTGCAGTCGCCGGCAACAAAGACGCCCGGCACCTTTGTTCGAAGATATGCACAGTCGCACTTGATAAAGCCCCTGTCGGTCAATTCCACAAAACCTTTTAGAAAACTGGTATTCGGCACCATACCAATAAATATAAATACGCCATCGCAGGGGTAATCTTCCTCCTTGTTAGTTTTGACGTCTTTTAATTTGACCGATTGGACACCTGCCTGGCCCTGGATAGCGGTTGCGACGGTATTGAATTTGATGAGCAAATTTGAATTCGGCTCATTGGCTTTTGCCAAAAGTTCCTCAGCCAGAACTCTGGATGCCCTGAATTCGTCTCTGCGGTGAATGATGGTTACCTTAGCGGCATATTTTGTCAGGTGTAGCGTTTCTTCTATTGCGGTATTTCCGCCACCGATGCTCACAACGTTTTTGCCCTTAAAAAATGGAGCATCACAGGTGCCGCAATAGCTGACCCCTGAGCCGGCAAATTTCTCTTCGCCGGGGACACCAAGCCTGCGATAGGTACTGCCGGGCGCAAGGATAACAACTCTTGCGGTGTATTTATCTTTATTGCAATAAATAGTGATATTGCCGTCTTTCAGTTTCTCAAGTTTTGTAACTTCGCAGCCGGTCTTAATTTCTGCACCGAAGTTCTCGACCTGTTTTTGCATCTGGGTGATTAGTCCGGCACCATCGATTCTTTCGATGCCGGGGTAGTTTTCGATTCTGTCGGTAGTTATGATTTGCCCGCCGGGCATGAATTTTTCCAGAAGCAATGTTTTGAATCTATCGCGTGCAGTATAAAGCGCTGCGCCCAGCCCAGCGGGCCCGGCACCAACAATAATGACGTCATAAATATCGCTCATTTCGAAAATCACTCCATATTTTCTACTTTATCTTCGCTTTGTATTTGGTTTAGCTGCAGGCCGAGGCGGTCGAGCTTTTTGTGGCCTTCATCGTACTGACTATATGCGTTTCGCAGGTGTTTGCCGAGTACGTCCCAGTTGTTGATAAAATCAGCGAAGGAGGCGTTCAGCCGTTTCAGGTTCTGGCGGATTTCGGCGGCCTGCTTTTCAATCTGCAGGCCGTGCAGCCCCATTACCACTGTCATTAAATACGCATATAAAAGGTTCGGCGATACGGGGATTACCTTTTTATCGAGGCAGTACTGCAAAATATCCTGCGTCTCACCGGCGTATTTGACAATCGTTTCGTAATAAATGTTTTCCGCTGGTATATACATCAATGCAAAATCGAGCGTCCCCTCGGCGGGCCTTATATAATTATCAGCAATTTTATCGATATGAGTAGTTACATCTTTCAGAAATTGTCTGCGAAGTTTTGTTTTTTCCTCATCGGTTTGTGCCTGCATAATTTTTTCAAAGCTCGGCAACGGAAACTTCGCATCGATGGAGACTGAAAAATCGGCTAATTGAATTAAAGCATCGACCTTTTGGCCATCTTTGAATGTATATTGGAGTTTGTAACTATCCTTCGGCAGGATTTGAGCCAGCAGGTTTTCGAGCGACCACTCGCCCATCTGGCCCCGCAGCTTTGGCGAGCTTAAGATATCCTGCAGCCGGCGGACTTCGGCCCCGACCAAGAGCATTTGTCTGTTGGTGCCCTGTAATTCGCCAATCTGACTGTGCAATTCGCCGAGCACTTTCTGGCTGGACTGCAGGCCCTGAGTAAGGGAATTTTGGCCTTGTTGGAGAGAGTTCTGCAGACTTTCGGTAGTTTTATCCTGAGCCGCTCTTAGTGCTTCGAGCTGCTGCTGCAAAAGGCCGATATTGGCGGCCTGGCCGGCGATCTCTCTTCTGGCTGCGAAGCTTGAGCTTATAAGCCAAATCAACAGCACCAGGACAGCAACAACCAAAACAATCCCTATGGCTATGAAAATCGATTCCATACTCTTGTCCTTTAGATTATCTTGATTATAAAATTACAATCAGCAAACGTCAACCCCGTTAGAAATAACCATCTCTATTCTCTTTATAATCCCCTTAAAGCGAATTTTCTAACGGGGCCAAAGAGTAAAAGCGAGTACTTTAGGAGCTTAAATAAAACTTGATGTATAAGTCGAACCTTTGTATCGTTTTGGGACAAAATGAGAATCGATAAATTTTCTATATGCAATGGCAAAAATAAAAGCGGTTATTTTTGATTGGGGAGGCGTCCTGATAGACGACCCTGCCCTGGGCTTGATGCAATATTGTGCCGATAAGCTTTCCGTATCCGAAAAAGATTATATCAAAGCCCATAAAAAGTTCGCACAAGATTTTCAGAAAGGACTAATCAGTGAGGAGAATTTCTGGCCCAAAGTTTGCAAGGATTTAGATAAACCAATTCCGAAAGTTAAGTCTTTATGGGGTGATGCCTTCAGGTCTGTCTATTCACCAAGGGCCGATGTTTTTGCCATGGTCTGGTCACTTCATAATAACGGCTACCGCACGGCTATCTTGTCTAATACTGAGACGCCGGCAATGCAGTTTTTTCACGAGTTGCAATACGACATGTTTGACGTACTGGTCTTTTCCTGTGCTGAGGGAACGATAAAACCAGAGAAAAAAATCTATGAAATTGCTATTGAAAGACTTGGAATAACGCCGAAGCAGGCGGTATTTATAGATGATAATTCAGAGTTTATAAAAGGCGCAGAGCAAATAGGACTCAACACCATCCTTTTCGATAATATTCAACAAGTCAAAACCAGATTAGCGATGCTCTCTGTTAGCATAAAATAATAAAAATAAACAACAAGTAGAGGACATAATTGAAAGTGGATTTTTTAACATTCTTAAACGCAAAAGATGTAATTCTGCTTGATGGGGCGATAGGGACTGAGCTGGACAAGCGCGGCCTTATGGGTCGGGCCAGTAACAACCTTGATAGTCCGGAGGTTGTTCTTGAAATCCAGCGAGAATACGCCCGGTGCGGCTGCGATGCTTTGACTACCAATACCCTCACGATGAACCGCATTTACATCGAGACGCACAATGTAGATGTGTCAGTACAAGATGTGAATCGTGCTGGAGTTAAATTGGCAAGAGAAGCAACCACTGATAATCAGTTCGTGCTCGGAGATATCAGCTCAACCGGACAGCTACTTGAACCTTATGGCACATACAAAGAACAGCAATTCTATAATGCCTTCAAGGAACAAGCAGAGATTCTGGCTGAAGCCGGCGTGGATGGATTTATCATTGAAACAATGTTTGACCTGCGGGAGGCGCTATGTGCTCTTCGTGCCTGCAAAGATAACTTCTCGCTTGCTGTTATTGCCTCGATAGCATTCGCTACTAAGGAAAAAGGTGGCAGGACGATGATGGGTAACTCCGCAGAAGATTGTGCAAAAAGTCTTACTGATGCCGGTGCAGATGTTATTGGGGCCAACTGTGGCGACCTCGATCCGGCTCAAATGGCTGTCGTCGTGTCTATGCTTAAATCAGCAACGACTGTGTCTATTCTGGCACAGCCTAACGCCGGCAAACCAAAACTGATTGACGACAAAACCATATTTGAAATGGCCCCGACACCTTTTGCAGAAGGTATTGCTAAGTGCCTACAGGCAGGCGCACGTATAGTAGGTGGCTGTTGTGGAACAACTCCAGAGCATATTCGCGCTGTGGCCAAAATGCTAAGCAACAAGTGAGGAACATCGTAACCAAACAGACAAAGTTATGGC
>CAZMSP010000001.1:6916-85410 GCA_964568985.1 uncultured Pirellulales bacterium
CAAAATGCTAAGCAACAAGTGAGGAACATCGTAACCAAACAGACAAAGTTATGGCCAATTATCATCTGGTAATCTTAAAGAAACCATTTTTAGATGCGATTTTAGCCGGTCGTAAACGCATCGAATCCCGTTTTACCAGAACAAAGCGCTATGCCTTTGGACGAGTTTTACCCGGTGATAAATTATTCTTAAAGGTAAGCTCCGGACCGGTCTGCGCAACGGCAACTGTGGCAGCAGTTAAAAACTTCCAGAACCTCGCGCCAAAACAAATAATCGAGATAAAACAGCAATATAACCACTCCATAATCGGCAGCGACGAATACTGGCAAAGTAAGGGAAATTGCAGGTACGGCTTTCTGGTCTGGCTAAAGGACGTGAAATCAATCGAGCCGGTGCGAATTAACAAAAAAGACTGGCGTGCGTGGGTGGTGCTGACAGAGAAAGAAAACTTCGGCCTGCCTGACTATCTCCAATCGCCAGGGTAGAAGATGGATTCTGCTGCAACGTCAAACTTTCGGCACAGGCCTTCCACAAGCGTCTCTACCCGTTTTATCTGGCAATCAGTCGGGTAAGCTCGCTGCGACGGGTCGGCTATAATGCAAATACGGATAGTCTGGCTGGTTCCGTACCAGGTTCGGCCAGGTATGATTGACCATTGTCTTTGCCATTTTTCAGTTGTCTGTATCTGGCCATCGCCCCCGCCGAGACCGTTGCAAATAACAAAATGGCAGTTAATGTCCTCGGGTTCTGACAGCCCACTCAGCGAAGACAACTGTGCCATATTGCCAGCCTTGGTGCCGCTATAGTAAATCTCTATACGCCTCCAACGGTCGTGTGATTGAGAAGCCTGAGAACAACGGATGGCTTCTTCAATGGGGTCGAGACGCAAATAAGAAGAAAGACAAAAGGGGCCAGCTGAGGGAGGATTATTGCTCAGAGCCATCAAGACTATGGCTCCCGCGGTCATTGAGACCAGCAGTGCTGCTAAAACCTTTTCCATCCGCGGCTGATTCGGCATAGTCCTAAAACCTGCAAACTTATCACGGCATCCGTCAAGGCTTGGCCTTGCCGTAGTACCGACAACTCGGAGAAACCAGATATAGTTGCTCAAAGGTAGAATATTACTCTCTTATAGAATGTACATCGGCAGGTGTCGATAAATTACTCCAAATTTTGCTAAAAATTTTGTCATTTATCTCTGGTGGTTCCCATCTGCTCCAAGAACACTCGAAAACAGTGGAACCATCAAAAATTTTGTTAAGCTGCAATCTTTCACAATATGTATAAACAGAGAAAGCACTTCACAATTAACCTGTTATAAATCCCGTTAGAAATTCTACAAAGGACAAAAAGACACAAAAACGGAAGATTTCTAACGGGATAAATAGAACTTGATTTATGGGACTCGAATCTGTATATTACCCCCTGCAAGGTTAATTACTCAATGCTGTTGGTCTTCTTGACAACATAAAAACGAAAATTAATAAAGTGATGGTACAGATTAAATATAAGAGGGAGTTACGAAAATGGCGTCAAAATTTCGTTCACTAACTTCAGAGGAAATTGCCAGGCTGACCGAGAAGGGCTGTAGTTGTACTGACTGGTCGAAGCTGCAAGTTGCCGAACGTTTCAACGCAGAGACAGTCAGAACAACGCACTTTTCCGGTGATGTAAAATTAGGTGTTTTTGAAAAGCAAGTATCTTTTCCGGGCGGCGTTACGAAACCATCCGGCGTCAGTAACGCAACAATTCACAACTGCACAATCGGCAACAATGTATACATAAACCAAATAAGAAACTACATTGCCAACTATGTAATCGAAGACGATGTGATAATAGATAATATTGACCTGCTCGCGGTAGAAGGTGAAAGCACATTTGGTAACGGGACGGAAGCAGCCGTTATTAATGAGGCCGGCGGTAGGGAAATACCGATTTACGACCAACTGTCGGCCCATACCGCTTATATAATAGCACTCTACCGACACAGGCCGAAAGCAATTGAAAAGCTGCAGAAAATGATAGCTGACTACACGGCCTCTATTACCTTATCCACAGGCCTTGTAGCGAGAGGCGCCAGAGTTATCAACTGTCGAATCATAAAAAACGTCAAAATTGGTCCTGCAAGTGTAATCGAGGCAGTGAATAGGTTGGAGAACGGCTCAATTAATAGCTGTCCGGAAGACCCTGTTTATATCGGGCCAGGAGTCTTCGCGGAGGATTTCATTGTCTGCTCCGGCGCGAAGATTAGCGACGGCACAATAATATCCAAATGCTTTGTAGGCCAGGGGACGGAATTATCCAAGCAGTATTCTGCTGAAAACTCGGTGTTCTTTGCTAATTGCGGCGGCTTCCACGGTGAGGCCTGCGCCATATTTGCAGGGCCATATACTGTTACACATCATAAATCAACACTGCTGATTGCAGGGCTTTTCTCCTTTCTCAATGCCGGTAGTGGAACCAACCAGAGTAACCATATGTACAAATTAGGGCCGGCCCATCAGGGAATCGTCGAGCGGGGCTCAAAGACCGCCAGTGATTCGTATATGCTCTGGCCGGCAAAGGTTGGGGCGTTTACCGTTGTGATGGGTAGGCACTACAGGAATTCAGATACCTCGGATTTGCCTTTTTCATATTTGATTGAGCACGAAGACGAAAGCGTTCTTGTACCCGGAGTGAATTTACGCAGCGTAGGAACCGTGCGAGACGCTCGAAAATGGCCGAAAAGGGATAAACGCAAAGACCCAAAGAAACTGGATTACATAAACTTCAAACTTTTAAGCCCATATACGATTCAAAAGATGCTCAACGGCCGTGATTTACTCCTCAATCTTAAATTAAACTCCGGCCCAATGAGCGATTATTTTATCTACCACAGCTGCAAGATTCAAAACTCATCACTGGATAAAGGCATTAAGTTCTATCAGATTGGCACTGACAAATTCCTGGGTAATTGTCTGATTAAGCGACTGGAGGATAAACAATTCAAGAACATCGATGAACTTCGGGTGGCTTTTATGCCGGACAGCAGCCTGGGCTCGGGTAAATGGGTGGATTTAGCGGGCTTGTTCGCTCCGGAGCAGCTCGTGCAAAAATTACTCTTTGATATTGAAAAGGGCTCTATTAATACCCTGAACCAGGTTGCCGAAGCATTTGAGTCGATGCATGAGAATTATCCTGCTTACGAATGGACCTGGGCAGTGAGTGTTTTGGAGCAGCAGTTGGGCAAAACTGTCGATAAGATAACAGCAGACGATGTCATTAAGCTAACAACGAAATGGGAAGAAGCTGTAGTAGAACTTGACAAAATTCTTTATGCCGATGCCGAAAAGGAATTTGCCGACACCGCCCAAATTGGATATGGCATCGACGGCGATGAACAGGCAAAGCACCAAGATTTTGCAGCAGTCAGGGGAACACTTGAAGAAAATAGTTTCGTTTCTGAAATCGAAAAACACATAACTGAAAAAACTAATCTCGGTGATGAACTTATCGGCCGGATGGAAAGATTACGTTGAGAAACCTATTTAAGCAAGGAGTAAACTATGAGAGTAATAATTGAGCCAAATTACGAACTAGTGTCCAAATGGGCTGCTAATTATGTTACCAAGAAAATAAACGAATTCGGCCCGAGCGGTTCCAAACCTTTTGCGCTCGGCCTTCCTACAGGCTCTTCGCCCCTTGGAATGTATAAAGAGTTGATAGAACTTAACACAAAAGGGAAGATAACATTTAAAAATGTTGTTACCTTTAATATGGATGAATACGTTAATCTTGCCGAGGACCATCCTGAAAGCTACCATTCATTTATGTGGAACAATTTTTTCAGCCATATAGATATTCCTAAAGAAAATATCAACATTCTCAACGGCAATGCGCCGGACCTCGAAGTTGAATGTGAGAGTTACGAGCAAAAGATAAAAAAGGCAGGTGGCATTAATCTCTTTGTCGGCGGTATAGGCCCTGATGGCCACATAGCATTCAATGAGCCAAGCTCGTCATTATCATCGAGAACGCGAGTTATGACATTGACCGTCGACACCATCATAGCTAACTCACGGTTCTTTGATAACGACGTTGACAAAGTCCCTAAAACCGCTTTGACCGTGGGCGTGGGGACTGTTATGGACGCCGATGAGGTTATCATTATCGTCAATGGCCATAATAAGGCACGTGCACTGCGACACGCTGTCGAAGGAAGTGTCAATCATATGTGGACGGTCAGTGCCCTGCAAATGCACCCGAACGGTATTATTGTTTGCGATGAAGAAGCCACGGCTGAGCTGAAGGTCGGAACGGTAAAATATTTCAAAGACATAGAGTCAGCCAACCTTGACCCGGCAACGCTCTCTCGTTAGGGCGAAAGCTTAGCCCGATGATATTTTGGTGTATCTACTATTCTTCAACCGCAGTTTCATCCTGAGGCTCAGCAGGTTTTACCGGACGAGGAGGTGGCATTGGTCGGGTTTGAGGCATTCTCATTGTAGGTTCTTTGCCGGGTGGATAAACAATGTCGGCCTCGGCCTTGAGCGAGTCGATAAATTGTCCAGCCAGTTCGCGCTGCTTTCTTTGCGTTAGCTGTTGTATTATCTCGTCTTTGACCTGCTCAAACGTTTTAGTCTCGGCGTCTTTGTGGTCGGTAACTTTTATTATGTGATATCCAAATTGGGTTTCCACAATGTCGCTGACCTGTCCGGTTTCTAATTCAAACGCAGCTTTCTCAAAAGGCGGTACCATCTGACCCCTGCCGAAAGAACCCAAGTCGCCGCCTTTTGCCGCTGACGGACAGGCAGAATTGGCTTTGGCCAACTCAGCGAAATCAGCACCGGCTTTGATTTGTTTAAGCAGTTCCTCGGTTTTTTCTTTAGCCTCTGCCTTGGCCTCGTTCGGGTCGGTGTTAGGGTCGGTAGTGTCGGACTTTATAAGAATATGGCTTGCTTTGACTTGCTCGGGCACGTCGTACCGGCTTCGGTTTTGTTCATAATACTGATTGGCGTCTTCTACGGTAACGTTTATCTTGTCGGCAAGTTGGGCTTGCATAATTTTCTGAAACAGAAGTGCTTTTCGAACATGTTGTTTTATTTCGTCAAAGTTTTGACCGAGTCCTTCCATTTTTTCCTTGAAATCCTCCATAGATATGGGCGGCCTCTGCATAGATGCTATTTCTCTAATTTGGCTATCCACTTCTTCGTCAGTAACCGCTATATTGGTTTGTCTCGCTTTTTCACCGAGTAGACGTTCGATAATTATTCTCTCCACGGCCTGTTGTCTGAGTACCTTTTTCATTTGCTCCATATATTCCGGCGGGCGATCTTGAACCTGTCTGGCCATTACAGCGAGCTGCGGCTCGAGCATTTTATCTATCTCGCCCTCGGTAATCTCGACGCCATTGATGATAACGGCTACGCTGTCAGGACCTGTTTCAGTGACAGGGGCAGGTTTAACCAAATCGACATCGGTTTTGACCTTTGTTTCGTTAGGTTCGGGCGGAGATACCTCTGCTGTCTTACGCCGGCAGGAAAAGCAGCAGATAACACCGATTATCAAAAGACATACTAAAAGTTTTAAGCTGGTAAGATTGCTTTTCATAATTTGTCCTTTCTCGGATCAAAAGTATTAAAAACACTTCATAATAGGTGGTTTATTGTTTCACGAAAAGCTGAAACTGTCAAGAAAATTTTCTATTTTCAACCACGGATTTCACAGATTTCACGGATTTTAGTCTTTGACTTTCTATTTTATCTGTGTAATCCGTGTAATCCTTCGACTACGCTCAGGACAGCGTCTGTGGTTAATTTTCCTTGATTTTCATACAGCATAGAATGAGGAACTCTTTGTAATAATTAGTGTTAAGTGATAAAATTTCGACGTTGTAGAGCTCCTGCTTTCGCAGGGGCAAGCTTCAAAAAGGCTGTTTTATGAATACAAATTTCGGCGATGATGCCAAAACAAAAGCTGCTTTGACCGGCAGAGAGCGAGTGCTGCGGGCGCTTGAATACAAAGAAGTGGACTGTGTTGCCCTGGATTTTGGAGGCACATTCGGCACAGGAGCCCACGTTAGTTTCATAGCGAAGTTGCGCCAAGTGCTTGGTATGCATAAAAAAGATGAGCCGGTAAAAATCATCGAGCCATATCAAATGCTCGGCGAAGTAGCTTCTGACCTGCAGGAAGTGCTCGGCATCGATATTGTTAATCTGCCCCGGCCTAAAAGCATTTTTGGCTTTAAGAATTCCGATTTTAAGCCATGGCGAACATTCGACGGAACAGATGTGCTGGTGCCGGGCAAGTTCAACACTGAGCCGGAACCGAATGGCGATATTTTGCAGTATCCGGAAGGAGACAAGTCGGCACCTGCTTCGGCGCGGATGCCCAAAGACGGATGCTATTTTGAGTTGATTATCCGACAGAAGCCGGTTGATGAGGCCAAGCTTAATCCGGCTGATAATCTTGAGGAGTTTTCTTTTATTAGCGATGAAGATTTGAAAATCTATGAGCAGCAGGCAAACGAACTTTATCAAAACACCGACCTTGCGATAGTAGCAGGATTTCCGGGCACGGCCTTTGGGGATATTACATTAGTTCCGGCACCGGCTTTGAGGCGTCCAAAAGGAATTCGTGACATTGAAGAATGGTACATCAGCACGGTTACACGGAAAGAATATATTAAAGAGGTCTTTGCGGGCCAGGCAGAAATCGCGATTAAAAATCTCGAAAGGATTTATGATGCGGTGGGCAATAAAGTACATGTTGTCCTGCTGGATACTACAGACCTGGCGGCGCAGGATACGCTATTTTGCAGTCCTCAGGGTTATCGCGAACTTTATCTGCCGTTCAGCAAGAAACTCAACGACTGGATTCACTCTCATACCGAATGGAAAGCGATGAAACATTGCTGCGGCTGCTGCGAGCCATTGATAGAGTGCTTTATAGAAGCCGGTTTCGATATTTTAAGTCCTGTGCAAACCTCCGCCAAAGGTATGGACCCGAAACATCTAATTGATAAATACGGCGGCAGAATCGTCTTCTGGGGAGGCGTGGATGCACAAAAGGCTCTGCAATTCGGAAAGCCTGACGAAGTACGCCGGCAGGTTGCTGAACAGCTGCGAATATTCAATCCTTTGACGGTAAGCTCAGGACAGTCGAACCGAAAAACCAATGGATTTGTTTTCGGTACGGTTCATAATATCCAGTGCAATACGCCGGTTGAAAATGTACTGACAGTGTTTGAGGCACTTGGACGAAGGCTATAAGGGACAAAACTGTGAAGACCGGAGTTTAAGATGGATTTTCCCAAACGAGCAATTATCCAAAGTCATACGATAACCATTGTGCCACGATATGCAGAAACCGACAAGGCCGGCGTGGTGCATCATAGTGTCTATCCGGTGTGGTTCGAGATGGGTAGAACCGAGCTGCTGCGGGCCAACGGCTTAGCATACAAAGACCTCGAAGAAACAGGTGTATTCTTTGTTGTGGCTGAATTAAATATAAAGTATCGTAGAGCTGCCTTCTACGATGAAAAGCTGCTGTTGCATACGAGCTGTACAGGCGTAACTGCCAGCAGGGTTGAGCACAGCTATGAACTCACCCGCGAAGATAACGGACTGGTCTTAGCCGAAGGCACAAGTATCCTTGCCTGCGTGGATTCCGATGGAAAGGTCCGACGAATACCTGAATTTATGTATCCTCAAGAAGATTAGTCCCACCAAGAGTTTAATATGATAGTGTTATTAACAGACTTTGGCTAAGGTGAATATGTGGGTGTGATGAAAGGGGTCATTTACAGTATCGACCCGGATGCAAAAATCGTTGACTTATGTCACGATATTTCGCCTCAAAATATCATCGAGGCATCGTGGGTTCTAAAAAATAATTACAAATACTTTCCCAAAGGAGCTGTCTTTTGCTGTGTGGTTGACCCAGGCGTAGGGACAGAAAGAAAAGCATTGGCGGTAAAAGCGGAAAATTTCTATTTTGTAGCACCGGACAACGGCCTGCTCTGGGAAACGCTTGGCTCGCCTAGTCCATCCGAGATGCTTGGTGAGCAGAAAGTTCTGGATATAAGGCAAATTCCCGTCCCGCCTGAGGCCAGCAGAACATTTCACGGCAGAGATGTATTTGCAAAAGCGGCTGCAAACGTCGATCAAGGCAAGTTCGATACCATAGGCGAAAGAACAGAAAAAATCGAAAAACTGGAGCTTTATCTTGATGGCAGAACAGGGATAGTGGTGAGAATCGACAGGTTCGGAAACATCGTAACCAATTTAGTCAGACATAAAAGGGGCAAATATGCCGTAGAAATAGGCGATAATAAGAAGTATACGATGAGATACTATCCTAATTATGACTCATCCAAAGAGGGTGAGCTTTTTCTGATAGTCGGTTCAAACAACACGCTGGAGATTAGCTTGAAAAATGCAAGTGCAAATGATAAACTCCACATCAAAGTTGGACAGAGGATAATAATATCATAAAAGGTTCTTTTTTGAACGCAACATTATCTGATACTATGCTGGATTCCGCCTCTGGCGGATAAACCTCGATAGAACTGTCAGTGTGCTGGTCCGCTGGTTAGCGCGAATATATAAGCTGAGCCGGAGTTCTTTCCCTTGTCATCATCAAATATCGCCCCCACGATTGTCTTATCGCCGTTTATGAAAACAGACCTGCCAAACCAGTCTTTGGCAGCACCATCTAAGGCGGTGAGCTTTTGCTGCTGAACCCAGTTCGTGCCGTCCCACCTGAATATATAAGCCGAGCCGGAGTCATTTCCTTTGTCATTGTCGCCCCACGCCCCCACAATTGCCAAATCGCCGCTGATAGAAACAGAGAAGCCAAAGTGGTCGCTCTCAGCACCATCTATGGCCAACAGTTTTGCCTGCTGGACCCAGCCAGTGTCATCCCATCTGAATATGTAAGCCGAGCCGGAGTTAGTTCCCAAATCGTCATCCCAATACGCCCCCACGATTATCTTATCGCTGCATATAGAGACAGAAATGCCAAACGAGTCTCCGAGGACACTATCTGCGGCGGTAATCTTTTGTTGCCGTACCCAGCGAGTGCCATACAACAACCTGTATATATAAGCTGAGCCAGACTCAGCTCCCCCATCGTCATCGCCATGAGCCCCCACAATTATCTTATCTCCGCTTATAGAGACAGATTTGCCAAACCCGTCACCAGGTTCCCCATCGGCAGCGGTGAGCTTTTGCTGCTGGCTCCAGTTAGTACCATCCCGCTTGAATATATAAGCCGAGCCTCTGTTGTCGTCGCAAAACGCCCCCACGACGGCATAACCGCCGCTTATAGAAACGATACCAAAGCAGTCGCCGAGAACGCCATCCGAGGCGATGAGCTTTGCCTGTTGAACCCAGTTGGTGCCATTCCGCCGGAATATATAAGCCGCGCCGCTGTTATTAAAATTGCCATCGCCATGACGTGCCCCCACAATGGCATAATCGCCGCTTATAGAAACAGAATTGCCAAACCAATGGCCATCATTAGCATCTGCGGCAGTGAGCTTTTGCTGCTGAATCCAGCCAGTGCCATCCCACCTGAATATATAAGCCGCGCCGGAGTCGACCCCCTTGTCATTATCGTTAGCTGCCCCCATGATGGCATAATCGCCACTTATAGAAACAGAGATACCAAAATGATCATTGACCTGCCCGTCTGTGGCGGTGAGCTTGGCCTTTTGCAGCCAGGCGGTATCAGCCCTTGCCGACTCCAAAAGCACAAGAGAGCACAAAATCACTACTCCGCTAAGGAGATGGCGGATAGGTATCATACACAACCATATTTTCTTTCTCTCGCCATTCAACACAACTAAACTCCCTTTCATCTTCACCAAGCTATTGTTTAATTATTATACCACAAAAAGCCTAAAGAATTCAAGTAAAAAAGATGCTTGACTGGCAATAATAGATGCTGGATACTGAATACTCGATGCTTGATGTTATGTTTAGTCCGGTAAAAAAGGGAGAAACATCTGGATATCGAAGGGAAATTTAGCTTGTTAGGTTAGATTATTCGCTCAGCTCAGGATGACAAGCATCGAGAAGCGAGAAACGAGATGAAAGAAAGTTGTGGTCTTTTCGGTATATTTGGCGACCCGGAAGCTGTTGAAAAGACTTACTTCGGCTTACATAGTCTGCAACACCGCGGGCAGGAATCAGCAGGAATCGCCACCAGCGACGGTGAATTTATCCAGTGCTATACAGGTATGGGCACGGTAAGCAGGGTCTTCCGCAGCGGCTCAAACATCCTTCAGAAGCTGCGTAATCCGATAGCGATCGGTCATGTGCGGTATTCGACAACCGGTGCCAGTAAAGCGGTGAACAGTCAGCCGCTCTTAGCAGAATACTCCCGCGGGCAGGTTGCAGTAGCACATAACGGCAACCTTATAAATGCTGCGCTTATGCGTGACGAATACGAGGCCTATGGCAGCATATTCAAATCGACATGCGATACGGAAGTTATTATTCACCTGCTTGCCAAGCCGACACACACCAATGATCCCGACCCAGTGGCGCATCTATTGAACCATCTGCAGGGGGCATATTGTCTTTTGTTTTTGTTTGACGACCACATTGAGGCGGCCCGCGACCCTTACGGTTTCAGGCCTTTGTGCATTGGCCAAACAGAAAACGGCAGCTATGTTTTCGCCAGCGAGAACTGCGCCTTCGACATTATAAACGTAAAGTTCATTCGTGAGGTTGAACCTGGCGAAATCATTCGGCTGGATGAGAAGGGTCTATCCAGCAGATTTTTTGTTCAGCCGGGTACTGTTACGCCGGCCCATTGCATCTTCGAGCACATCTATTTCGCCAAGCAAAATAGCACAATCTTCGGCGAAAACGTGCATGAGTTTAGAAAAAAGCTTGGCAGACAACTGGCAATAGAACATCCTGTTGATGCAGATGTCGTAATACCCGTTCCGGACTCAGGTACCTCAGCGGCAATCGGCTACGCAGAGCAGAGCAAAATACCATTCGATATGGGAATGGTTAGAAGCCATTACATAGGCAGAACATTTATCTCGCCGGACCAGAAATTAAGAGAGTTGCAGGTCAAACTCAAACTGGCAATGGTAAAAGAGGTCGTCGTCGGAAAACGCGTTGTAGTTGTAGATGATTCCATAGTTCGCGGCACAACTACCAGAGGCAAGATCAGAACGTTACGCCAGGCAGGCGCAAAAGAAATCCATATGCGGGTGAGCTGTCCGCCGCTGCGGTTTCCCTGCTTTTATGGCGTGGATTTTCCCACTAAAGAAGAACTGCTGGCGAATAATCGCAATCTGGAGCAAATCAGAGATTTTCTTGAGGTCGATAGTGTGGGCTACCTGTCACTTGAAGGAATGCTATCCTGCGCAACGCTTGCGAAAGATCACTATTGCACTGCCTGCTGGACAGGTAAATACCCTGTCCAGCCTGATTGCACAGTCAATAAGTTTGCTATGGAAAGATACCAGATGCAGATGTTTGACGAAACCGATACTTGATATGAGAACAAATGAGTAAATATGTTACATATGAACAATCAGGTGTGGGCATCGATGCTAACGACGAGATGGTCGAGAGAATCCATGAGCACGTTTTGAGCACCTTCGGGCCGAGGGTTATCGAATCCAAAAATGCCTTTGCAGGGATGTTTCGTCTGGACTATGATGAACGGCTGTTCAAAAAAAACTATAAGAATCCAGTGCTGGTTGCCTGCACAGACGGCGTCGGCAGCAAGGTACAGCTCGCCAGCAAGATAAAAAAGTATGACACTGTGGGGATTGACCTTGTTGCGATGAACGTCAACGATATGCTTGTACAGGGAGCTGAACCGTTATTTTTTCTGGACTATCTGGCGGTACACAAACTTGAGCCGAAGATAATAGCTGAGATGGTAAAAGGCATCGCATCTGGCTGCCGGCAGGCCGACTGTGCACTAATCGGCGGTGAAACTGCCGAGATGCCGGATACATACGCCAAAGGTGATTTAGATATGGCAGGATTTGCAGTTGGTGTAGTAGAACGCAAAAAAATCATTACGACAAACAACGTAAGAGTAGGTGACATTATTTTAGGCCTGGCTTCGAGCGGGCTGCACTCCAACGGCTATGCGCTTGTTCGCAATATCTGCTTCAAGCAGAAAAATCTGAAGATGATGGATACTTTAGATGAGCTTGATGGTGCGGTGCTGGGCGACATACTGCTGGAGCCGACGCGGATTTACGTTCGGCCGATAGTGAGACTATTAAGCCAGTATAAGGTCAAGAAAATCGTCCACGGTATGGCACATATAACCGGCGGAGGACTGGTAGGAAATATTCCACGAGTGCTGCCGAAAAACTGCAATGCGGTGATTAAAAAAGATAGCTGGCCAAAACATAAAATATTTACATTTCTGCAAAAGGCAGGTCCCATTGAAGAAGCCGAAATGTTCAGGGTATTTAATATGGGCATCGGTTTTGTGCTGATAGTGGCCGAGGACTTCGCAAATGCCATCGCTAGAAAATTGACCAGGTTCGGTGAGAAGGTCTATAAAATAGGCAGAATCACTACGGGGACAGGAAAGGTGGTTTATGGAAAATAGAACCGTATTATTTGTGGATGATGACACAGTGATACGAATGGCGCTCCAAAGAGACCTTGAGGGTGAGCCATACAATAAACTTTTCGCCAAAGGTGCCGACGAGGCGATGGAAATCCTGGCGAATAAGGAGGTGCACGTAATTGTAACAGATATGCGTATGCCAGGCATAGGGGGGCTGGACCTTCTTCGAATAGTCAAGGAGGCATTTCCTAATATTATCCGGCTGGTTCTCTCGGGATATATGCAGCCGACGACTCTACTGACGGCAATCAATGACGGAGAGATTTTCAAGTACATCACCAAGCCGTGGAAAGAGGAAGGTCAGCTAAAGAGGATTATCCGGGATGCGATAGACCTCTATAACCTTCGGAATGACCGCGATATGCTGATAGCGGAATTGAATAAGTACAAGAGCCAAAGCCATACAATCAGCAAGTAGCTTGTGCCACAGGTAGCTCTTGCTGATGCTACTCTGCGAAGTCCCTTAGGGACGAAGCACGAGTCGCAAAGTAACGGGACGTAGAGAAAGGCACCGGCTATGCGTGGTGTGGGCAAGTTCGTTATTGCAGCGGTCATTTATGCGGGCTTTGCTGTATATTTATTTCTGCCGCATTTTAAGAACTTCGATAGATTACAATATTCCCTGCCGATTAACATTTGTCTTGGGTGTTTGGGCTGCTACGTTTTGAGTCGGCGGTGGGTGGGTGCATTTGCCGGCTCGCTTTTTGCAGGAGCTATCTATGGCTTCGGGTCATATATACTTGGGCTGCTTGAATTCCACCCGGCAGCAATACTTTTGGCTGCAGCTATACCATGGCTTTTCTGCCCCGCAGCATTTATCCTGTCCCGAGCATGGCCTGCACTGAGCATAGCCGAAGTGTCGAGGGAGCATAAGCGCAAGTGGCACTGGCTAAGTGTGCTGCTATCGACTTTGCCGTTTGTGATAATAATACTGTTCTTTCAGGCGGCCGCACACTGGCGTTTATTTCCAATTCCGACACAGGCCCAGGTCCATTTATCCGACCTGTCCGGCCTGTTAGCGCCACTGATTATGGTCGGCCGAAGCATAACTCAGGTTGGCTTTTATCATGTCCCTATAGCAGCGCTGATTATGGGATTCTTGATGCTGCTGTCAGCTCGGCGATACGGCATAATTATAATTTTCGCTCTCGGCACAATATTGGCCTTTTGCGATTCTTTTTTAAGTGTCAGTCCAATTATATGGTTAAGCGTTCCCGTCCTATGTTGCTCGGTGCTTATAGGTGAAGGAATGCAGGGCCTCGCCCTGGCTGGTGGTGCCGACAGAAAATGGGTTCTGGCAATAGTTGTTTCTATGGGTATCCTTGCCATTGTGACACTGCTTCTGGCGACGAAAAACTTTGAAGTTTTTGCCGGCTTAGGTAAAGACGCTGCACGACTGTTCACCGATACCGCCAAGCTTTATATCCTCGGTGCCGTCGCAACCGCTATCATATTCTTTATGGCCCGTGGGAAAAAACGCATGCTTATCCTGCGATGGATTGTCCTCTGTTCAGCTATGGCAGTCGATATTTTCCTCAGCGCAAGATTCATCGTTGATAGGACCTTTTGAAGTAAAAATCAAATTACGAGCTGAAGGTCTCTCGTTCGACTTGGCCGAGGTAGAATCGGCCATCGTTTTGCATAAACTTGATGATGGCGTCAAGCTGTTGATGAATGAAACTGTTATCATTCGATACTATTGCTATCGCAATTACCGCGGCTGTTTTGCTGTCTTGATGGTCAACCTCTGAAATGGAAATATTGAATCTGCTTTTCAGCCGGCCGGTCAGGCCTTTGACTATGCTGCGCTTTTGCTTTAGCGAAGCTACGCCCTGCAAATTCAATTGGGCTTTCAAAACGCCAATAATCATACAATTCTTTCTTGACTTGCTTTTTTGGTCTTATTTGATAATGTAATTATATGCTTTTTAGGCTGGAATTCAATTTTGTTATTTATCATTCGGCCTTGCAAACAAAACAATAAATGCTTCGTAAAAAATAGTGACTTGAAATTTCGTGAAGGAGTCCGCCTATGCACAGAGAAAAAATCACCCGTCGTGAATTTATCAAAGGCGCATCCGCCCTTGCAGGTGCGGCCTTTATATCCTGCTCACCCCTGAAATCCGCCGGACAAAATCCAAAGCTAACTGCTGTGGATCAGGTAACTTTAGGCAAGACGGGCCTGAAGCTGAGCCGGCTGGGAATCGGCACGGGTACCAGAGGCGGCAGTATCCAGCGAAATCTCGGCCACGAAGGATTCAACCGCCTTATACGATACGCCTACGATAAGGGAATTACATATATCGACGCCGCTGACTCATACAGGACCCACGAATGGATCCGCGAGGCAATTAAGGGACTGCCGAGAGAAAAACTTTTTATCCAGTCGAAGATAGGTGGAAATCCCAAAGACCCGCTTGAAGTGCTGGAGCACTTTCGAGCGGAGTTGAACACCGATTACATCGACAGTGTCCTTGTGCATTGCACTACCAACAGGAACTGGGACAAGGGGCGTAAACGAGTAACCGATGCGCTCGAACAGGCAAAGGATAAGAAAATCATACTCGCACACGGTGTTTCCTGCCATAGTGTGCCGGCCTTATCTCTTGCCGCTCAGTTGGATTGGGTGGACGTGAACTTGGTGCGGATAAATCCACAGGGCGTGAAAATTGATACACCCTCGGAGGGATGGAATGCCCACAGCGATAACTCTGATGTCCCTGCGGTGATGGAGCAGATCAAGATTATGCGCAAAAATAATCACGGCATCATCGGAATGAAAATTATGGGAGAGGGGGACTTCACTGGCCCAGAACAACGCGAAAAATCCATCCGCTTTGCGATGCAGCCCGGCCTGCTCGATGCAGTAGTAATCGGCTTTAAGAACACTGAGGAAATCGACGAGGCCATCGAACGAATCAACCGTGCCCTGTTAGAAACCACATAAATCCTCGAATAATAAATGCCGCTGAAATACCCTTCTAAGCAGATGGGTGATGAGGCAGTACGTCTATTATCATACAGAAGACCTCTTCTATATAACTTTTCCCCTCATTCACGCATGGATTCTTTGTCTGCGTAAAGTCCACCTGCGTTAGATCCTGTGATTTTAACGATAAACAAAATTTGGGGGATATGCCGACATCAATATAGCCGGGTTATCTGCTCTCGTCCTGACATAAGCGCAAGCCGTAGCCAGATTGGCCACACACTACATACAGGTAACTCGGTATAACCAGAAAGGGGCTGGAGTTCCTCTCTCACAATCTCCTCCCTCCAGCCCTTTTCTCTTTGGCCTGAAAAATACCAATCGGCTAAATGATGCATGTCTTTTATCAACAATTTTTGGAGGCGACTTTGGCTGAAGATTCGATTGATTGTTATACGGAATAGCCGGTTACGCCTTCATTTCGGCGACGAGTGCTTTGGTTTCGGAGGACTGGTTCTGCTGGGCATCTTTGAAGGCAGCTACGGCCGATTCGTTCTGCTGCTTGAACAGCTCATTTCCTTCGATAATCTCTTTCAAGGCCTTTGATTTTGTCCGGGCATCATTTAAGAACTTAACCGCCTTTGTGCCATAGACCCCGCCAAACAAAGCACTGATAGCGATGGCCAACTCTAAGGCAGAATCCGCTACCTGCCAGGTGTCAGGCCTGTCGCTCGATTCAATCAAAGCCGACCTTGCAAGCTGCCAGTTAGACTGTACGAGAATATCCTCTGCGGTCTCTGCCTGAGGAAACTCCTTCGGCAGGCCATTGTAAGAAACAAAGGATCTGCTCTGCAATTCTGACAATTCCGTCAATGCCTTTAGTTTTTCCGAGGTGTCCTCATCTCTGGCGGTCTCGGCTGCTACTAACGTAGTTCGGTTGTGCAGCCAGGCGTTTTGCTTCTGCTGCTCACTCGGTGCAAATCGCAAAGTTTCACAGCCGACACAAGAAAGTGCAAAAACAATAAGTGCACATCCGGCTACGGCACGCTTCGCCGTGACAAGAATACAGAAATAACTTGCGTTCTTTTTTGTTTTTTTCATCGTTTCACTCCTTAAATATATAAGTTGTCATTTGTTTTTTTGTTATAATGCCGCTTTGTTAAAATTAACGGAAACAGACTCGTGGACACCGCAAAGAAATTTAAACCAAAGACCATATTGCTGTGGCATAAAATATCTGAACATCCTGAAGCCCAGCGAATTGTGAAAATGTTTCCATCTGCAAATGTCCATATAGTAAAACATCAACGCAAACCCCCTTTTTTTGATATGACTTCAGCTGAAGCTCTTTTGGCGGGAAAGAGAACATTAATGATAGGAGAAACTTCATCTTTTGTCGGACACTTTGACGGCCGGCTCGGTCCAAATGTCCGCTGCTGTCCTTATTATAAATTAGTCCCCATTTCAAATGGCTGTCCATATTATTGCACATATTGCTATTTGGCATACGTTTACCGCAAATTCAGCCCATTTATTAAGGTCAACATCAATTACGATACGATGTTCAAGCAAATCCGAAAGGCCCTGTCCCGCTCTCGCGGCAAAGTAAGTTTCAATATGGGAGAAATGCTCGATAGTCTCGCCCTTGACCACATAACCAACCTTACAACCATGTTAGTTCCTTTCTTCTCCGGCTTTTCCAATGCATATCTAATGCTACTTACCAAAAGCAGCAACATTGATAATATTTTATTGCTTAAACCTAACGAACATACAATCATCTCATGGAGTCTCAATCCTCAACATATAATCGAGCAATACGAAGCGGGCACCGCGAGTCTTGATGAACGTATCGAGGCAGCCAAGCTGTGCCAGGAAAAGGGCTGGCGAATACGAATCCGCATCGACCCCTGCATGCTGTATCCGGATTGGAAAGCCGGGTACTCTGATTTGATTCGAAAAACATTAACTGCCATCTGTCCTGAAAACATAACGCTTGGTATGTTAAGACTCCTGCCTGGTCATTTTCGACTTGCCAAAGAAACTTACGGTAATCGTGCTGGAAAGCTTCTTAATCATAAGTTTGTTAGGGGAGCTTCGGATGGCAAGCTCCGTTACCCACCGAACCAACGTGTCGAATTCTACAGTTTTCTTATTGATTCTATTCGCAGTTTTGATAAGGCCGTCTCTATCGGTCTTTGCCGAGAGACACCGGAAATCTGGAACGCTATGAAAGAACGCTGTGAACCTGAGAAATGCAATTGCCTCGTCTGGTAACAATCAGGCAACATAACTGCGTCCGGCTACTCCCTTATTATCTGGATTATACAAACAGCTATAATAAGAATATTCGTGTGTTTCACTTGTATTTCTATCCGGATAAATCTGCTGCGCCATTTCTTCTTTGTGAGTTGAAACGCCTATAGCCTTGCCAATTCGTCTTATCAACGATTCCCTAAACCTATCTTGCAGAATCAGTATCACTCCATTACGGCTACAAAATTCCTCTATACTTAACAATCCGCTAATTAAATTATTGAATCCATTATCTTCATTCAACGGTATTACAACATAAGAGAAGGTTATTATGTCAAATGCGCCAATATTATTTTTAATACGTTGAAGTTGGCGCATATTGTCAGGAAAAGCATTATTAATACTCATTGTTTGACCGTTAACAATCCTGCCTTGATGCGCATTTTTAATTTTGAAATAGTGTGATAACATATGTCTACCTGTTCCAAGGCATATCGTTGCTGTATCATTGAGCACATATGTTATTTTGAGTGAGCGGTGCTTTGGATATTTCCCAATATGTACAAGGTAGTCGATAATACAAGAAAGTAACTCTGTAATCGCCAAAGAGGCAACTGCTGGCCCCGAACCTATGTCAAGAATTTGAATGCTACCGGAACTAACGATGTCAAGAAAATCCAAAGAGACTATATAGTTAATTAAACTATTCTGAATCTGCAAAAAGTGCCGAGCAAAGAAAACATCTAAAAATGCTCGCATGCTTGAGGGTGTAGTTGGATAACGCGTCTCGTCTTCAGAGACTTTCCTTTGTGGTAATTGTAATATCTGCCGTTTCAGCACCGATTTCACAACATCGGTTAATTGCCATACTCCGTCAGGACATAGCTCTTCTATAATTAGATTTTTCAGTGTTTCATTCATAAGTAATAAAAAATCAAAATATTTCGTGTTCCGTGTCATTTTTCCGAATTTGTCTCTCGATCGCTCGAAGGCGGTATTCGTATGAGATACTCTTGGCAGAAAGTGTCTCGAGCTTGTTGGTAAAATCCTTCTGGCATTGAAGCAGCATCGTTACATCGCGCTGCAAAAGGTCCAACTGTCTTTGTAAATTGACCCAGCTTCCCACAATCAATGAAGCCAGAAATACCAACTGGACAAGCACAGAGACATTTATCTGGCGATTAAACTGCCAGCTTTTATTGTTCTGACTTTTTGTTTCGCTCATCTTATCTCTCACATCTACTCGTTTTTCAATATCTTCCATCACCACTGGAAAAATTTGTCCTAATCGTTTCGGCTCAGATTTTCTTTGTTTTTCGTCCATCGCCTCCCTGGCGTTTTAAGGTATTGCGTAAAAGACGTTCTTATCGCCGACTCTAGACATTAGCGCGTACGTCCCTGATGGAAGTGTCCCCTGCTCATGAAATGGCTCAGCCAGATTAACTGCCTGTGTTTGCTTACCTATTTCGACCGGCAACGAGCCGGGGCTGCCTATTACTACAACGATGACATTATAGGCGTTGTATGAGCTATGACTTTTAACTTTAATTGCCCAGTCAGCTGCTCTGGCGCCAGGTGATATAACTGTTGCTATCTCCTGCATAATCGCTTCCCTACATATTACGCTTGCGAATAATTTTCAGGTTTGTGCACTGCTTTACAAAATCCATCTTCACTCGCTCGATATAACTTATGCTTCGGTTATCGCCTCTTGTGCCGAGTAAGTCCCTGCTTTCAGGGTTGGTATTGACCCCGTCACCGACCTCATAATCAAACGATAGAGTCGGCGTCTGAACATCGACTGTCTCAATAGCCGAAGATAAGACATTCGCCCTGTGGCGGATATATTCATATAACGAAACAGAATCATCAAACTCATCAGCAACACCCAGAGCTTCATCGGATGAATTTGCAAAAATACTTTTACCCGACACCTTTTGATACTTGAACCCCCTAAGGGGAGTAATTAAATGCTCAACCACAGGGATAGTTGAATTTACAGGTCCATCAGCAATCTCGCAGCTTAATCTTTCATCACTGATTACCGATGCGGTTATTCTGAATTTCAATACGCCTTTTAATGCCGCTACCCAAGTATTAACATCAAGCCGGTCGCTGCTGAGCCATATCCCACACTCATCCAGCAGATTATTAAAAGCATAAAGGTACTGCCACCAATGCAGGCCGTCATCGAATGAAACCTGCAGAAAGTAACCCATCGACTTTCCCTGTTTGTCGGTGGTTAGGGCAGGCCAGAAGCGCCTGCGACGGGCAGCATAATTGCTGCTCTCGAATATCTTTGAAAAATCAAACGCATCACCCCGATTGTACGGCTGACCGCTGTAATCGCCTGCTTCATTGAGACACCATTTGCGATATACATCCTTTACCTTATAGAAATCAGGATTCGTCGAAGGTGAAAATTTATCATAATCAATATCCTCATCAGCTGGGTCCCAACCCTTGACCAGGTCAAACGTCGCTTCATAAACCTTAAAATCACCCTGGCCAATGTATTTGCGTGTTACCGGCCAGAAATTTTTCCTGCTGCTTAGTGTTGCTATATTTGTTTTTGATATGCTAAACTGCTCACCGTGCAGCTGACAGCTTAATTCAACTTCCCTGCCTGCTCCTTTCTTATAAAACACAATTGCCTGACTCGGCCCGGTCTCTGCGAGGCGCGGTACGAATTTAAACTCCAGGGCAATTCTTTCACAACATCGATGCAGCGCTTCTATAAGATTTAATCCCGTAACATCAAGGTCACGAACTATCTGGTTCTCTGTCAGGCTAAATATCCGCTTAATATCGGGTCTCTGCAATTGTCCGGCCAGCAAATACTCACAGAGAAGATAGTCAATCACTTCTGCATAGCTGAAGAGCTTACTTCGCGATGGCTCAGCACAAAAGGTCGTGAAACTGCTGCCGTTAATTTCTGTCGGCGTTGGACTTGCATTGGCCTTGCCACTAGGATTAAATGCAGTATCAAGGCCAGCCAGAAACACGGTCGAACCATCTGAGCTACCCATCCGCTGGCCATATACGGTGATACGTTTCATTATCGTGCTAAAATCTCTCGCTATAATTTCCACGCTTTCGCCATCGGCGCCAAGTTTTGTCTCGACGCCTTCTATTTGACCTTCGAAGACAGGATGGCTAAAAGCCGCCGCCGCTGGCGGCATACCGTTAAAGTATCGTCGAATGCTGATAGACCTTCCCATAGCAAATTCCGACTCAATCTCTTCAGCAGTTCTTAGTTCGGCAGCCGGATACGCTGCTGGATTGTAAACCAATTTAGCCCAGCTAAACTCCGGCCAGCCGTCACGCACAATCTCTACCAGCTCAAGATTCGGACACAATGTCCCATCAAGCAGAATCGAGACAGTGACACCTGATAGTGCTAACTCGTTTTGAACCGGCTGGAAAAAATCAATTCTATTAGACATATCTTATCTCGCTTCTCGATATTTGAGGCTCGACGAGAGTCCAGTATCGAGTATCAAGCATCAGACAGCTTCAACATTCAAAATGTCGATTGCATCCGGATTTATCGTATTAAGCTGGATTCTTAACGAAGCTTTTGTACTATTCGATACGCCGCTGGTATATTCGGCCCTTATAGCAAACAGGTATTTATCCGCGTCAAGTGCGTTAGTTAAATAGCTGTAAAATCTCCGTCCCTCATAATCCATCGTTGCAATAGGGCTTTCATAGTCGATTTGACCCGTTCCACCATCATAATAAATCCTGAAATACTTTGGCCCGGACTTTTGTCCGACAGGGCAATAATACCAGAGCAGCTGTACCTTATCGCTGTCCACCTGTCTGGCATACCGGCTGAAAATCTTATTTGGCTGCGGCTTTATCAGGTTGCCATCGGCATCTATTGAGACTTTAATCGCGGCAGATAATGTATGTTCCTGGTACCCGCATCTATTGACCCGACGAACAACATAGAAATATGTCGAGCTGTTATCATGCGCAAGATAGCTCGGCGGCGAGATTGTGTCGGCATTTAAGTCGGCCACCGCCAATAGATTATCAAAATCTATTCTTTCCATACTGGGCCCGCGATGAAGCACTGAGCAGCCGGCAATGCGCATCCAGAACCAGCCCAAACTAAGCACAGTTCCGAGCTTGAAGGCATTGGCTGTCATGCCGGAGAATAAAGCATCTTTTTGCCACTTGGATTCCATCAGTTGGGCGTCCTGGTTAGAGTGGATTCTCCATCGGTTGGAGTATGAGTCAAGATAACAGTCTCACCATCGTCATCGTAGTAATCAATTTTGCCGGTCGATTTCTCTTGGACAGCTTTATTAGCAAGCATCTTATCAGCAGTCAGCTCACCACTGACCGTCCAGATTATTTCGCCGCTTCCTACAAGGTCATCGCTGTCCGCAGGATTAGCTCCTGTCTGTAAGAATACTTGAATCGTATATCGCCCAGAAGAAATGTTGGTATCTAAATCGCCAACATATCTATCACCATCTTTATTAGTCAGGGATATATCATAATCATCAGCATCCCGACCGCTTGTGCCCCAGCTCTCGAAGACCTGCCCTGCCACATACCATACCTGTCCTACACTATTACGGACAACTGCATAAAGCGTGTTGCCTGATTCATAATCTACATGAATTTCATTTGCCATAAATTATGTCCCTCTTGGTTATTATGCCTCTGCCGTCCATGTTCCAAGTGCATCAAATTGCTCCCATTGACCAGCTTTTACACATTTTAATAAACAGCTTTCACCCGCCGCATCTGCCCAAATGTGCTTACCAGCATCCTGCTGCGTGCCGTTAATTGCAATAGTTTCCGAACCATAAGGGTCGATACGCAATTGGTAAGTGGCCATAACGATAAATCTATATTCAAAACCAGGAATCGCAGGGGGCAATGATAGCGTAATATCTCCGGTCGCTTCTTCGTTCGTATAACTATGGCCATTGTCGAAGGCGTAAACTGTTGTATCTGCTGTACATTTAGCTGGCATAATTGGATGGTTTCCTTTGATTTGTGGTCTATCTGCCCCGCCCTCAAAAAACTTTTCTGAGTGTATATCATCAATGTAACCTGAACCGTCCCCTATCTGCGTAACTGTTATTAAAGCTGCAACATCCCCATTCCCTTCTAATAAGGCTTGAAGCTCAGTTGCTGTTTTTTGCAGTCCAGTGGTCTTTTTTACAGAGATTTGTTTTCCAGACAAACTGACCGACCATCCTGGTGGTACATTAAATACCTTAAATGAAATCTGATTTCCATCCTTCCCAATTGTTTTTGCAGTCATAGTTATGTTTGAATTATCCCCTCCTGTAAAAGCTGTTGTATGTGTAGCCTGCTCTCCATCTATTGCTATTAAATTACTACAAGCTTTTGAAATACCACGAGCATACTCAGAATCGTATCCATACCTGCAATTTATAATTTTCGCATTACCGCAAATACCTTTAGAAGAACCGCCCCCCATACCAAGGGATTTATAATTCTCTCCTAAATACTTATCAAGTCCATCGACACCCTTCCCAGAAACAACACAGTCTATACATTGGCCAGCAAACTTAGCATTGACTCCATCATAGGTACTACCCGCAGCGAAGCTTTGGAGGCCTGCTATACATCTAATTGCAAGTCCGGTAAATTGTCTTTGCAACGCCCAGGAATTACTACCACTCATACAATCAATAAAAGTACCGCTACAGTTACAGCCCCAGGTTCCGCAACCTCCGAACCCCCCATACCCTGTTATACAGCGGACAAATAATCCGCTACAGTCAGCACCAGCAGTATCGCCTCCAAAAGATTGATAACCATACCAAGTACTAAACGCACTACTATATTGTCCAATTTCATCAAACCAAGATATACAATCGAACATCTTAGCTTTTAATTTTTTATTTGCTGCTACACGCCAAGCCCAACCGGTCGCGTGGCAATTTATCCAGGTACCACCTAAATCATTGGTACCAAATACAGGAAATCCCTTTTTTGCGCTTGTGGAAGTTCCTATAAAGTGCATATTTTGATAGAAACTTGGGGTATTGTCTGATGCCGTGATTTCAAATCCAAAATCCGTTCCAGAACCTTCACCTGTCGTCTCTATAGTAAAGTTGCTTAATTTTACATCACTGGCACTTTGATTTACCGCAGAACCTCCTGTGCCTCTCGTTATGATGCTATCTGTTGCATGACCTGATACTCCAGTAATATCCACATAATCTGTATCAAGTTCTAATTCTGCCGTAAGAATATATTTCCCTGGAGTAAGAATTAATGTTCTACGATTCGTTGCCGATAAAGCCCCCATTTGACCATCGCGGTTAGATGATTTCAGCCAGTTATATTTAGTAATCAAATTATCACCAGGATTCATACAAACAGCATTTTTGAATCCTATTGATGATGGCAAAACACCGCGTGCAGGAGGTCTAATTGTTGGAATAAGCATTTTTATTTCCCTTCATCCCGCTCTTCGCAAGGGCGGGGTTCATTTACGCTTCTTCGGTCCAGGTTCCATTCTTGGCTATCGTTGTCCAGTTGCCGTTAGAATCGGCTACTAAAGTAATGCAAGCGCCTATGGTATTGGCTGATTTGTATTTATCAGCAGTTTGACCACTATCATCCCGAATAGTCACTGTGCCGGGATCAACCCGCAGCTCTTGTGTTGATTGAACCGCAAATGTAAACACTGTTCCTGCAGGAGCTGATGCGGGTAATGTGATGGTAATTACACCGGTGGCGCCGAGATTTGTATGAACACTACCAGATTGTGCCGCTGTAAGTGTATCGTCTGTGGTATACACCTCGATTTTCTTCTTCACTCCACCGGCTCCATACGGCATAACGATATTATGACCAGCCCGACAGTCGGTTATCGAATCTATATCACCACTTGACGTACTTACTATCGCCAAGCGGATATGAGGCGTGATCGCCATATCCGGGAAGCTGCTGTATTCGTCGGTGATAAGATTGCCAACTGGGTCCAGATAGACATAAATATTCGCTTTATCATCCGCTAAGGTATTGCCCGACGAGCCGGGGAAACTAACCAGCTCCGTACCAAGCCAGAATGCCCCTGCCTTGACGCCTATATTCAGTCCACCCTCGTCATAGACCCGTAAATCATTCGCACGCCGCACAGCGAGCAATAACCGATACAATAATTTTCTAAAGTGCAGATAATAGGGTGCTGTACCGGTCGGTATATACTCAACACCGGTTTCGCCGTCAGATTGTATATTTAACAGTTCGTTGTCGGATGGATATACTTCAGCCATAATTTTCCCCTTGTTATTCTATGAAATACTCAGTACCAATTGATTCATCTGTTTATCGAATGAACAAATGCTTATCTGCTCCGCCGGTTTCGGCAGCGGCGTTACCGTAATCGGCCCCGTTTCTATGGGACCGCTTTGATTGCCCGCTTCATCGGTTACTTTGACGGCGAATTTGTAAACACCCGCAGCTAATGACGGACTTATCCACTGAAGCGAATCAGCATCAAGGCCGAAGTCTCCGCAACCGAAGCCGCCCTTTCCAAACCCGACAGCCGCCGACGAATCGTAACCAAAATCACTTTTGCCAAAGCTGCTCATCCCAAAGCCCGCTTTATCCTGCCAGGCCGGCCAGATTCTTATCGGCGAATCATTAAGCGGAGCGTCGTAATCAATTTGCCCCGTGCCCGCGTCAAAGTAGATTTGACAGGTTGCGCCAACCGGTAAACTCTGGCTGCGCTGCACAGCGATTCTTACTCGGCCGCCCAGGCCCGCGGGCCAATTTTGCTCATCACTAAAATCAGTGTCCGCCTGCCCGGCCTCAACGGCGAAAACTTTAATCCTGACCGGCGCCTCCAAAGATACGGGCAGCGGAACGAGCATCCGTCTTTGCTGACTGTCAACCGTTACCCCCGCATACCGGCCGTTGACATAAACCTGATAAAACCTGTCATTGAAGCTCGACCGCCACTTCACCAGCGCTGTCCGGGTGCTCGCTATATATCCCCCGCCCGCCCAGATACCGCAGGGCAGCTCAAAAACCATTACACTTTCAATGCCAATGCTGCTCAGTCCCATTGCCTCTAAATCCTTAGCTGTGTATAAACGACTTCATAATCGACAGCTACGCCGCTGCCGCCGGCTCGCTCATTACTGACCTTGAAAACATCCATTCTCAGATTGTCAAAACTTTGGCCATCGCCTCTTGTCAGCGTGTGCGTCTCGCCATCCATATAAGCTGATATTGCGCCGATTCTGGTATCCATTTGTGCTTTGCTTCTCGTACGCAGTACACCTTTTTGTGTTACCTGCCTGCTGCGTTGGCCCAGGTCGATGCTAAGCACGCCGTCCAATCCTGGCATTGCCTTTTCTACAGAAGCTCGCTTTATACTTGACGCCTCAATCTCTAATCCGCCTGCGGCGGACTCATCGAACAAATCTTGTCCATCCAGAGTTACGCTCATAATTTGTCCTTCTGCACTAATCCCGCACCAGCCTTACAGAGGCGCCGACTTTGGTAACGTCAGCCACTCCATCGCTGCCGAGGTCGATACCAAACCGACACCGCTGCCTTGCCTTTTCAAAAAGCTTCTGGTAGTATAAACTCTTGGTCCAGAAATTCTCGTCTTCGGCTTTACTGGCCAACATCGCATATACACCTGAGATGACCGCAAAAACCGACGCCGCCCTTAAGACATCCGTATTGAGAATATCCTCGGCAGAATAATCGCTGGTAGGATTACCCGGCGCAATACCGAAGTATTCAGTCAGTTGAAATCCGGCTTCGGCTGTCTGCGGTCCGAAGGTACTGATGCGCCAGGATGCGTCTGTCGCAGCCGGCGGCGCTATCGACTCATCATCGCAGTATGTCCTGATTACCGAAACAGCAAGCTGCGTCGCCGAATCCACGGAAACGATTTCGTACGCCCCATCAAGCGAGCCATCAGCAGACTTTAGGTATATAACTCCGCCGCTACAGACCTGCGCGTTTACAAAATCTGCACCGCTTGCGGTAAATATCGTCCCTGTAAGTATCCCGCCTGTCCCTGCTGTTAGTACTTGTCCCGGCAGATAAAGCTGCGTGAAAAGTATCGGCTCATATTTCAAAATGTCCGCATCATTTGAGAAACTAACCATTTTTAACCCTCTTTCACAGCGATTAGCGTATAGTGTTTAGTGTTCAGGCACTATGCACTGTTTGCTATCTGCTATACGCTGTTCGCTAATTTCAACTGGTAGCCAGATCACGAATAAGCCCATGTGCTACTTCGTTTTTAGGCTCCAGGGTATATTCGCCAATCAGTTCACCGCACTCGTAGTCACCGCCGCTTGCCAACGGCTTGAAATGAAAGCTCCGCCCTGCCAAAGGCAGCACGCTGATGCGGGACGAATCCAGCATTAGCACTGCATCTTGCGGAATCCATCGCGAAGTAACAATTCTGCAAACACCGAAATCACTTTCATAAATGCTAATCATATCGGTGAAAGTAGTATCGCTGGCCGTGTAGGTTCGGCTATCGGAGCTGAAAGTGTTTATCTTTCGCTTCTGAAAACCGCCGACCACAATCAGGTTCACGTTGCCGGAGCTGCTTTCCCAAATCTTTCTGAGCACATAATTAATCTTGGCCTCATTAAGGTCACTGCCTGTCGGAAAGCCGTTGTCACCGGTATGAAATACGTTTGTTGAAAGGTGTTGAATAATTCCCTTCATTGACCTTCGTGCTGAGCCGCTGCCTTGGGGATTGCTCGTCGGCTGGCCTCCGTTGATAACGGTATTTTCCAGGTCACGAAGAAGCTCACGCAGACGTTGCTGTTTCTGGTAATCCATCTCGTCAGCTATACCTAACTGGCTCGCAGCCACATCTGTTCCGCTGACCTCCACTGCAGCAGTAAATATCTGCGTGTAGTTACCACACCGGCTGCGGTTGGTAAATCTGACGCCGGGTTTGTCCGCCCCTTCAAGAGCAGCGTTTCCGAGAATGTTGATTACCTGATTATCAGCCAGATTTTCTGGTATTGTCCCCGCATATCCGCGAACTACCGTCAGTGTATCGCCGTTAATATTGGTTATGAGCATCAGTTCCTTGCTGCTTTCGACCTGAATCTGGTCACCTATGCGGAACCTGCTGCCATGGTCAACATCAAACTCCGTATCGGAACTCGGGTCGGTCCAGGTACTGTCGTTGATAGCATCCTTATTAGGCAAAAGCTCATCCTCAAGCCATTCATGATGTGTGCTCGTTGCCTCTCTCATCGGGTCGCCCAAAGCATCCAGCAATGGTGTCTCATAAGGCGAAATTATCCCGATTAAATCTGATACATCCTCTGCAAGCTCCGGCAGAGTCGTTCCCGTTGAATAAGTTGCTTTTCCTGTAAAAGCCATCTTCTAATTCTCCTTTCGATTAGTGATTGGTTAAATGGTAACCGGTTAAATTGTTACTGATTACCGATTACCAGTTACCATAATCATAAAAAATTTCTTCGCAGTCTCAGATACTCCTGCAAATCTGTTCGATTACCTGTGGTTGCCGCTTTTTTGGCTGCTCTTTCGAGAGTCGCCTGACTGCTTGTCACTCGCTGCCTTGCCCCTGCGGTTTTAGTAATCTTCATCGTCGAACTTTCTCCAGGTTGGGCGAACAGATATTGCTTTTCCTTTTTCAACTGCTCAACAACACTTTCCAGATCCGCTTCTGTTTCGCCGTTTAGTCTTGCTTTGGCAATTAACACAGCTGTTTCCACATCAGCTGCTCCGGCAGCAGCAAGTCTGCGCGCCAGTTTCTGTTCGGTCCGAATGTCACTTAGTTGCTCAGACAGCTTTGTTAGCTGCGACTTGGCTTGTGCCAATTGTTCAGATAGAACCTCGGCCTTTTTCTCGGCACTCTGTGCCCTCTTGCGATAGCGGATTGATTCGGCCACCGGAACAAGCTTTAAGTTATCGCTGTCACCGGCTGACTCTTCTGCCTCTGACAGAACATTTGCTTCTGTGTCAATCTGACTCATAAAAACTCCTTTACGTTCATAGTTTTGAGTTCATAGTTCATCGGTGAACAACGAACTATGGACTCTCATATCCTAACTCTCTGAGCACCTGTTCAGTTGGCACGCCCAGCTCTTTTTTAATTTGGGCCTCTTTTAGTTTTTCCGTCATATCTTCCGGCAGCGGGCTGGGGAAAATAACATCAATCTCTCTTTGGCACTCAGAGGTCTTGTAGATGTCAGCCTTATCGAGTATTGCCAGAACAAACCGGCAGATTTTTTTCAGCCCTTCGCTGTATGTAAATTTCTTCCGTTCGGTTTTGGACAGCATTCCCATAAGCGTTAGTCGAAGAGCAACCGCACTTGTCAGGTTGCCGAGCTTGCTCTTGAGAACCCCAGCTACAAGAGGCGTTACACCACTTGCTTTGTCCATCGCCTCCCTGATTTCAGCAATGTGTAAACTCTCACTTGGCGCCGCAGCATCTCCTCCAAACTCCTCAATAGCCGCATCTGGATTATCCGTGTACCACATCCTGCCTGGAGAGATGGGCCTGTCCTCAAAGCCCTCTATGCCTTTTCCAAGATACATCTTGAACGACTGGAACGTAATCCTGCTTGCCCTGTCGCTTAATCTCGTATTAAGCTCATCCTGCAGCGGTATCAGCGGCTCGGCATCACTTAGCCCCTCGTAATAATATGGCTGAGCGATATTCTGGATATGCACCACCGGCAGAAATCCCCACGGTAATTCACCTTCCGCAACGAGCTGTTTGTCTTCATATCTCTGCCAGGCCGAGTCCGATGTAACCTCTGTTACCACTACCACCTGCCGAGTATCGCCGCTTTGCCTGCCCCACGTAAACAGGTTGGAAAGAAAAGAGTTCTTCTTGGTCATCGCATTTCTTTTCTGGTAGAAGTGCTGCACGTAGAACCTTGTTTTTTTGTAGTCGTTTTCATCCAGAACAGGCAGTGCTCTCGGTGCTTCAATCAGCTCAAGGCCGATTGTCCGTGCCAATTGCAGCACATCTTCGAACGAAGTTTTTTTAGAGGGTGAGGAGGAAGAGAAGGAAGACGAAGTGCGTTCTAAGATATCTGTGCCAGGCCTGATTAGGCAGTCGACAAAACCGTAAACACCTCCGAGCACCGCCATATCCTGGAAAAATCCGATTCCGCCGTTAGCCACAAAAACCGCCTTTAATATGGTTTCAATCTCTGAGCGTTTTTGGCTATCCGGCGACCTCGAAACAAAACTAATTGGTTTGCCGAACAAAAAGTCAACCGCTGCGTTTATTCGCCAGGCAATATCATTTTCAACAACTACTTCTTTTCGCTGCACATCTTTGACTGCCCGGCCGCCAAATACTCCAGCATCACTGCAATGCGCCAGGCCCGTTATCCTCGCAGGCAGACCATACTCCTGCGCCTGCACATAACACCTGCCTGATTCGCTCGTCCTTTTGTCGTAGCCGCTTATGCCATTTAGCTCATACGTCGGATTTGCATAATATTCCCACAGCTTTGTAAAGTGCTTCTGTATATCAACCGAGTGCTCATCAACAAGCCATTCGAGGAAATCCGCATCAAGCTCGTCAGGGCGAAGGCCCTGCTGTGGTTCCGACTCGCACTCAGCCGAGTTAAAAATATCAAGCTCAAATCCCATATCTATCTCCACTTTCGAGTATCCAACTATCGTCATTGCGAGCGTTAGCGAAGCAATCTCACTCGTCCACTCACTTGAGATTGCCACGGCCTGCAAGGCAGGCCTCGCAATGATACACGAGCATCGAGCTTTATCCGCCGAAGGCGGAATCAAAGCTCTCTGTAATTGGATGAACCTGCGTATTTGGTCGAAAATTGGCTAATTTTTTAAGGTGGGATTTTGCGTAAGTGTTTGTAAGAGAAGGAATAAAAATTTTTTTGAAAAATTCGATTTTTGCGCGCAACTACCTGCGTATTTGGTCGAAAATTTTTTATATGTCTATATATAGCGGCTACTTATAGCAGATTCTTTTGTAATCCCTTGTGGTTTAAGGACTTAGAACCAAGAGCCGGAAATCAGATATCGAGAATCAAGCATCGAGTGCCAAGATCTGCGTCTTTTCCTCAACACCAATCCGCCTATGCCGAGCAGCAAGAGAGTTGTAGGTTCCGGAATAAGAACAATTCTGGCATCGTTGCCGATATAAAAATCATTATCAAATAGTTCACCGCTTAAAAGCGTGCCCGTCAGGTGCCTAAGGGGTTCATAGTCAGGCAAGCCACCATAGATACTGGTAAGTTCTCCGTAACCTAATGGCTGACCATCGACGGCAAAATCATAGCCGAATATTCGTATCTTACTCTGCCCCCATAGTCTCAAGTCACCGCTTATTGTTCCGCCGAAGACATTTATTTGGCCGGAGCTAGAGCTGACAAGGTCTCCTATTGATCCGCCGGAGATATCTGCGTGGCTGGATTCCCAACTGACAAGACCATATATAAAGCCGCCGGAGATATTTAGCTGGCTGGAACCCCAACTGTCAAGCCGATCTTCTATTGAACCGCCGGAGATATCTACCTGGCTAAAATCCCAGCTTTCAAGAAAGCCTACTGAGCCGCCGAGGATATTTATTCTGCTGTGTTCACATCCAATAAGGGCTCTGGCGTGCGCACCAGCCAGCCAGTTTACTGTGGTGTACATATATGGTGTCTGAGAGTCCACGTAGACATAGTCGATGATTTGATAGTCGATGTCGTGTGTCAGGCCATCTTTGAATTCTATTAACGCATGTGCCGGGCAAGCGCACAGTAACAATACGACCGCTGCAATAAATATTGTCTTTATACCCTTCACCTTCACACCTCCTCAAACTTCCTGCCACAAAGGCACTAATTGCCTGATTTCCTGATATCCTGCTTTTCCGTCCGTGTGAAATTAAGAAATGCTCGCCTCGGCATAGCCAAAGGCGAAGCGGGGCCGCTCCTCCTCTGAACGACTAAAATATCTAATATTTATTGTAGACTATCCCTGAGAAATGTCAAGAAAAAATTTCTCGATTCTCGATCCCCGATTCTCGTCAAGTATCGAGCATCCAGCATCGCTTGTCCGCCGAAGCTTTAGCGAAGGGGGAAGCATCGAGTATCCAGTATCCAGCTTTATCCGCCGAAGGTGGAATCCAGTATCCAGCATCGAGAATCAAGCATCGAGGTCATCACTCCGGCTCTTGTTTTTGCAATAGCTCGATAATCTCCGCTTTAGTTGGCATCGCCTCAATCGAGCCGAACTTCGTGCAGGCAAGCGCCCCTGCCGCAGATGCAAATTTTACCGCACCTCTTACATCATCCTTTACCGCACAATAGGCAGCCAGAGCACCGGCGAATGCATTGCCTCTGCCCGTTTGGTCAACAAGGTCAACCTCAAAGGCCGGAATATGGTCGGCGCCAGCCCTGTCAACAACCATACAGCCGCGCTTGCCCATCGTTATGACGGCACAGCCCACTCCACGAGCTACAAGGTCGGAGCCAATCATCTTGGCGGTTCGCATACTTGCGTCAGACTGGTCGGTAATCTCGGCTGCTTCGTAAAGATTCGGGATGAGGATATCGACCGAGAAATACTCGCTTGGCGAATCGTGAGTTTCCTGGCTGACCCCGCCCTTGCTAAGGGCGAGGCTGGGCTGTTCTATCGGCCTAACAGGGTCGAAAATAACCTTTGTGCCGTGAACTTCCGCGCAGCGAATGGCCCTTACAATCGCATCTTGCGGCAATCGGCCATGTATCAGACACACATCAGCTTCAAAGATAAGCTGCTCGGCAAAGTCGATATCCTTTGGTTGTAGAGCGCTGTTTGCTCCTGTGTAGTAACAGACAGCGTTTTCACCTTCGGCATTAACCAGCGTTACAACAACGCCGGTGTTTTTGGCCTCAGCGGTAAAAACAAAGTCGGTATTGACGTTGAACTCAGCCAGACTTGTCTTGGCCATTTGGGCAAATGCATCGCCGCCGACCTTGCTGATAAGATGCACTTCGCAGCCGCACAGAGCTGCTTGTACCGCCTGATTAGGTCCCGGGCCGGTAGCTGTATAGGAAAGTGACGAGCCGGAAACGCTCTGTCCTGGCGATGGGATTTGGCTGCACTTTATCGCCATATCCACGTAGGTGGCGCCAACCACTACTGCTTTGGGAGTCCTTCCCGACATCTTTTATATCCACTCGTCAGGGCGAAGCCCACCGTAGCCCGAGGCCCTGCCGTAGTATTGAAAATCTGTTCGATTTCTACCCTTAGTATAACCTCCCACTTAGCAATCGTCAAGATGGCTTATGCCGATGTAAAATCTTTTCCTTTTACTTGCTTTGTGTTTTCGTGCCCCGTGAGAACTTGACGTCTTGTTTCTAACGGGGCGTGGCTGAAGTTCACTTTGAAAAAACGGGTTAATATTCGTTATTCAAAAATTTGATTAGCTCATCGGGAACATAGTCGTTGGCAAATACAAGGATGTCATTTATATCAGCCTTCGTTAGATTGTCCTTGGTTTGCCGGTTGTTAATATCGACGTTTACAATCAGGCCGAACCTCATATCTCCGTCATATTCTATAGCTTTTTTACCTTTTTGTTCTGCATGGGTTGGCCTTATTTCCAGATTGACATTTTTGTCTTGGGTAGGTGTCTGAAGGCGAATAGTTAGATTTTGTATCTTCTCTCTCCAGACGTCATTTTTCAGGTTGCTGGCGAGAATCTGGGCGGAATTGACTTCGCCTGTGTCGAAAACCAATTCGTTAATCACACCAACACGCGGCACTTTTTTGTTTGCAAATGCATTTCTTAATTCATCGAGGGCTTTACGAAATATTTTATCTTTTTCTGGGATATCTATATTCTGCACTTCGTTAATGAACAGTCGCTGTGGAAATGTGAAAAAAGGCCCTCGTGCGGTTAATAGAAATGTTGGCAGTTCGATTTGCTTATCGCCGGATAAGACGAAAGTTTTTTGCACTCGAAGCTGACTGGGTCCTGACACTATGGTCTCAAACGCCTGTGGGAACTGCTCAATGAGCCGGTTGCAGAAGTCCTGCAGTTCTGTTTTGTCGCCCTTGACGGATATGGCGGGCCGAATATCCACGCCATATTTGACCACATGCTGTGATATTTTGTCTTTGTCAAACTGATAGTTCATATTTTTGCCACCAAAGGTTTTGACCTTTTACAGTGTATAAGAGATTTTATCAAAAGTCAAAGAAAACAAAAGGCGGCAAATTTATTGCTGGTTTTCATCATGAAAAAATAATCTGCAACTTTGGGCATTTCACGCTTTCAGTTTGCTTATGCCGGTATAAAATAGCTGGATAGTGGTTGAAATCGGATGCCAGAGAAAGGAGACTAATTATGGCTACATTCATATCTCTTGTAAATTTCACCGAGCAGGGTGTGCGGAATTTCGATGCTACCGCCGACAGGGCGGCTAAATTCGGAGCTATGGCCGAGGGCGTGGGTGTAAAAATGAAAGAGATCTATTGGACAATAGGGGCTCACGATGCGGTGATGATTTTGGAGGCCCCTGATGATAAGGCGGTCGCTGCGGCATTACTTGGGCTTGCATCGCTTGGAAATGTGAGGACGCAGACCCTGCCAGCCTTTAGTTCGACAGAAGTAAAAGAGATTATTTCCAAGGTGCCAAAAGCTAATTGATAGAAAGACTTTGTTTGGTTTCAGACATTTCAGACTTGCAGATGGGAATTGCCGGCAAAGTATCGCCTTATTTGCGGCGACGCAGGGGAAGTCCGCCGAGGCAAAAAAGAAGTACAGTTGCCGGCTCAGGAATGGATGTTATTGTTAAATCAGCCGCTGGCGGAAATTCCAAAGAATTAAAAGACAAATATGGGCCATTTACCGCAATTGTAGAGGGAATTGCAAATTGGAAATTAAATCCGGCAAAATCATCGCCGTTAGCATATAAATCCTTTATGACATCTGTAACATCCAAGGTGATAAATGGTTCCAGCGAATACTCAAATGAGGTAAAAAAAGAACCTGCGTTAAAGTCATCCAGTGACAATAAGCCATCGCCTGTATAGGTAAATACGTCAATCGTAAAAGGATAGGGCTGTTCTGAGCTATGGACGTTTAATGATAGTTGTGCCTGCACTATAGGCACCGGTATTGCGGGAAGAGCGAACTCGATAATTCCGCGGTCTTCAAACGGCAACGAAGGACGTTCAACATCTAGTACTTGAACGGCAACGCCATCTCCAATATAGTCTGGAATACCGTCTTTGAGTGAGTATAGTCCATCCCGAATAGATCCATCTACATTAGGCATTAATGAGACCGCGATAGCCGGCTGACTTTCAGTAAGTACCGAAAAAGCCAATATAATCGCAAATGTGAGCGCTTTAATCAGTCGTGTTTTCATCGTTATGACCCTTTCTACTCCGTTCTTGGGCATTAAACAGCGATTTTGTGTGTAAAGCTTGGAATGGCCTTTGCCGAGCTTCCATACCCAGCCTTCCTTGGTAAGCATATATCTAAAAGGATAAAGTAGAAAATGTCAAGGGAAAAATCGGCGGATGGAATTAATATCTTCTGGATGTGGTTTTGGCTGTTTGGGTGTAATTAACGAAGGAATAGGTAGAGAGCTAAATGAAGCCCTTGTTTTGGATAGAGTCTGTCTGGCCCTTATGAATCCATATCTCGCGAAATTTTTTGGTGTATTGCCGACCTAATCTGCTTTGAGTCAGGCCAATTTGGTCTAAAATCTCCTCTAATGAAATGCTTTGTTCGCCTTTTCCGAGTAAGCCGAGAACTTGGTAAACTGCTTTATCGCCAGAACATAAAAGGTACTGCTCGGAAGAGTTACATAGAAATGCCAAGGTTTCTTTTTCTCCAGCGTGAATTATAGCTTTGTACAATTCATTAAACTTATCAAGAAATGATTTTGCTGTAGAAGGTTCGATATCAAAAATGTTAACTTTGTCTTTGTATGATTCAAGATCTATTCTGACATCTTCGAATTCTTGGCTAGCCCATTTAGCTTCATTCGCTACTGTTTGCGAAATTGAAACATCACATCTTTTAAGAAACTCGTCCCAAATACCCAATTCAAAGAGCGTGATAATCGGCCCAGCGTCAAGTAACAGAAATTGAAATTTTTTTATCCTTGAAATCCTCATCTTCCGCAAGATATTCCTGGGCCTTTTTATAACTTATTCCCATGTATTTAGCAAACTGCATAAGAGATAGTTTTCCTTCATTAAGAGCTCGCTGAGCCAAATCGCAATATCTTTCAGGCAATCTAGCCGGCTCATATGATGGCCTTGGCTTATGCGTTTGTGCAAGTCTTTTAGCAGCATCAAGGTATTTATCAGTCTCATCCTTTTGAATCTTGAAAAGTCGGGCTATTCGATAAACAAGCGCATCCAAAGAAACGTCAAATTCCCTTGCTATGTCGTCCAGTTTATCCAAGCTTGTCTGGCCTTCATCGTTCAGGCTCTGTTTAACTCTATCTTTAATAGATTCTTCCGGCATTAGAAGTCGACTTGCAAATGCATTAGCAAGTTTATCCTCATCAATATCTGCGATTGTATTCTTGCCTCTAAAAATATTCCACGTCAAAATATGAAATAGTTCATGAGCGAGGTCATAACTTCGTCGCCATTGTTTGTTCTTGGCATTAAGAAGGATAGAAGGACCGAATTCTTTAGATACTACCGATATAGCACTTCCAGAGAAATCCAGATAGAATATTTTTATATAGTAGACTTCTTCCAGTCTACGTTTAAGAGATGCAATAGGTACGTCACCAAGACGGAATATATCCTGCACCTTCTTCGCGAATAATTCAGCTTGGTCATAATCAAATTTTTCAATTTCATTAATATCTGGCGCTGATAACCTAGGCTCTTTGACTTCGTCCATAAGTATCTCAAGATTGTGATATTGTTGGCAGAGTTGCTTAAATTCTACCTCAGTTTTCTTCCTTTCTTCATCGGTGCCCGGCTCGTCACGCCAGAGCATTATTTCTTCTGGCAGTAATTTATCAGTCAAAAAGAATTCTATCGTTTTTCTATAAACCTCGGCTAACTTGCTAAGATGCGAAAATTTTGGCTCTCGCTTGTTGTTTTCGAATTCACTAAGAGATGACTGGCCGATACCGCTTTCCTGAGAAGCTTTCTCTAATGTGTAACCGATAGATTCTCTCGCATTTTTTAACCTTTTGCCGATTTCCATATTTGACCTCCAAATTCTGTTTCCCAGAATATTATACGATATTTTGATCGTAATCCTTTAAGAAATTTTCTGAAATACAGAAAATTTTAAACATTTCCGCGTTTTTAGGCGGATTTCTAAGCTTTTTCTTTCAATACCTTCTTGATACGGTTTTGGCTGGTTGGGTGTAATTAACGAAGAAATAGCGTAAGGCGTCGATGGGATGGTCGTATAGGCCGTCTTTCAACGGCAGCTCATTATCAGCAGTACCCGAATCCGGATAATGATAACAACGCAGGGCCTCTATCAAGCGGGGGCATCTGGGTAAGATAATAAGCGAGTTTTTGCCGTCGCCACGGCGGATGGCCCTTCGAATAAGCTCGATGCCCTCAAGGATAGTGCTTTTGCGATAGCGAACCTGTATGCCGAGCGAACGCAGTTCGCGAACGGTACTCGTGCCGGTGACATCATTCACACCGGCACCGGCTGGGTCGCAAAAGGTTGCTGCCACTTTTTCTTCACTGCAGGGCGTTCTGGTTTTCAACTCATCGGCATGGACATCAACCGTAGCCCTTGTGCGGACATACTCATCTATCACCCGCACGACGCCGGTACTATCGACCTGAATCCATAAGCATACAAACGGATTGACAAAGCCGAAATCGAGCGAGCGATACAAAGGCAGATTCGGGTCATAATCGATAGACTTAACATGCGGGTCAGGGTCGAACTCGTTAAAAACGATGTTTTCCAGCGAAGGTCTTTTGCATAGCATCTCCGCCTCGAAAGCCGCCCTGCTTGCACGGCGCATCTGCGTAATACAATCATCAATTTTCAGATAGCCGTTTGCCCGTTTTGCCTTGCCCTGGCAATCGCTCCATAAGGGACACTGCGAGCAGTTTCTGTCGGTGCATTTTTCGATTACCTCCCAGACACACCATTTGAAGACCGGCGTGTCAAGCTTTTGTGCATCTGAGACGATTTTTTGCATCAGGCCGTATGGGCGGTGCATCGTGCTGATGGTCTCCATCGCAGCGATGATATTGTCCGTGCTTTGTGTTGTGAACTTCGCAGCAGAAAAGACATCTTCATCAAAAAGCTCGACCTCATCGCAGCGGAGCTTCTGGATGTGCTGGCCTCGAACACTTGTCGCCGACTGCGTCAGGACCTCTATGGATGAGCCATTTATAAATCGGCATTTTGTTTTTAGAGCCGGACTGGAGAGAAACTCGTCAAAGCCATTGTTTAGGAAGCTGGTCATATATTCGTACATCCTGCCGGATTGTTCGCCCGAGCCGCCGAGGATTCTGATGCGGCAGTCGGGCTTAAAGATACAGTCTAAAAGCGTTGCGACGGCAGCTAATTCGGTCTTGCCGCCGGCCCGGTTGGCCCAGACAACGCAATCTGCGTTTTTTGTCCCTCGTCTCTCGTCCCTCGTCCCTCGTATATGTGCAAGGTCTGCAGTGAAGCTGTGCCAGAGATAGTCCATAGGTGCATTATGCTCTGGGCAGATTCTTTCGTTCGGGATGTCGATGCCCAGAAAAACCTTGGCGTAATTTTTTAGATCGTGTCTTGTCGCTGGCAGAGTCCGTCTTAATTGGTGATAAGTATGTGCGGCCTTGTCGAGGCCTGCAGACATCGGTTCAAATAGCGTCAGATTTGACATTGCTGTCACCCTCCATTGATAAGGCAAATTTTTTTGCTTTTTTTCCAACACACTTCTATAAACTGCGTATACTTTATACAGATAGACTTATATGAGACTGTGCTTCATGGGCTGGCGCTGCTGTGGGCCTTGGAGGCACAGATGATGATACAAGAGAGACGAGTCTGGACAGATATAAAGAAAAAATATAAAGAACGGACCACCGTCTCTCTTTTTTTGCATCTCTATTGATTTGCGCAACATCCCTCATCCACAGAACTACATCACTATTTGGCAAAAGGATTATCTCATCAATAGCGGCTAATCTTTGCGTTTTCATCTTTTCTCCATAAAAGCATAGTTTGCAAGGTGGGAAACAGATTTACCTTTTATTTCTATTGTCTTTAATTCATCTATTTTGAAGTGCGGACTGAAGAGGTCTCTCAGTTCATCCTCAGATGAGAAATACAAAACAGTTCCCAGTGAAGTATTTCTGTATTTTCCTTGGCCTCCAAATTGGGTGCCCTTATCGCTGAAACAAACAGAAAGGTACTTTCCTCCAGGATTAAGCATTCTATAGACGCTTTGAACGTATTTGTCCCTTGTCTGGGGGAAAATATGATGCAGCAACTCCCACTCATAAGCAAAGTCAAAGGCCTCGTTAACTTTATCCAAATCACTAAGAACGTCAGCTACAAGAAAGTGGCACTTTACTCCCTTGACCTTGGCTTTTTCCTCGGCAATTTTTATCGCCGTCGGGGCAATATCTACTGCTGTGACATCAAATCCCATGCTCGCAAGGTAAATAGCGTGATTGCCAGCACCACAGCCTAAATCAACAGTTTTGTAGGGTTTCACTTTTCCACTCTCTACTAACCGGACCAGAGCGTCTGGAGGGACCTCCATATTCCAGGGAATCTCTTCAGGAGGCAGTTCTCTGTAAATTCTGTCCATTTCTTCCTGCTGCATAGTACGGTAGGCACTCCACTATTTAGCAAAAGGTTCGTTTTTATGAAATCTTATTAAACATAAGTTTAATTAGCGAATTTTTATTAAAGATTTTGGGCAAAAAGTTTAATAAAGGCGTCGGATTTAGCCCGTTATCCTGATATCCGGTTCTCCTGCTACCTGATTTCCTGATCATCTGTCTTCTGCTCCTGTGCTAAGACTTCCAGAATTTTGCTTGCGGTTTCCGGCGATAGGCCGCCTGCGGCGGATTCGTCCATCGTCCCTCGTCTATCGTCACTCGTCTCCCCTCGCACAACCGGCTGCATAGAAATAATATCAAGGCAGGCCTTGCGGGCGGTCTCTTGATTTTCCGATTCAGTAAGCTGAACGAGCTTCGCCGCAGCTAAGGTGGCGTACCTCGCAACCAAAGCGGCGCTCTGTCGATAAGCAGCGGCGATGCGTCGGTCAAACTGCTCAGCGAAACAATCATCGGTAAGCCATTTGTAATATTGGTTTCGACTCACATTATATTTTTCCAGCACGGCCTGCTCATCCAGCTCGCCGCTAAATATCTCATCGAGCATTGCTTGCTGCTTCTTTGTAAGGCTTGTCCGCCGTCTTTTTGGCGGATTCTTTGTTTTAGCCATCAATGATTACTCCTTCTCGTCAAGGCGTAGGCCTTGACGTAACCTGAAATCCCAAAAGGGCCTTGATTTGTGCCTGTTTGTGGTCGAGGTAATATTGGCAGATAGCCGACAGTGCTGATGCTCTTTTGGTTGCTTTTGTCCGCCTGTCGTTTGGTGGGTTGGTATATGAATAGTCAAGAACCCCAGTCCTGTCCCTGATAGGGGCGGGATTGTCCTGCAGAGCAAAATTAAGCGCGGCTTCAATGACCTGTTGCTGCTCGTCACTTACGAAAAAGACCAGCGGATTTGAAAAACTTAATGCTCGATACTCGATGCTCGATACTTGTTGGGAGTCGAGCTTGATTAGTTTTTCGAGCTGGGCTTTTGTCTGCGGCAGCAGCTTTGCAAGTTCACTTGTTTGCATTCGCTCGTTGAGCCGTTTTAGAAGTGCGAGTTTTTTCTCAAGCACATCTTGTCCACAGAGCCGGTTAAGCGTTGCAAGCAGTATGTCTGCCTGCTCATCGTCAATGTCCCAGACGATTGCATCTGCCTCTTTTCTGCCAAGCTTTTTTAAGGCCAGCCAGCGATGATGGCCGTTGATAATCTGAAAACAATCTGGATGCTCGATACCGGATACTGGACGGACAATCAAGGGCTCATATCGGCCGGTCCGCTCGATGTTGCGAACGAGCTTTGCAAAATTTGCCTTGCTCATTCGGTTAGGATTAGCAGGATGTGGGGCGAGTTTGTCTAAGGGTATTGACTGAATCTGATTTGTCATATTTCTTAATTCTAAATTCTCAATTCTAAATTCTTACTGAGCCATATGTAATAGACCGGCCTGTCGGTCAGTTTGCTCAGTATGTATCTTGTCCTTTCTGGGCCCGGCGGCATCATTCTACGTTTGCCGTAGCTTTGCAGAAAGCGTCTTATTTCAAGCTCGATAAATTCAGATTGTTCTTTTGGGAGCTTGTCAAGTTTTCGCTGTACATACTCGGCATCGATGAGTTGATGTCCTTCTATGCCGGCGAGGTTGAACGCCTCGATGAGTCGTGAGCATCTTGCGGGAGTTTTTGCATTGTATGGCTTCATTCCGGCTTTTTCAAAGAACGGATTTATCAGTCCCATCACCGCCATCGCCTCGATGATGGGGACATTGAGCAGGGGCATTGTCTCGCTGACTAATCGAGTGGCCAGGCCGAGCGAGCGGAATCTCGGCTCAACGATAACCCTGCTTATTCTGCGGATATTTTTATTGATAAGCGCCAGCTGAGTGCTTCTATCCAGGCCGACGAATAAATCGCCGGTAGCAATATTGCGAAGCTCAAGCGCAGGAGTCGGCATTGTATAAGCGATAACACCGATAGTTTTTATGCCTGCTCGCTGAGCCAGCACAGAATCGCCCCTAAGCGCAAAGATGACGGCAAACGGCCCCAGCCGAGAGTCACGGTAGTGGTAATGTGACAGCGATTCGTAATCCTCGATGTTGCCCGGGACAACCTGCAGTCTTTTACATATTGAGCAGCTTTTTCGTCGTACGTCCATCGTCTATCGTCCATCGTCCATCGTCTGTCTTCTGACCTCTGACTTCTTATAGATAACCTGCGTCTCGCCTGACAGCTCTTGTACGACCAGAACATCAGGTATCAGGTCGAGAAGTATGTCATCGTGGCTTGCCGCCAAGACAAATGTCACGCCTTTTCGTTTTGCAAATTTGTGTATATTGTGCGAAATCACAGCAGCGGTAATGCGGTCGAGGTTTGAGCAAAACTCATCTGCGAAAATAAATTTTTTACCCTCTGCAAGTGCCATCGCTATGCGGAACCGGTATTGTTGGCCTTCGCTGAGATTGGCCGGCTGATTGAGAATGCGGAAGACGTCGTTGAGACCTGCTGTGCTGAGTGTTCTAAGGCAGGAGAGAAAGTCACCATCAATACAATCGATGAGGGTTTTGTCTCTCGGAAGTTTTATTCGAGCGAGGTTCACTCTGTCTGATGCAGGGATTGATTTTTCCAGCTCACCCAACAGTACGCTTTTACCTGCACCCGATGGGCCGGTGATATAAACGATGTCACCATCGTTGATTTGAAGTCGGCAGTTAAAATTGATATGATTATTCTTGAGCCGGTCCACTGTCAGGCCGAACATCCTGCAAACCTGAGCGACCTTGTCGCTAATCCGTCCATTCCATTGAAAGCTTTTTGATATACTGTATGTCGGCATAGCTCCTACTTCATTATTTTTCAATCACGAAATATACAGATTTCACCGATTTATTTTTTATTTTCTGCGGTTTCTTTTTTCTGGTCTTCTTTGTGGCTTTGTGTCTTCATGGCTAATATATGTTGTTGGATTTTTTTTATGATTTGTCGAGTTCGATGGTACGTCCATTGTCGTTTTGCTGCGATTTTTCTTATTGACAGGCCCAGCAGAAAGTACTCTTTTGCGATAATCATTTCGTTGGCGGTTAATTTGTCGCGGTTTCGTAGACAGGCGATATATTTCCCATCTATCAGCCGTTCGATAATCCCGTTTATTCTTCGAGAGATGCTTGTCTCATCCATTCCAGCCAGCCGACCCATCTGACGAAAGCTATTGCTGTTGTCCAGATACATTGTCATCAGCAGTTTATCTTTTCCTTTGAGCAGATTCACCCTGTTGTGCAAAAGTTCGATTCTGTCGCGATAATCGGCCTTTGTTTTAAGCGTCTTTTGCGAGAGGTTATCGTGAATTTTTTCCGTCCCATTCTCTGTAGCACTGCGACTCGTGCTTCGCAGCGCTTCGCAGAGTAGCAAGGGTGAATTACGAACCATCACACCTCAAATCCCCTCCCTTCTTGGCTGATTACCAACCCACAGTTTTCTTGCTCCTGCTTTTGCAGGGTTAAACCTGCCATGCTTATGGCGGGTAAACTTATCTCTGCAGAAGTGGGGAAGAAGGGGTGGTAGGTTTGTCTCGTCCAGTTCCGCCACTCGTCTCGGCGGAGGCTCGCCGCATCGGAGCGGGATAGGCTTCGTTGTAGGCGAGAGGTCTTCAAATGAGCTGGCGAAAGCTGTTTTGAAAAAAGCTGCATTTTTGACCTTCAATGCTATTGTTTGTTAAGTAATTACTAAACACCGATGAAATATTAACATATTTTAGAACTTTGTCAAGTATTTTGTAAGATTTTTTACAAATTTTTTTTAAAATTTGTAAAATAGTGAATCTTTCGTTGATTTTTAGAGTTCTGTGTGATTTTTCAGCAGATATTTGGGTGTTTTAATGTTGGAGTTAAATAGAGAGTGGATAAGATGGTGCAAAAGCATCTTATAGTTGACAGGAGCAAAAACAGAGGGCAGATACGGCACTTCAATCTCAAGCTTTTTAATAGCTTAGCACAGTGGTGGCAAAAACTACAAACCCCAGAAAACTCTGCGGCTGGGTATATAAAAGGAGAACAGGGCTGGGTGCGGAGGGAGAGGAAAAAGCGAGATATCCCCAGCCCTGTTGAATGCTTAAAAAATGGGTTTTATCAAATAACTCTTTTCAAATATACTAATTTTCAAAAGAATTTGTTCGTACCGGCGGAGATAATATTCATTGTAAATGACTAACTTAAAACGTTTCCATTGAATACTCTCGCCATTATATAAAATAATTTTTACCTTATATCTTGTCAAGTATTATATCAAAAATATTTCACACAAAGTTCTTGTTGTCTGCAGAAAATCCGACAAGCCTAATTCCGGCCTATACTTACATTTCTGTAGCGATGTCTTACAAAAATTACAAAAAGCCGCTGACTCAGTCTTATCGGCAGAATCAGCAACTTTGCCGAAGGCTGGATATCAAAAACCCATTATTGACGAAATAACTGCAGTGCACTATCATAAAGACGCGTATAATATATGCTTATAAAGAACCTTAATTAGTAGATTCAAACACAGGGTACGGATTAAGAGAGATTTTACGATGCTAAAAAGAACACATAATTGTGGACAGCTTCGGCTGGACGATGCCGGCAAAAAAGTAACACTGGCTGGCTGGGCTCAATCCTATCGCGACCACGGCAATCTGGTTTTCATTGATTTACGCGATAGATATGGCCTGACCCAACTTGTCTTTAATCCTGAGAGACATCCCGGTGCACACAAACCAGCGAGAGCAGTTCGTTGCGAGTGGGTAATAGCCGCTAAAGGCATTGTTCAGCTGAGAAGCGAAGGTATGGCAAATCCTAAGCTGCCAACAGGCCAAATCGAGGTGGCTGTCGAGCAACTGGAAATTCTAAATATCTCCAAAACACCGCCCTTTGAAATCGATAGCGCCGAAAAAACGTCCGAGGAGCTTCGGCTGAAAAATCGCTACATTGACCTTCGTCGAACAGAAATGCAGCACAAACTGCACCTACGACATCGCGTAACCAAAATTACGCGGGGCTATTTCGATGCGCTGGGCTTCTGGGAGATTGAAACGCCGATGCTGGCAAAAAGCACACCAGAAGGCGCAAGGGATTTCCTCGTACCAAGCCGGTTGTTTCAGAACTGTTTCTATGCACTGCCTCAATCGCCGCAATTGTTTAAGCAAATCCTGATGGTAAGCGGCATCGATAAATACTTCCAGATAGTTCGCTGCTTCCGCGATGAAGACCCACGGGCCGACAGGCAGGCAGAATTTACGCAGATTGACGTCGAGATGAGCTTTGTCGACAGTGACGATGTCATCGGCGTACACGAAAATCTTGTAGCAAAAATTTGGAAACAGATTCTTGACGTGGATGTAAAGGTACCTATGCGGAGAGTATCTTACAAAGACGCAATGGCCGATTACGGCACCGATAGGCCAGACTTACGCTTCGATATGAAGCTAAAAGATATATCCGATATTGTAAAACAAAGTACATTCAAAGTATTTACAACGGTGGTTGAACAGGGCGGAGTCGTAAAGGGCCTTTGTGCACCCGGTGAAAAATACTCCAGAAGTGATATCGAAAAAACATTAACCAATTTTGTAGCCGATTACGGCGCTAAAGGCCTGGCTTGGACAAAGGTCAAAAGTGAAAACAACGGACTTTCACTTGCCGGCGGTTCCGCCAAGTTCTTTAGTCCCGAACAGCAACAGAAGATTATCGAACGCTTTGGCGCAAAAGACGGCGATATGCTTTTGTTCGTTGCAGATGAGTATGCAGCCGCCAACAAAGCCCTGGCGCCTCTGCGATGCAGGCTGGCGAGAGACCTGAAACTCTACGATGAGAATAAATTTGAATTTCTTTGGGTGGTGGACTTTCCACTGTTTGAATGGAATGAGGATGAAAAACGATATGATTCTCTACATCATCCGTTTACCTCGCCGGTGCCCGAGGATATTGAAAAGCTCGATACAGATCCTGCCAATATCTGCTCCCAGGCATACGATATTATCGTCAATGGCTGCGAGATTGGCGGCGGCAGTATTCGTATCCACGACCCAGAGGTTCAGCAGAAGGTCTTTGGTCTGCTCAAAATCTCAAAACAGCAGGCTCGGCAGCGGTTTGGGTTCTTTTTGAAGGCTCTGGAATATGGCGCTCCACCGCACGGCGGCATTGCTCTCGGCCTGGACCGATTGATTATGCTGCTAACCGGCACGGAAAATATAAGAGACGTAATTGCATTTCCAAAGACCCAGCGAGGTCAATGCCTTTTAACTGATGCGCCAAGTGAAGTGGACCAAAAACAGCTTGACGAGCTTAGCCTGCGAACGCAAAGGCACTCACACAAACCAGAGCAAAAAACTGACGAGCAAAAGCAATAAATTGCGAAGGTTGTCATTGCGAGCGAAGCAAAGCAATCTATATTTAGCCCCACGTTTGGGACACCGCCTTGCGGGAACCCTTGAGCGGGGTTTTGACCGTTTTTAAGCGTTGATACGATGCGTCTTAATTTGAAACGTATTTGGCTGCGGATTTTGAAGTTACTGCGGTTATCGCCTCTTTCGCTGGCGAGAAAGTGTCAGCTGGCATTTGGGGCAGCGGTGGTCTTTGTCTTGGCTCTTGTTCTTCTTTTACTTTACATCTGGATGAATCAGCTTACAAAAAAGGCCACTCTGGACGCAGGGCGGGCTTCATCACAGATACTATTACGTCGACATTTCCAGAGACAGCAAGTCGGCGAAACAACACTGCCGGTACTTGGTAATACCGGTGCCGTACTCGATGTAAACGATTTTGATTTGCTATGGATTTGCTTCACTAGCCAACAGGATAATAAGCAGCTTCAGACCCTGGCTGATGTGCAAAAGAAAATGGTCGACCTCTTAAAAGCTGACCAGAGCAGAGACGATAATGTTACTTTCGCCAGATATGATGGCCTGCTGTACAGTAATTACGTAAGAATTTTCAGAGCCACCGATAGCTGTATAAGCTGTCATAATCCGCAGGGTTCTGCCAGCCCTTTTAGCAAAAATGAGCCGATTGGCGCCGCGATTGTTCAGCGACCAGCCGATGAAATCAGCAAAACAACACTTATGAATCTTATCTGGATAATTGTCGCAGGTCTGATTGGCGGCACAGGGGCCATTGTCGCCTTTTATATGATAACCCAGCGGGTAATCCTTAGGCCAATCCGGCAGCTACGGGCGCTGGCCAACAACGTCGCAGAAGGAAATCTCGATACAAGAAGCGCAATAAAAACTGGTGACGAATACGAGAAACTTGCCAACGCCTTTAACCATATGCTCGATGGCCTGCAGGTTGTCCAGGAGAAACTACGGCAGACAAACAAACAGCTTGATGACAAAATAGTCGAGCTTTCCGAGCGAAATATAGAACTTTTCAAGGCCAATAAATTAAAGAGTGAATTTTTAGCAAATATCTCTCACGAGTTCAAAACGCCCTTAAATGCAATACTTGGCTTTGCACAAGTTCTGCGAGACAAAACCGGTTTTTTACAAAAGGATAAAAACAAGAGGTACGCTGAAAATGTCATCTCCAGTGGCAATCGCCTGTTAAATATGATTAACGACCTGCTGGACTTGGCGAAGACCGAAGCCGGGAAAATCCAGCTAAATATTGAACAAACATTTATACGAGAGCTTATTAAAGATATCATCGCACAATTCTCTTTGCAGACCAAGAAAAAGAAAATCAAAGTCAAACTTGTTGTCGATGATGATATTCCAACACTCTTAACAGATGCCGGCAAGGTCCAGCAGATACTTTACAACTTTTTCAGCAACGCTGTTAAATTCACGCCAGAGCGGGGTAGAATTGAAGTTCGAGCCCGCCTGCGGCGGGAAGAAAACATGGTTCGCATTGCGGTTACCGATACCGGCTGTGGTATCGCCGAGTCCGACAAGGAAAAAATCTTTGAAAAGTTTCGGCAGGTTGACGGCTCTTTAACTCGCCAAACGGACGGCAGTGGCTTGGGCCTTACCATCAGCAGGGAATTGGCAACTATGTTGGCTGGAAGTATCAGCCTGGAAAGCGAGCCGGGCAAGGGCTCAACCTTCTGGCTCGATATCCCCATTACACTTACCAAAGAACAAGAAACGCAGACCACCTAACACCATAGAAATCAAAGAATTATAGTTAGCTATCTACCATTGTCATTATGAGGGAGCAAAGCGACCGAAGCAATCTCAATTTTTGAGCTTTTAAGATTGCCCGGCCTACATACGGCGGATATCGTGATGACACATAGACGCAATTTATACTATCTGAACGGTTAAAAGGATAAATCTTTGATTGTTTCTACCAAACCAGTATAATAATTCCGTACTAATTAGGCTTAGAAACAGTCGCAATCCGAGGGTAAGTGAGCATTTTTTGCTGAAGGAACAATTAGTACGGGAGTGTGCTGATGGGTAAAAAATTTGTAAGGGCGGTTTTCCCCGGCTCGTTTGACCCGATTACGAACGGCCATCTTGATGTTATCGAGCGTGGTATGAAGCTCTTCGATGAGCTTATAATCGCGGTTGGCAAAAGCCCTGTTAAAAACCAGCTCTTTACCCCCCAGGAACGGGTGGAAATGATAGAAGAAATCATTCGTCAAAGGCGGATGACCGGCGTCTCGGTCGAGAGTTTCGAGGGGCTGACGGTCGAATACGCCGCCAGAAAAAAGGCGGACGTCATTCTCAGAGGCCTGCGTTCCCTTACCGACGTTCAGTACGAGTTCCAGCTTGCTATGACCAATCGGGCTGTGGCTGGCATCGAAACTGTATTTATTATGACCAGTGAGCAGTATGGCTTTACAAGTTCGACATTGATACGTGAAGTGGCATCTCTGGGTGGTGACCTATCGAACCTCATTCCAGAAAACGTTCATAAGCATCTGAAACAGCGACTAAAAAAAGTCGCTCGTGACCCGTGACTCAGGGGCATGAATTACAAGGGGCCAGTTACGAGAGATGTTTACTATTAGTGTTGAAACGCACTTTTGGGCATCGCATCGATTGACATCGCCAGATGGCTCGAAAGAACCTGAGCACCATCATAGCTGGTCGGTTACAGTTGATGTCAGCAGCAAAAAGCTTAACAGTATGGGGCTTGTGATGGATTTCGGCCAGCTTAAGGAGCTGATTTGCAACATCGTGGCCGAGTTTGATAATACGACGTTAGACAGCAATGATTATTTTCAGAAGAACAGTTCATCAGCTGAGAATGTAGCCAGATATATATATGAAAAACTGCGAGCCAAACTGCCTAAAGTTGTCATACTTCAAAGCGTCGAAGTTGTCGAAGAGCCGGGCTGTTCAGCAATATTCTCCAAGGATAAATCGGTCGAACAAAAATAAAGTTTTTACGGCAGGCTAAATCTGCCGAAGGCGGATAAATATTTGACCCCACGTTTGGGACTCCGACTTGCCTGTATCAGCTTGGCTGAGCCAAGACGGGCGGGAACCCTCACGTGGGGTTCTGCTCGCTCATAATTTTGCCGATATTTTTGAAAAACGATACAATAGTTTGCAGTTCCATCTTGCTTTTGATATAATAAGACTTTGGAGCCGAGTGCTCGTTTATCTCTGCGAGGATTTAGTATGCAATGTCAGATTTGTAAAAAAAATGATGCGACTATTCATCTAACTGAGATTACCGACGGCAATCGAGAAGAAATGCACATTTGCGAGCAGTGTGCTGTCGAGCAGGGAATAGCTGTCAAGAGTCATATTCCTATAAATGAGCTGCTCGGTGGCTTGCTTGCTGCCCAGCCATCAGACGATGATTTATCTGGCCAGCCGGGCCAGCAGGTTCAATGCCCATGCTGTGGCATAACGTTAGCTCAATTTCGCAAAGAGGCGGTCTTAGGATGCCCCTACGATTATGAGGTTTTTGAGAAATCGCTGCTACCACTTATCAAGAAAGCACACAGTGGCAAGACAACCCACAGTGGCAAGCTCCCCTCAAAAACTCCGAAGGATACAAAAAAGCAGGTAGAACTTTTCAACCTTCGTAAACAGCTCGAAGCTGCTGTGCAAAGCGAGGACTACGAACTGGCAGCCAAATTGCGGGACAAAATAAACAAAATGGAATCTTGATACTTGATTCTCCGCCGATAGGCATCCTGTGGAGATACTCGGCGAGCATCGAGGTTTATCCGCCGCAGGCGGAATCCAGCATTGAGAGACGAGAGATGAAGTTAACCGATATAAGTAATGATATAAACGAGTGGTTTGGCGGCTCCGGGCCGATGTCGGATATTGTTATATCCTCACGGATTCGCTTGGCCAGAAACATCGCTGGCTATAAATTCCTCAGTCACTGCTCAACTTCTGAAAAGTCCGAAATTCTCAATAAGCTAAAAGATGTTTTGATGTCGCTTGACCTTGGCGACAAAGTATTTTATATCAGCGTGGACAAGGCCCCAACCTTAAATCGTCATTTGCTCGTGGAAAGGCACCTTATCAGCCATAACCACGCATTTGGCAAAGGCCCGCGAGGTGCTGTTATCGCTCAGCGGGAATTCTTCACTGCTATGATTAATGAAGAGGACCACCTGAGGTTGCAGGTGTTAAAGGCCGGTTGTCAACTCTTCCAATGTCTCGAGCAGATAAACAATATCGATGATACAGTAGAGCAAAAGGTCGACTACGCCTTTAGTCCTCGTTATGGATATTTAACGGCCTGTCCCACAAACCTCGGTACCGCAATTCGGGTCTCGGTAATGTTGCACTTACCGGCCCTTAAGATGACAGGCCAGATAGAAAAGTTCCTTCGTGCCACAAGGGATATGAGCTTGGCGGTACGCGGCCTGTTCGGCGAAGGCACCGAGGCTGCAAGCGATTTTTATCAGCTCTCAAACCAGGTAACGCTTGGAATTTCAGAGAAGGATATCGTCTCCCAATTTGAAAACTCCATTATCCCTGAAATAGTCGAATATGAAAATGCTGCCAGAAAACGGCTGCTCTCGGAGGATGCTGACCTTCTCAACGACAAAATCTCTCGCGCGATGGCACTGTTACGAGGCGCCCATTTGATAAGTTCGCAGGAGGCATTATACTTATTGAGTCACTTACGGCTGGGCTTAAATATGCACGAACATATGGGGGCCTCAACTCCTGCGATAGACCGGCTCTCCCGGCTCAGCGATGCAGATGGCAAAGGTAGTCTTTCTATCGCCACTATCAATCGGCTGTTTTTGTTGACTTTGCCGGCGCATCTGCAGTTAAATTATGGAAAGCCGCTCGATTCCACGCACAGAGATGCACTTCGCGCACAAATCATCCGCTCCGCACTAAATGGTTAGGAGATATTTTTCACCGCTGAGAACGCCGGGGTCACAGAGAATTTTGCCACCAAGACCTTAAGAAGTGTAAAGTGCCTAAAGTTGCGGATTATTTTCTCGCTTTAGTACCTGATAACCTGATTCCTGATATCCTATGCCTTGATTTCCTAATAACCTGCCTGATACCTAAGATAAAGTCGTGCCGCTCCTCCTATGAACGACTTGCAAATCTAACATCTATTGTAGGCAAATGTCCCCAAATGTCAAGCAAAAAACAATGCTCGATTCCACTCATAGAGATGTGGCCCCGCACCTACTTTTAAGATTTAGCTCCCGAATATATATTTCAGTCCAGATTGTAAAAAAACCTTCATTTTACTTTGATTGTGTATTCTCAAAGTAGCTGCGGGGCTGCCAAAATGGCACTATTAACAAGAAGATAGAAGACGGAAAACAGAAGTCAGAAGCCATAACTTCCTGAAATAAAAGATGTTAGTTGCTCAAAACAGATTGTGCTTGACTTTTGGCACGGCTTTTGCGAATAAATAACCACAGATTAAATATAAATAAAATCTCTGTGGCAAAAAAAGGAGATGATTATGGCTAAAATCATTGGCATAGATTTGGGAACGACAAATTCCGTGGTCGCCGTTATGGAAGGTTCGGCGCCGAAGGTATTGATAAATTCTTCCGGCTCCCGGCTGACGCCTTCGGTGGTCGGCTTCACGGACAAGGGCGAGCGGCTCGTCGGACAGATTGCGCGCCATCAGCAGGTAACAAATCCCGAAAACACCGTATTTTCAATCAAGCGTTTTATGGGCAGACGCCATAGCGAAGTTTCATCGGAAGAAAAAATTGTTCCTTACAAAATTACCGGCGGACCGGAGGAGCTGGTCAAAGTCCGGGTCCGCGGGAAAGAATACACCCCGCCGGAAATCTCAGCTATGGTCCTGCAGGATTTGAAAAAAACCGCTGAGGATTATCTGGGCGAAAAAGTAACCGATGCCGTTATTACCGTCCCAGCATATTTTAACGACTCCCAGCGACAGGCCACAAAAGACGCAGGCAAAATCGCAGGCCTCAATGTCCGCAGGATTATTAACGAACCGACTGCCGCGGCCCTTGCCTACGGCGTCGAGAAGAAAAAGGACCAGAAAGTGGCCGTCTTTGACTTCGGCGGCGGCACATTCGATATCTCCATCCTTGATATCGGCGGCTTTGGCGAGGAAGGCGGTGTTCTTGAAGTCCTCAGCACAAACGGTGACACCCATCTCGGCGGCGATGACCTTGATGCCGTCTTGATAAACCATATCGCCGATGAGTTCAAACAGAAAGAGGGCATCGACCTGCGCGAAGACCCGATGGCACATCAACGGCTCAAAGAGGCTGCTGAAAAGGCAAAGTGCGAACTGAGCTCGCAGGTCGAAGCGACCATTAATCTGCCCTTTATCACCGCTGACGCAAAAGGCCCGAAGCACCTGCAGATGACCGTCACCAGAAGCAAGTTCGAATCGCTGGTTGAGCACGTTTTTGAACGTCTAAAACAACCGTGCTACAAAGCAATGGAGGATGCAAAGCTGGAACTTAAGGACATCACCGAAGTCCTGCTGGTAGGCGGCTCGACAAGGACTCCAAAGGTTCAGGAAATAGTCAAAGAAATCTTCGGTAAAGAACCGAACAAGAGCATCAATCCTGATGAGGTAGTTGCATTGGGCGCCGCCATTCAGGGCGCTGTCCTGGCCGGCGATGCGGGCGTAAAGGATATTCTGCTGCTGGACGTAACGCCTCTTTCCCTTGGTGTCGAGACGCTCGGCGGTGTTATGACAAAACTGATTGAGCGCAACACAACCATCCCTACCAGCAAGAAGGAGATTTTCTCGACCGCTGCGGACAATCAGACCACCGTTGATATCCATGTGCTTCAGGGCGAGCGTGAATTTGCGCGGGACAACCGAACGCTCGGCAGATTCCAGCTTGCTGATATTCCGCCGGCCCCGCGAGGTATTCCGCAGATTGAGGTTGCATTTGACATTGATGCCAACGGCATTTTGAACGTCTCAGCAAAAGACCTCGGCACCGGCAAGCAACAATCAATTGAAATTAAATCCAGTTCAGGCCTCAGTGACGATGAGGTTAAAAAGATGACAAAGGACGCTGAGGCACACGCCGCAGATGACAAAAAGAAAAGAGAGGTGGTGGACCTGAAGAACCAGGCCGACCAGCTGATTTACTCCACTGAAAAAACTCTCAAAGAGCATGGCGATAAGGTCTCTGGTGAAATCCGGGGAAAAATCGAAAGCGCCACTAACAACCTCAAAAATGCTATAAAAGGCGATAACGCCGACGCAATAAAAAAAGCCATCGAAAACCTCGGCACTGCCAGCCAGGAATTGGGTAAGGTTCTCTATGAAGAAGCCGCCAAAAAGCAGGCCGCTTCAGCAGCTTCGGGCACAGCTGAGCAAAAACCACCTCCGCCACCCGAAGGCGAGGTTAAAAGAAAAGACGGTAACGATGATGTAATCGACGCTGAATTCGAGGCAAAAGACAAATAACAACTAATGAGTGGTTATTGGTAACTGGTTACAGGATATTAAAAATCAAATATCGAAATGTAAAATTAAGGAAGTCGTTGCCGCTTTGCGGCAACTCCATAATTTTGATTTTTAATCTTTGATTTTTGCATTCTTTTTACCAGTTACTATTTAACTAATAACTATCTTTATTTTCCTATACAGAATTGGCTGAATATCCTGTCCAGAATCTCTTCGTCGATATGCTGCTGCTCGATATCGCTCATCGCCTTGTACGCTGCCCGCAGCATCATTGCAGTTACCTCATCATTGCTGGCTTTCAACTCAATCATGGCTTCGCTGACGTTTTCAATCGCATCTGTGACGGCCTGTCTGTGCCGGGCCATAAGAGCAACCCCCGACGCTTGCTCAGAAAGCCCCTCGCTACCTGTACCAAGTACCAGCTCGATTAATTTCTTATCAATTGTATTTCGCAACTGTTCCACACCAACGCTGGTTACTGCAGAAGTTGGTAAAAACTTGGCGGCAAATAACTTATTTAACTCGGCAAGTCGATTAGCTAACATCTCCTCTGAGACGAGGTCAGATTTTGTTGCAACCAGTATCGCCGGTACAGACCCAAGACCACAGACCAAAGACCATAGACTAATCTCATCGGCCCACATTCCAAGCTCTGGAGCATTATATCTTGTGTCTTGTGTCTTGAGTCTGGGGTCTTTTGAAACATCCACGCAAAATACAACCACAGAGCTGTTGCGCAGCGCCTCGACTGCTGCTTGCTGCGCCAATTCATCAAGAATATTCTCTGCTGTAGCCAACAATCCTGCACAGTCGAACAGCACACATCTACAATGCGTCAGAGATAGTAGTCCCGTCAGGACATCCCTTGTGGTTTTGTGCCTGTCTGATATGATACTTCTTTCTTCGCCGAGCAACTTATTCAACAGACTGCTTTTGCCGGCATTGGTTGCTCCTGCTATGCCCACCGCTGGCAAATCGATTAATGATTCATTCCTGATGCTGCCAGAAAGCAACTGCTCAAGCTCCATCTTTATCCAGGTAAGTTTTTCAACCGCCTGCGGTCGAGTTATAAATTCGATATCTTCGCTGCTGAAATCCAGACCCGCTTCGATTAAGCTGAGACAATCCATCAGCTCTGACTGTATTTTTGCTGTAGCTTCAGCTAATCGCCCGCTCAGAAGTTTCTCAGCAGCAGCTAATTGAAAGGTATTGGAGCTTACCACGACTTCATTCACTGCCTCCGCCTGTGTTAAATCAATCTTGCCGGCTAGGTATGCGCGCGCCGTGAACTCACCGGGCCCTGCCATTCGAAGGCCTTGGCTAAACATCTTGCCCATTAAGGTTTCTACAACAGCAGCGTTAGTATAGGTGTGAAATTCGGCAACGTCCTCACCGGTATAAGAGCGCGGGCCAAAAGACAGGTACAGTTTCGCTTCAACCTTAAGCTCGTCATCTACCGTTATACTTCCGGTAATCAGACCGTTTGTTTTGATAGAGATAGGCGGCCTGAAAATCTGCTGACAGATTTCGACCATCTTAGGGCCGGTTATGCGAATAATCACCCTCTCCTGTGAACTCGGAGAGCTAACCGCCACAATAGTATCGCTCAGGTCATACATAAGAGATTACAGAAGCCAGAAATCAGAAGCCAGATGTCAGAAGTCAGATTTTTCTGTCGTCTGTCCTCTGACTTCTGTCCTCAAATCTTATAGAAGGGTTTGGGCTTTTTCTTTTTGACTTTTCCGCCGGTCTTACTCGTTACGGCAACCAGGCCTTTCGATTCTGTCTGTTCTTTTTCACGAATGTGTTTGCGAATGACATACTGCTCAAAAACACCAGCAAAGGTACTGGCCATAATATACAGATTCACCCCTGACGGCGCCTTGTATAACATCAGCGGAAACATCAACGGCAGCATTATCATCATCATTTTCTGCTGCTGAGCCATTTGGGGACTTGCCGATGCTGACGCCTGCGACGGCATAAGTTTTTGCTGCAGAAAGAAAGCCACGCCCATCATAATAGGCAGCAGGTTCAGCGACTCTATCCTCCAGCCAAGCAGCGGCAGTGTTATCGTTGAAAATCTGACCAGGGCGTCGGGCACCGAAAGGTCGGTAATCCAGAACGGCAAAAACGCTGCTCCACGCAAATCAATACTGGCATACACGGCGCTCCACAACGCAATCCAGATGGGCATCTGCACGAACATCGGTAGAAAGCCAAAAATCGGAGAAGCCCCCTGCTCTTTATAAAGAGCCATTATTTGCTTGTTCATTTCGGCCTTGTTATTGGCGAATTTTTTCTTTATTTCCTCGGCCTTCGGACCGAGCTTACCCATCTTGCTCATCGAGACTTGGCTCTTTTTGGTAATCGGATGCATAATCAGACGCATCAAAAACACCAGTATGATAATGACCACACCGTAGTTGCCGATTATGCCGTACATCCATTTCATTATTGCTAGTATCCCAAAGGCCAGTGGGCTTATAATGCTCGCCGGGCAACAACAGGCCATAAAATCTATCGTTTGAACAAAGCCAAGCGTTCGATAGAGATCGTTTTTATCGAAGAGACTTTTATCCTTGGGTCCCACATACACATGGAAGTTATATATTTTTGTGCTGTTCGCCTGGTCCGCCGGAGCCAGTTTGCTTGTGGCAATTTTCAAATCCAACCCTACCGTTTCATCGCCGCTGTCGGCCTTATCGTCCCCATCGGGATTATAGAACCGACCTGTCCTCTCTGTCACCCAGTCGCAGTACTCTTTGCCCTCATCCGGAACGGGCACCACTATGGCCGCAAAATACTTGTTGACCGCAGCGGCCCAGAGAAAGTTGTCCCCACTTTTTATCAACCGCCTGTCATCAGGGGTCTTTGCCTTGAGTAGTTTTTTCCTGTCAAGTCTTACACTGGTAATCCGGCCCTGCGAATCTCTAAAGCCGGCAACGACCTTCCTCATATCGGCCCTGAAAGCCTCTCTGCCGAGTCCTAATGGACCGGCCATATTGAATTGATACTTTAGCTCTCTGTCGGCAAGATTTTCAACCGCTACGCTGCAATCCAAAAGATAGCTGTCAGGGCTGACTTTGTATGTTTTTAATAGTTTCACTACCGGCTTACCGGCTGACGTTTTGATAATCGCTTCGAACCGAGCCGTTTGAGAGCCGTCCTCTGCCGTTTCTTTGCCGAGACTCCTGAATTGCAAACCCTGTAGCGGCAATTGCAGCTTCTCCTGAACAAACACAAACTCTCTGTTTGCCATCGACAAAACTTCATCACCACCGGCCAGCTCCACAGGAGAAAGAATCACCAACGGCTGAGGATTTTTATAATCACGGTCATCAAATCCGCTAAAGGTAGCTCTCTTTATCGCTGCTCCTTTGGTGCTCAATTCCAACTCGTACATAAACCAGCTCTTTGGGTCGATTGAGCCGAGTTTAACAGTCTCAGCTGAACCTCCATAGGCCTCGAAAGTTGTAACAGCAGCCATTTCCTGATGGCTTTTGCCTGTCCTGGGTGAACCTGTCCCGAGCGTGGTCGAGGGAGTCGAAGGGCTGCCAGCAGGAGATTCATCGGCCTGCGGATTTTCGTTAGCCGTTGTTTGCTGCAAAAGAATACAGGGTTTTCCGACACCTTCTTTGTCATTCCCGCGCAACCTGTCCTGAGCAAAGTCGAAGGAGCGGGAATCTATACCGGATTCAATAACAAGCCACCCGCAGAAAACAATAAATCCAGCTATAAATAAAGTTAAATATCGCATCTTATCTATCGTCCTTCGTCCCTCATCTCTCATGACTGTCCTCTCGTGTATTGCTTGTCCGCCGTCCCCACTCTTGTCTTCGACAAGAAGACGTCGGGAGCGAAGGTGGAAGCATCGAGTCGCGAGAAACGATTTTATCTCCCATCGAGCAGTCTGTCGGCGTGGAAGGTATCCAGTTGGTCGATTGCTTTTATCTTTTTCATAGTAGTTTCAATATCGTACTGAAGCCGGACAAAGTGCACCTCATTTTCATCTACATACACATAGCTTGCCCGATTGTTTTTGTCTCTCGGTTGTCCTACAGAGCCGATATTAATAATTGCTTTCTCGCCATCGATAATCGGATAGAAATTGCCAAGCTCATCCGGCGGATAGAAATCTGGCTCATTGAGAAATACACCAGGCATATGCGTATGGCCGACAAAGCATATATGCTTGACCCGCTCGAAGAGCAGCCGAACCTTTAGCGGATTGCTGTAAACATCATCAGGAAAGATATATTCATTAATCGGCTTTCTGGGTGAAGCATGAACAAAATCCATTATTGCTGTAGTTGGCCCCAGCCTGCTTTTGAGTGTCCGTCGCATCGGCAGCTCGCCCAAGAAGCGCCAGCGCCTGTCACAGCCTGGCTTATATTCCTCTGTTTCCAGAACCTCACGTGTCCAAAAACTTGCCTGCTCCGCGGCGTAGTTGAAATTTGTCGGCTCATAGAAGACCGCATAATCGTGATTGCCCAGAATGCACCACCTGGCTTTCTCTATAATCAAGTCAAGACACTCCCTTGGGTTTGGACCGTAACCGACCACATCGCCAAGACAATAAATTATCTCTATGCCTCTTTTTTCAATATCAGCCAGAACCGTGGTTAAGGCCTCGAGGTTGGAATGTATATCGCTCAGAACCGCAAACATACGCCTTCTCAAATTAATACGCCTATGGCGTGTAAATAAAACGATCCTTATATTATGTGGAGCCCATGGGCTCTGCCCGTCGTACCTCTCCATCCTCCGTGGCAGTAGTCCTGCTACTGCGGAGGACGGTCGTCTCCGGCGGAACCCGCCGAAGCACATCCGCCTACGCTAAAGCTACGGTGGATACCCTTTTCGCATTCATCCACGGGCAAAGCCCGTGGCTTTCTGCGAAGGCGGGTAAAAACCACCTTATAGCAGAAATGTTGCAAAAATGCCAGAATATTTATCAGCTTTTGGAAAAGCGTGTTTTTGCCCTGTTTAGCTCAATTGCCAAAAAAAAGACAATTGGCTTTAGCCGGTAATATGGGTATAATACCTCACACACAATATAAAAAACACAATACAAGATACAGAGATGATGGATATGACTCTTCTTGAAACTCGTGGGCTGGTAAAGAAGTATTCCGGCAGGGCTGTTGTCAACGAAATATCTATTGCAATTGGTCAGTGCAGTATAGTCGGACTTCTGGGCAGAAATGGAGCTGGCAAAACCACCACCTTTAGAATGATTATGGGAATGGTTACCCCTAACAGCGGCTCGGTCATCTTTGAAGGCCATGATATTACAAAGCTGCCAATGTACAAAAGAGCACGCCTCGGCATCGGCTATCTTTCACAGGAGCCGAGCATCTTTCAACGCCTCAGTGTCCGAGATAACTTATATGCTATTCTGGAAACAATGTCGTACACCCGAGCCGAGCGCAACCGCAAGGCAGCTATGCTCATTGAGCGTTTTGCGCTTGGAGAGGTTGCCGATAGCCAGGGCAGGTTTCTTTCCGGCGGTGAGCGAAGAAAACTTGAAATCGCTCGTGCTATGGTAACAGACCCCTCATTGGTTCTTTTGGATGAGCCCTTCAGCGGCGTTGACCCTATTGCTGTTGAGGATTTGCAGCACGAAATCCGCCGGCTCGTTGCTTCCGGCGTCAGTATTCTTGTTACCGACCATAACGTCGAAAGAACGCTCGAGGTGGTTGATTACGCCTATATTATCGACCACGGCAAGGTGATTGGAGCCGGTACACCGCCAGAAATTGTCCGCAACGAGACCGTCAGAAAGCACTATCTCGGCAGCATCTTCACCGGCACAGAATTCGACGATAATAAACGCAAAGCGTAGATAGTGCGTAAGGCCGCAAAATAAAAGAAATATGAAAATAACAGATATTGACAAATGTCGAATTACGCATTATCCGGCTGAGGTTTTGGTTGGGCACGCCCAGCCGGTCGAAAAAATCGATGATAATATACGCCGGCTTGTCGAGAAGATGACCGACATTATGCTGAAAAACAAAGGCATCGGCCTGGCTGCTCCGCAGGCGGGCGTGTCGTTGCGACTGTTTATTATATCGCTCAATGCAACAAGAGAGGCCGTCAAAGTATATATCAATCCCATCGTTACTCCGGACGGACAGCTTACGGAATTTGACGAAGGTTGCCTGTCTGTTCCGGGTATTTACACAAAAATTCGTAGATACAAAAAGTGCAAAGTTACCGCTACCGACCTTGATGGCAACGAGTTTACAGAAGAGGCCGAAGGACTGTACGCCAGGGCACTTCAGCACGAATACGACCACATCGAGGGAATGACCATCGTCAATCGAATGGGTCAGGTAGCCAAAATCGCACACCGAAAACAGCTTAAAAAACTTACAGAAGAGCACGAGCAATCGCGTGAGTCCTGATACTTGATTCTCGACGAGCATCCGGCAGCGAGAAACGAATATGAATATAGCTTACCTCGGCAGTGGTCAATTTGGTATTGAGTTTCTAAATGCTTTAGCTGACTCAAATCATGTTCTTCCGTTTATCGTCACTCAGCCTCCACGGCAAGCCGGCAGAGGCAGAAAATCAAAACCGACACCAGTGTCTCTCTGGGCAAAGAGCCATTCGATACCTTTTATAGAGACAGATAATGTAAATAAACCTGAGGAAATTGAAAAAATCGAATCATATAAGCCGGATTTGATTGTGGTCGTTGCGTTCGGCCAGAAAATCGGCAACGAGCTGATAAACCTGCCGCCCAGGGGCTCTATCAACGTCCACGCCTCTCTGCTCCCAAAGTATCGCGGAGCGGCGCCTATAAACTGGGCGATAATAAACGGCGAAAGCCGGACCGGCGTCAGCATAATCGCATTGGCTGAGAAAATGGACGCCGGTGACATTCTGGCCCGGGCCGAAACAGATATAAAACCTGACGAAACGGCTGGCGAGCTTCACGACCGGCTCGCAAAATTAGCAGCTCCATTATTGTTGGAAACTCTCGATAAAATTGCAGATGGTACTGTAACGTACACAAAGCAGGACCACTCAAAAGCGACTCTTGCTCCAAAATTAAAAAAATCAGATGGTATTTTAGACCTTAGTGAATCAGCAGAGCAGATTCAAAGAAAGATACGTGGTCTTTACCCCTGGCCGGGTGCTTCAGTGACGTACCTGTCTAAAAAAACCGGCAAATCAACGTGCGTTACCATAGCTATGGCAGAAGTAGTCGTTATCTCAAATCCCACTGGTTTATCAGCAGGAACACTCGATGGAAACCTTAACGTGATTTGCGGCCAGGATTCCCTCAAGATTACAAAAATCAAGCCTGCCGGCTCCGCCATTATGGACTTCAAGGCTTTCGTCAACGGCCAGCATACTCAGCCCGGTGATATGTTTGTCAAAATAGAAAACGAAAATGCCCAGTGAAAAACCAACATCCGCACGTGCAGTTGCGGCTGAGGTGTTAAATCAGTTCGACCCAAAGTTTGATTATGCCTCTGAACTTTTAAATAAGCTTCTACACAAAACCAGCGAGAGACAGCGGGCCACCGACCTTATCTTTGGAATTATAAGAAATCAGACCGCAATAGATATGGTGATGGCCAGATTCACCGATTGTCCCATCGAGAGGATACAAGCTAAAGTTCTCAATATCATTCGCGTCGGAATGTTCGAGCTTATCTACTCACCTGCAACGCCGGATTATTCAATCGTCAACGAAGCAGTTGAAAATGCCAAAGCCGTAGTTGGCAAAAAGCAGACTGGCTTTATAAATGCAGCCCTGCGGCAAATCACAAGGCATATAACCAGTCGCCAAATCCACCTTTCAAAAGCCAATTCACTAAGAACACTTCCGCAAACACCCACAACCGGCTGTGAATTTGATACAGACATCCTGCCGGACCAAAAAACTTCACTGGCTGATTATCTAAGTGCTGCTTTTTCACTTCCAAAATGGCTTATCAAAGACTGGCTCGATGAATATGGTGTAGAAATTACCCGGCAAGTCTGCTTTGCATCCAACCGCAGGCCGAGCATCTACATCAGGCCAAACACACTAAAAATAACGGCTCAAAAATTAGCCGAAAATCTTCACACAGCAAATATCGACGTCGAAGTAGTCCCCGATTCGGAAATGATAAAAATCAAAAGTCCAAAAGACATAACTCAGCTTCCTGGCTTTGAGCAAGGCCAATTTACTGTTCAGGATATATCAGCTTATCTGCCAGTACATATCTTAAAACCGAAACCGGACTGGAAAATCCTTGACCTCTGCGCTGCTCCGGGCACAAAAACCACGCAGTTAGCCCAAGCAACCGGCGACAAGGCCGAGATTGTAGCAACCGACATCAATACCGAGCGGCTAAAAAAGGTCGAAGAAAATACTACCCGCCTCAGCATAAAAAATATTAAAGTCATAGAATACAAACAGCTCTTTAATGATTCTCAATTCGACGCAGTATTATTGGACGTGCCGTGCTCGAATACCGGCGTGCTTGCAAAACGCATCGAGGCCCGCTACAGAATAACACCAAAGGCAATACAGGCCCTCTCCGAAATACAAGCCGACCTTTTGAAAACCGCGGCATCAATAATAAAACCCAGCGGGAAAATCTGCTACAGCACCTGCAGCATTCAAAAACAGGAAAATAGCCGGCTTATCAAAGATTTTTTGCAGACAAACACCGGTTTTGAACTCGAATCCGAACAGCTCATCCTGCCGGCCGCTGACGATACGGCAGACCACGACGGCGGTTACACAGCAATAATTCTGAGAAAGCCCTGATTTTTTCTCGCCTTAATAACTGAAAACGTTCTGTTGAAACGTCGTGAACGCTGGCGTTACCTTGCAGCAAAATAAAATTTACGGAAAAAAGGGGGCGTGAGCAAAATTAAGGTATAATGAAAATACATTGCTATAGGGGTAATTTTATGGATTTCCCGGAATTTATTTCTTTTACCATTACAAACACCTGCAATCTTCGATGTAAGATGTGCGGTCAGTGGAGTGACGAAGGCTACATGCTCAATAAAAGTGCAGCTCTGAAACAAAAAATGGCATTATCAGACTGGAAAAGGCTAGTGGACGAAATTGCATGCCACAATATCCAGTCTCTTCTTCTGAGGGGTGGAGAGCCTTTTCTTTTCCCTGGAATTATTACTCTTTTAGAATACATTCACAACAAAGGCATATTTATCTCCATAGATTCCAATGGTACAATGCTTTCAAAATTTGCTGCAGATGTTTTACGCATCGGAAACATTCATATCACTATTTCAATCGACGGTCCGGAAGAAATTCATGACACAGTGCGAAGCGTTAAGGGTTGTTTTAAGAAAATAAAAGAGGGGGTAGAGCTTCTGAATGAACTTGAAAAAAACAGTACTAATAAAATCAGCCGGTCTATCACTTTTACTATAAGTCCTTACTCTTACAGGGGACTTGGAGCTATGCCGAATGTGGCCCGCAGTCTCGGTATCCAGACAATCTGCATAGTACCCTATTACTATGTCCCCGAAGAAAACGGAAAGGCATATGAAAAAGAACTTAAAGAAAATCTCGATTGTCATGCCTTTTCTTGGTTTGGTTTCCACCGGGAAACTTCCGGTATTGATCTTAATATATTCAAAGATCAGTTAAATAAATACTTGCAGAACCTTAATGAAATCCAGAATTATCCTTATATGAAACTTACAGAAGACCAATACCGCACCTGGTTCAGCGATACCTTGACGCCTGTCGGGCCGGTAGCCTGTTCAAACGTAGAAGGGCTAATTGACATCCAGCCGAATGGAAATGCAAATTTCTGTGTTGATTTTGCAGATTATATAATCGGCAATGTGGAGAATTCAACCATTGAAGAGTTATGGAATAGCGAAAGGGCCTCCCGCTTCCGAAATTATCGGCGGAAAAAACCGCTTACTGTATGCTACCGATGTGGAGCCAAATATATGTCGGAAATCCATTGATAATACAGCACAAATCAAAATAGGTTTTTCTAAAAATGTACATTGATTGATGAAACCAATCCACAACTTTTCCACAAAACCGATTTGCGATGTGCAAAACCTGTTAACAACAAAATTTTTTTGTGCGTAAAATCAATACTGTTAACATCCTCGATTATGTGGAAAAGAAACCCGCCAAATTTGTCTTGATAGGACACGGTTAATGTTTGATACTTAACACTTAACGTGTTATCATAAGAGCATAATCAACCTTAGATTTAGGTAAACAGGAGTTGTACCAATGCAGGGTACATTCACGGATGATAAGCTCCGCTCTGCCGAAAACCAGATAAGCGCTATTAACGAAGCTCTCGCCAGGAATATAGGCCCACAAAAGTTTCGTATCTGGTTTAATAACTCAACCAGGCTTGCCCTTACCGGCAGCTATCTAAAGGTTGGTGTGCCAAACCTTTTCATTGCAAGCTGGATTGAAAATCACTTTGCAAACGAAATCAGTAAGGCGGTCAAAGAAGTTACCGGAGCCCATCGAAAGATTACATTCGCTATCGACCCCGAGCTTTCAGGCAGCCAGAGACGGACGCAGCTGGACTCACAGGCACGACGCGCAGCTCGTTCATCTATCCCCGGTTCTCGACGAGCATCGAGCATCCAGCATAGAGCATCCGGAAAGCTGAAATATAATCTGGATACATTTGTTGTCGGCCGCTCAAATGAGCTTGCTTACAATGCTGCAAAAGCAGTTGTAAATGAGCAAAGAAGCCCTTTCAATCCTCTCTTTATTCACGGAGGATATGGCGTCGGCAAAACACACCTGCTGCAGGGAATTTGCAAGGCAGTTTCCAAAAAGCGACCTCAGGCCAATTGGCTTTATCTGTCAGCCGAGGATTTCGTTAACCAGTTTGTATTGGCCTTGAAAATAAAAAAGCTCGAGCACTTTCGACAAAAAATGAGACAAACAGACTTGTTAGCTATCGACGATATCCACTTTTTGGCAAGCAAGCCATCAACGCAGGAAGAATTTCTGCATACCTTCAACACCATCAATCTTGCAGGCAAACAGGTCGTGCTGGCCTCCGACGCACATCCAAAGATGATAGGGCAACTGTCCGAAAAGCTAATTAACCGCTTCATCTCTGGCATGGTCGTCAAAATCAATAGCCCTGATTTCCAGACCCGCTGTGAAATCTGCCAGCAATACGCTGCTGCTATGATGGGAGCAAACTTTGGCGCAGCCCATAAGAGGCTGGCCCAAAAGCAAATCCCCGAAAATGTAATAAGATATGTTGCCGAAAATCTGCGCTCCAACGTACGGGAGCTGGAAGGGGCAATGATGAAATTAGTTGCTTATTCGGCTCTGCAAAATGAGAAGGTTAATCTGTCTATGGCCCAGGAGGTTCTGGCTGAACACCTTGCCAGGACTGACCCCATTGTGCACATATCGGATATCGAATCAGCCGTCGCTACATATTTCGGCTTAACACCGGCCAATATACATTCATCCAAGAAGGATAGAACCATAGCCCTCGCCCGGCATTTTAGTATGTATCTGACGAGAAAACACACAAAGATGTCGTTCTCTGAGATTGGCAGATTTATGGGCAATAAAAATCACGCCACCGTACTTCTGGCCTGCAGAAAGGTTGAAGACTTTATCAACAGAAATGTGGAGCTTCACTGGCTTTCGCCTGTCGGCAATAAAATCGCAAAGGCAAAAACCATTCTCGCCGAGCTTGAAGCAAGCATATAAACTTGACGCTCGATGCCGGATGCTCGATACCCTGATGTCCTGCTACCTGATTACCTGATACTCCAGTCCTCATATATTCCATCGTCCTTCGTCTCTCCTCCATCGTCCCGCCGTCCCCATGTCACGAGCCACAGGCGACGATTTTTGTTTTACATTTCGGTATCGCATCCAGGAATCTCTGACCGTATGGCTTATTGACGATTCGGCTGTCCAGAATAACCACGATGCCGGTATCGCTCTTGGCGCGAATCAGCCGGCCGAAGCCCTGCTTGAATTTTAGTATCGCCGACGGCAATTGATAATCATAAAAGGGATTTCCACCCTGTTGCCTTATCTGCTCGATTCTACCTGCAATCAATGGCTTGTCAGGCACCGCAAATGGCAGCCGAACAATAATAACATTACTCAACGCTTCGCCCGGCACATCTACTCCCTGCCAGAAACTATCCGTCCCGAATAAAACTGATGCGTCCTCTTCTTTGAAACGTCCCAAAAGCACAGTCCTGTCAAGTCCCGCCCCTTGCTGCAAAAGCTCAATTTTATTTTCAGTCAGCCAATCAGACATCTTCTCAGCCATTTCATCAAGCATCTCGTAGCTGGTAAAAAGAACAAACGCTTTGCCTTTGGTTTGAAGGATATATTTTTTCAAGGCATCTATTGCCTTTTCGATAAATTCCGGCTCATTCGGGTCAGGCAGGTTCTTTTCGATATAGATAGTAACCTGCCTCTCATAATCGAAAGGCGAACCCAGCTTAAAGGCATCAAAATCCTCCTCGTCGGGGCGAAGCCCGCCGTAGCCCGACAGCCCAATCCTGCTGGCAAAGAACTCGAATCCGCCCTTTTCGGATATCGCTTCGCTGCTCAGCGTTGCGCTGGTCATAATCACAGATTCATATTTATCCAACAGACAGCGTTTCACATCCTGTCCGACATTTATGGCCGCACTTTTTAAGCGAATAGTCGTTTTTCTTTCCGTATCAACCTCCACCCAATAGACGTAATTTTTTGCTTTCTGCAGCAAAAAACCGTCAATATCCTCAGCTAAAACTGCGCACCTGTCTACAAAACGCAGAATCTCAAATTTCTCATCTACATCTTCGGTATTCTTCGCAAGTTTACTCAGTTCCGACCGCAGATTGTTAAGATGTCCCGACAGATTGTTATCGATAAAAGTTGCATAACATCTGCCGTTGGTTTCGTTTTTATTGCTTTCATACCAGTTCCTTACCTTCTTAAAGAAGCTGCTTGCCTCTTTAGTTATTCTGCCGAGGATATCAATCACCTTATCTACCTTGGTGAAAGCCAAAAGTCCTTTATGAGTTCTCGGATTGTAAAGGCCGTTAAGCAGAAATTGAACTCTGTGATTGCTGATATCGATTCCGAAATGCTCTTCCGCTACATGCTCGATATTCTGCGCCTCATCGATGATGATGTATCTGTAATCCGGCAGCACCGATGCACCCTGTTCTTTGAGCACAAGGTCGCTAAATAATAGTGCATGGTTGGTCACAATTATATCAGCGCTGTCCAGTTGCCGTCGTGCCCGCCAGTAGAAGCAGTCGCGAAAGTATTTGCACTTTCTGCTGCGACAATTGCCGTGTTCGCTGCTGACCGCATCCCACACCGTCGGACGCGGAACAAAACCGAGGTCGCTCAGCGAGCCGTCTTCTGTATGCTTAACCCAGTCGTTTATCACCGCAAGCTGCGAAGCTGCTCTGTCAAATAATAAGCTCTGCCTTTGCAGGGCAAACTCCAGCCGGCGTTTGCATATATAATTACCTCTTCCCTTTGCCAATGCCGCCGTGAAATTATACGGCAGACAATCAGCCAGAAATGGAATGTCTTTATTGGTTAGCTGCTCCTGCAGCGTAATGGTAAAGGTGCTGATTAAAACTTTTGTTTTTGCTCTGTTGACCAGTCCGCCGTACGTCTGGCGGGCAAGCTCAATAGCAGGGACAAGATATGCGAAGCTTTTGCCGACGCCAGTGCCTGCCTCGACGACCAAATGACGGCCCTGCGAAAGCCCTTGTTGTACCGCACAGGCCATCTGCAATTGCTGGGGCCTGTCCTCAAAACTCACTAAGGATTGCGATAAAAGACCTCCCGCCGCAAATACCTCTTGTAGAGCTGCCTCCATGCAGGGTCCTTCTAAATTACCTTTATCCTGTTTTTTTCAAAACTAGGAACGCCGGATAACAAATTTCAATTATGCATCCAGGGCACTGCGGGATTTATCCGCCTACGGTGGATTTATTTTTTCCCGATTACCTCTCTCAGTGTATCAACAGCCGGCGAATCTGGCATTCTACTGTGAGCTGTATCGATCGCTTCTTTGGCCTTGTCGAGTTCACCCGCCTGGTAATAAATATAGCCAAGTAAAAATTGTAAATTAGCTTCGTCGCTCCTTTTATACCACTGCTCAATCTCAGCTATTCGGCTGTCAAGCTTTTCCTTGTCATCGGTTCCCAATATAGCCAAAAGGTCGACCTTAACTTTTGCATACTCGGGAGAAATCTCAAGCGCTCTGGAGAGATACAGGGCGCTACTCATATATTCACCAGCGGCAAATAACGCATGGCTCCTGCCGGCGTGTGCAAGCGCTTCGCCCGGCTTGTAAATTGATGCCAGAGTATAAGCGCTTATAGCTCTATAGTGCCTGCCCTGTTTTTGATATATCTCAGCAGCCTTCATATACTCGTTGAACTTATCTTCCGAAAAAGCGGGAAGACTCTTACCGCCCAAAATGCGTTTAGCTTGTGCGGATACATCAGCGGCGGTAAATTCATCCTTTCGTTCAGGGCGAAGCTGAAGGGCCGTGCGGTCGAGCGGTCGAAGGGCTTGTCTTTTATCTGATGACAAACGCTCGATATTTTTTCTAAAAGACTCCAGTTGTGTCTTAATATCAGGATATCGAAGATCAAACTGGCCTGATTCCTCTTCAGCACCAGCGGTTTTCCTGAGTTCTGAAACGCTTTTTGTAGCTGAGGCCGCTTCAGCATCTTTGCCAGCCCTTAATTGCTTAAGAGCTTCCTGCAAATTATCTATTTGCTGCTTTACCTGTTTATAAGTTTCAAACAAATCTTGTTGTTCGCCATCTATGCCAGTCGACACTTGCCTGCCTCTAACAGGCACATCTGTGGTTCGGCTGAGCGACTTGTCTGAACTCATTGAAGTCTTGCCAAAGTCTTCAGATTCTACTTGGCGTTTGGCAAGCATTTGTTCACGTTCAAGCTGCATAATAGCCCTAGCCCTGTCCTCCACGGCCGCAGACTCTTCCGCATAAGGGCGCCCAGCGAGTTCAAAACGCTGTCGAGTTTCCTCCTGGCCAACCGGTCTTATCCTCAAATCGGCGGTTCTGTCGCTTATCTGCTCCGCTCCTGGCCCTGCTACTTCAGTTGTTAATCCCTCGACTTCTTCCTGCCCAGGCGGGCCTACTTCAGCCGAAATTAGTCTCTCCATTTCCTCCATGCTCATCGTCATCGGACGTGACCTTAGGTCAGAAAAAGAGGTGGAAGCGCCGGCTAAAACCCGTGTGCTCGGCTGTGCTGTCTGAACCAACTCACCCTCAGTGCGACCACTAACGCTTAGAGCTTCTGAGGCATTCTCCGACGTGAAAACGCCGGACCGACTGGGCGTGGTAAATGTTACCGTCTGACTCGGGTTGTAGTATGGCACGGTTCGACTGTATTTACCTGGCTCACGGCTAAAATCCTCTTGACCGGCAGAATATCTCAAAAAAGAAGAAAGTGTATCCGCTGACGGAACTGACCCACGAAAACTCGTGGTTGACTGATAGGGTACATTACCACGAAAGTAAGTGCCGCCGCGAACATTACCTTCAATCAGCCTGTTGCCACCGGTGTCATAACGATTGGGACTTAGAAACAGACTCTGTTGACTCTGACTGACAGGGCTTGAAGTCGGGCCAGCAAGGCCACTGATGTATGGACTCTGCGACCAGGTCGTTGCCGATAAGAGAATAACAAATATTAATGCCGCCCAAAGCACTCGGATTCCCATCCTGCAAGGCCCACCCTCGTAATCACAGATAATCTGGCAATGGCTCATAATTAAAAACCTCCTGCCCTCCAGGTTTCTCCCAATCAAAATCTTTAGCCCGAAGGACATTTTATTTTATCGGCTCTAATTTTTATTCTTCTGTCACAAAGACAGTAAGAATTGTAAAGCGCCTAAACTTTGGAGTGCCTAAATAGGATACCACATGGGGCATCCTACTGTGGGTTATGGATTCTTTTTCTAATTTATCCGCCAGACATACGGCGGATTTAGCCCACTTTAGGCACTTTAGTTCATTTTTTCTTTATATCTTCGTGGCCAGTCTTAATGTCTTTGAGACAGCCAACTTTTTACCCAACGATTACCAACGGGGGTCTGTCTTATATTTCGGCTTTTCAGCCCAACCTAGTTTAGCTGCTAATGTATCCCAGCGGGTTCGCAGAGGGTTATTTACAACCAGAAAATCGCCGCTTTCCCTCTCGACCCTAACAATATCATTGCTTGAGAGCTCCAAAGAATCCTGCCCATCTACCGATATAATCGTTCCTTCATCAATCCGGACCCTCGAAATCTCCACCTTGCTATTTGCATCGATAACGATGGGGCGAAAGCTAAGCGAATGAGGGCAAATCGGTGTGATAACCATCGCCTCCACTGAGCTATCAAGAATAGGCCCACTCGCAGATAAATTGTAGGCCGTTGAACCTGTTGGAGTAGATATTATCAGACCATCGCCTACAAAACTGGCCACCATCTGGTTATTCACTACTACTTTTAGCTCTATTGTCCTATGCAAAGGCCCGGCAGTGATAAAGACATCATTGATTGCTACTGAGCCGAATTTTTCCGGATGTCCAGCGGAGCTGTTGAAGACTTTACAGCTCAGCATCATCCGTTTTTCAATAGGCGCTTTACCTGATACTATATCATCAAAATACTTTTCAAGCTCGCCAACGCTAAATTCTGCCAGAAAACCGAGCTTTCCGAGATTAACTCCTATAACAGGAACCTTGCTCTGTCTCAAATTTCTTCCTGTCGAAATTATGCTGCCATCACCGCCGAAAACAATGGCAAAATCGCACTTTTTTAGCTCTGCCACAGGTAGAATCTCGGCTTTACAGTCCTCGATACTGCAGCTTGCCAATATCTCGGCTTTATTTTTAGCAAAGTCCGTAAAGTCTTCAATGGCCTCAGCAACCCGCTCTTTCTTTGGGTCGCCAAAAATTACCAATCTGGGCAGTTTCGTATCTCGCATCTCGCAAATTATCCATAATCATTTATCAATACTTGTCCTGAGCAAACCTGTCTTGAGTAAAGTCGAAAGACTCGAAGGAATCATTTTTTTTGCCGTCTCTGCTATTTTATCGGCACTTATACCGGCCTGCATAAGTTGAGTTTCTCTGGAATCGTGTCCGATTAATCTCCTCGGCGCACCCAGCACACGGATGGCCGACAGTTGTTGGCCACCGTTCTTGCCTTCGCAAGAAGGCACGGGGGCCATTTTTTCCGCAGCTAACTCAAGCACTGCTGAACCAAATCCACAGCTAATATTGTGGTCCTCTACTGTGATTATACCTTTGCCTTGGTCCAACAGAGAGACAATTTCCTCATCGATAGGAGCAGCAAAGCGAGCATTAATCACATCAATTGCAATGCCTTCCTTAGCTAACAGGCCGGCTGCCTTCAATGACTCAGCCAGGACGCTGCCATAACTAACGATTGCAATAAGTGAACCTTTTGTCTTTTTAACAAATATGCTTTTGCCCAGCTTGAACGGCTTAGCACAAGCGGCCTTGACAAACTTCTTTGGCGGAACAAGGTCTTTCGGATACCTTATAACGACCGGTGAATCGGCGCCCAAAGCGAATTCCAAAGCCAATTTCATTTCAACTTCGTTCGCGGGGGCCGTCAGTACCATATTTGGCAGCATCCGCAGAAATCCAATATCCAACAAGCCATGATGTGTCGGGCCATCTGAGCCAACGACCCCGGCTCTGTCAACACAGAAGACAACCGGCAGATTTTGCAAAGCTACTTCCTGAAATATCTGGTCAAAGCTTCGCTGCAGGAAGGTGGAGTAGATACAGACCACGGGTTTTAAGCCGCTGCGGGCCAGACCTGCTGCAATATCCACCGCTGCACTTTCTGCAATGCCCACATCATAAAACCTGTCACTGAATTTTTCACGAAAATCCATCAGGCCGGTTCCATCGCACATCGCCGAAGTTATGGCAATAATCCTGTCGTCTTTTTCAGCCAGCTTTGTCAGGTGCTCGCCAAACACATTTGTAAAGCTGCGCCTGCTCGTCCCGCCCCTACCATGAGCGGGGCTCGTGTACGCTGACTGCTCAATACTATCTCCGTTTACTTTGAATGGACCGGTTGAATGAAATTTACTTGGTCGTGAATTGGCTGGCCTAAAACCCTTGCCCTTGCTCGTATAAACGTGCAGAATCACAGGGTGCTCCAATTGCCCCAGCGCCTTAAACAATTGCACAAGAGACTCTGCATTGTGGCCATCTACCGGACCAAAGTACGGTATATTTAAGCTCTCGAACATCTGACTGGCCGGCAGTGCCATTCGAATACCCTTTTTAATCCTCTCAATCGCATCTTCGACGCTTTTGCCGATTACCGGTGTGTGCTCCAGAATATTTTTGGCGGTCTTGCGCAAATCCTCATAGGTCTGGCTCAGCCGGACACGAGAGAAATACTTCGCCACCGCTCCAACGGTTGCATCTATGGCCATCGAGTTGTCGTTGAGCACTATAAGCAATTGTCTTTTTACCAGGCCGAGATTATTTAGTGCCTCAAAATTGGTCCCGTTAACAATACTCGCGTCTCCGACTAATGCGACTATTTTATCTTTCTTTTTTTGTTTCAGGTCTCCGAGCGCCACTCCAATTGCCGTTGCTATTGAGCTTCCGGCATGGCCGACGATGAAACGGTCGTACTCACTTTCAGCTGGGTTAGGGAAGCCGCTTATCCCGCCTGCTCGGCGAAGCCGAGCGAACTTATTTTTTCTTCCGGTAATGATTTTATGTGTGTAGCATTGATGGCCGACATCCCACAGCAGCGTATCGCGCTTGAAATCGAAGGCATAGTGTAATGCCAGCGTAAGCTCCACAGCGCCGAGATTGCTGGCCAAATGTCCGCCGGTTTTGCTGACCGAGTCAAGAATAAACTGCCGTATCTCATCCGCCAGTTCATTGAGCCGATTAACCGGCAACTTCTTCAAATCCGCCGGACTGTTTATCTGTTCTAATAGTCCATCCATCAGAGATTCTTTCAGTTAACAAATACCCGTAAACTCAATCAAATGTGCGGATACTTGACTTGTAAAATTCCAATTTTGACAAATCTTTTAGTTCTTTTAATACAATAGCTTACTGTAAAAAGGTACGTTTGTAAAGGTTTTTTAGGCGAATTCGCATATCTGAACTTCCCTGAAGGAATAGAGCATAGAAACTGGATGAGAAAGGTTATCTGGGCAGCGTCAATCGCTATACACTTCGGGTGAGAAGTTGAACTTCTACACCTGTAGTCAAGTAATGGCTTTTGCTTTTTTGTGCTCGCGGATGTGCATTTTCACATCTAAAATTATTTTGCCGATTACAAGCACAAATAGCAAAGGTATCGGAGAACCGAGGACCATTACGAAAAATCCGCTTGCTATGAGCGCAATATGCAGCACAACCACTCGTGAGTAGGGCCTATTCATCAGCTCCTTTGGTTTGGCAGTTGCGTATTCTCCCTTGAGTAGATAATTATAAACAAAGGAAACGCCGTGACTGATAAATAGGGCGAGAATTGCAAATTTCATCTGTGGTGGAATCGCCAAAAACATCTGCCTTATAACACCGATTAGCAACTGAACAAAGACTAGAAAACAAGGCCAGGCCTTTCCGCTGAAAAGCGGCCCTTCAATTTTTTTGGCAAAGGCCAGCACAAACAAACCATGTACTGCCATAAAGCCGCCGTAATGAATCACAAAAAAAGGTATTAGGAATAATTTGCCTAAATGCTCTATAGGGTGCTTGACTTTTGCCGTGGCAATTTTCAGGATGTTGTAGAACCCAATAGCAAGGTTTTCCGACCAGTATAACAGAATTATGTAAAAGGCATCCCATTTGAGAAAGTAAACACCCCACAACGGCAGGATATTCGCTGCCACAAGAACAATTACCGGTACGCTGGCCCAATCTTTTTTTGAAAGCTTCATTCTCTGTGGATTTTCGTTTAGCCGGGTGTTTGGTTGGCAAATAGTCTTTGGTCTTTTTCGGCGATGATATTCTAACCAGTCGAGTGACTAAACTCAATAACCAAGATAATCCTGCATAGGGTGAACGGGGTCGGAGGATTCACTTCGTTTTGTGGAGAATTTAGGCGTGTCGGAGAGATTGGCAGAAGGACGTAGATTTAATGGATTTTTTCGCTACAGAGATTTAGCTGCGGATTGCACAGATTTCGGGGTTTTTCGGGCAACTGCCCCAGTGACGGATTCATTGGCTTATTGGCTGTTTGGAAGGGCGGTTGTCCTCTTTGGTATCCGGCCGATTCTGCTGTAGTGTTTCTTTGAGAGAATTCAATCTTGTCACGCAAACGTTTATCCCGTTTTGATATGCTTTCTGCAGCACAGGCAAAGATTGCTTTTGTCCACCCACTTCAATTGGGAGGGTATCAAGTGACAATATTGCGTAATTGCGGTATTCCTCGCTGTCGTATCCGAAAATATCGGATAGTGTATCATTGACTTTATCCTCCAGTGCTTTGGCGTTAGCATCTAACCGTCCTATTAAGGTCTTCACATCAAATTCTTTTAGATTGCTAATTCGCTGGCCTAATTCCGCAATAGCCTTCGTTAAATCATAAGTTAGTAAAGGCTTGGAGTCCGGTTGTTTCTTTTTGGGTATTCCTGCCATTGTTTTCCTCATACTTTATATCGGCCGAATCGCGAAAAGCAACAGGTAGCAAGTTCCTAAATTTGTACTTCAAAAATCCTCAATCTTCATAATGACCCCCAAGGCAACGGTTCGACACGGCAGAATGATTTTTGAATCCATGTAGCATTTTTACGAAGCCAGGCTTATGCGCCCGTCTCTCGCTGTCAGTGAGCCTGCTTCAGCCAAACACTTCGCAGAGCCGAGAGCCTTTGGTGAGGCTGGGCGAGGACATCGAGAGGACAACGCCAAGAATGCCACCATCTGTCGCGAACTTATACTGGACGTCGGAAGATGTTTGTTGAACCAGCAAAATTAATTTCACTTGGTAGAGACTAAGCAGCCACAAAGTTGACTTAACCTTTGTAATAACTCGTAGTAATAAGTAGCAGACCTTGATTAAAAATAGGGATTTTCCCTGTGGTGTGACAGTGGTATGGCACAGTAAGCACAAATTTTTTGGGGTTTAACCCGTTAGAAAATCCTGCCAAATGTAAGGTGGAGACCTCTAGTGTTTTATTTCTAACGGGGTTTAACCACTTGATTCTCGTCGAATATCAACTATCCGGACTTCGGCAAGACTTCGACGAGCCCGGTCAAGTCGCTCAGCCGAGACGCATCCACTATCGAGCCGGAGTATATGAATAAAAAAGGCCATAAGGATCCTGCTTATGGCCTGTTGGTTTGCGACCTAAATATTGACTGTCGCCTGCCCCTGCGTCTCCCCCACGTCTTCTTGTCGAAGACAAGGGTGGGGGGCAGCGGGTCGGACAAATATTATATTTCAGTTCAACAGTTTTTTTAAACTTAGGCGAACAGCGGAGGCGACCGGCCTTGAATTGGCAAATGAGGTTTCTTATAAAAACCCTCTTGTTTTATCGATTGATGCTCAAAACCTAATAATATATTTGCCCTAATCCTTTTGGCAGATGCAGTGATAATGCACAGCATCAGCCCTATAGGGGATAAAATCATTTCTTCCATATTAAAACCCCCAAAACTATCTATTATTTTATCGACTCAAACTTATTTTTTTTCTTAATTAAATTATTGCCTTAATTTAGCCATTGCCGGAGCTGAAGTAAATTCGTCTCTGGTGGATAAATCGGATAAAGAGGCGGTTTATACCACATTTGCCTTGTGGGATAGCTGCCTGATTGTTCTCTATGTCAAGGTTTTTAATACTGATATGCAGCTTTTTCTAAAGAGATGCCCCAGACCGTGCGATTTGGCCATATTGTCCGCTTCAACAGAAAATGCCGGGTGAAACAAAATCACCAGGTAGACTCTTTTGTTAGTTACTTTGTTCTTTCGAGCAGAGCTATTGCAAGCCGTCGCAGTGTGTCGGCTTTTGGGCCGAACGGCTCAAGGACTGCTACCGCCTCATCAGCGAGTTTTTTGGCTAACTGCTTTGATTTCTCGATTCCTACTACCGTCGGATAAGTTGTCTTTCCGACTTTGGCATCCTTGCCAGCGGTCTTACCAAGCTGCTCACTCGAAGCGCACACATCAAGAATATCGTCAGCTATCTGAAAGCATAGGCCAAGCTTTAAACCGTATTCGCACAAACTGTTATATTGGTTCTCATTCGCACCGCCGCAGATGGCTCCCATCGCAGCGGCACATCGGAACATCTTGGCCGTCTTGTTGGTGTGGATTGCCTCGATTCTCGATATTAGATTCTCGATTCCCGAATCTCCTGCCCTACGAGCATCGAGCATCGAGTATCGAGTGTCGAGAAATTGTCCTGCAATCATACCGCCAGGCCCTGCGGCCTCAGCCAGCTCGCCAATAAGCTTTACAGCGATGGCCGGCTTATCAATCCCCTTGGCCAGAATCTCAAACGCAAGGGTCAAAAGGGCATCACCTGCCAGAATGGCCGTCGCCTCATTAAAGGCCTTATGGCACGTCGGCAGACCTCGCCGAAGGTTATCATTATCCATCGCCGGTAAATCATCGTGTACCAGTGAATATGTATGCACCATCTCCATCGCCGCTGCCGCAATCTCAGAGTTACGATTTATCCCTGCCTTCGGCGGACTGACAAGTTCACAGCACCAAAGCACCAGCGCCGACCGGATCCGCTTGCCCGGCGCCTCAAGCGTGTAACGAAGGACTTCTTTCAATTCGCTATTTATTGGCTGAGATGCTAAGAGCTGCTGTAGCACATCGTTAACCAGTTGTGCCTTCTCGCGTAATTGAGTGTTGAACTGAGTTTCGATTTTCAAATACCTCGTGACTGCTGACTATTGACAATTTGGCCTTAATTATCGATTATTGAAAATAGTAAACAGTAAAAACAAAAAAGTAAACCCTGTTAGAATTTTTCTTTTTTATTGTATTATAACATCGCTATAGATTTTCTAAGGGGGTAAATCTAAAAATGATTCTAATTCTTGGTGTTACCGCATCCGGCAAAGGCCGATTGGCCTTCGATTTGGCCGAAAGTCTTGGTGCTGAAATAATCAGCATTGACTCGATGAAGGTCTATAAACGAATGGACATTGGCACCGCCAAGCCGCCAAAACAAGTACGCCAGCGCATCAAGTATCATTTAATAGACGTTGTTGAGCCAAGCGAATCGTTCAGTGTAGCTGCCTTTCTAAAATTGGCCAACGAAGCGCTCGAGCAGATAAAAAGCAAAAATAAACCCATCATTGCAGTCGGTGGAACAGCCCTGTATATCAAGGCACTGCTCTATGGCCTTTTCGAAGGCCCCGGAACCGATGAGCAAATACGTGCCGAATTGAAAGCACAAGCAGAAGCCGAAGGCCTGAACCACCTATATCAGCAATTGCTAAAAGTCGACCCGAACGCCGCCGAGCGCATCAGCCCCAATGATGTAAAACGCATCATTCGTGCTCTGGAGGTTTATAGAGTCACCGGCAAAGGTATCTCAAGTTTTCAGAAGCAATGGACGGGGGACGAGGGACGAGGGACGAAGTATGACTGGACGATAATTGGCCTGCGAAGACAAAGGGCCGAAGAAAATAAAAGAATCAACGCAAGGGTAAAAAGGATGGTTGAGCAAGGCCTGGTTGATGAGGTCAAATCCCTCTTGGCTGAAGAAAAACCACTAAGCACCCAGACCCGATGTGCAATCGGCTACGCCGAGATAATCGAACATCTTAACGGCAGGTACACCCTAAAAGATGCGATTGAGCTTGTAAAGAAAAACACTCGCCGATTTGCCAAGAGTCAGCGGACCTGGTTCAAGACCTTCCAAAATGTCCAATGGCTTGACGTCGAACCCGACGAGCAGCCGGAAAAGCTCTTGGCTCGCACCAAAGAGCTACTCGCTACTCGATTTTGTAATTGGTAACTGGTTAATTGGTCAATCGAGCTCAGTTGCTCATGCTCAGCTGCTCAGCGAAGGTGAGACGATGACCGGATTGGAGCAAATTTTTGGTTAGCCCACAACTTTATGTTGGGGGTTCTGTAACAAAAACCAAGAGACCGAGCAGTTACCCACTCGGCCTCTATAATTTTGATTTTTGATTTCACTATAGGGCTACCATCAACCAAACCGGTTTACCAGATTTCTCCTTCCGGTTTGTGAAATTGCAAAAACTCGATTGGAGCACCATTGTCGACTATAAATGCCACGGTAACTCCGTCAGACGGACTGTTTGGTTCAATCAAGATATCCTTGCTGTCAATAGCTGCGTGCAGATCGTCTACTTCAAAGGCCACATGCGGCACAGTTTTCACAAGCTCGGGCAGTGGTGAATCTGGTTCGAAACGCATCCACTCAACTCCATATGGGCTTGTTTCGTACCCAGAGCTATACATCCTAAACTTCTCAAGATATTCCTCATTCTCGTGTGGAACATCGGTTGGGATTCCTATATGGTGATACCTTAGTCCTTTTCTCATTTTCAAATCCCTCGAATAATTCTCCATTTATTCCATATGGAAAAGGCCGAGCGGGATTAGCACTCGGCCTTTATAAATCCGCACGCGATACGCACTACGTAATACAAAAAAAATCCTGGCGATGACCTACTCTCGCCCCGAAGGACTACCATCGGCTCACGCGGGCTTAGCTTCTGTGTTCGGAATGGGAACAGGCGTTTCCCCGCGGATATAATCACCAGGAAGCTTATTAGATTCGGGCTTAATGCCCGCTCTATTCACTTTTCAAAACGAAAACATACAGATGCAGGTATGAGCACTGTGAGTTCATTGTTCGTTGTTCATTGATTTTCGATGAACTATGAACTACGAACTCAAGACCCAATTCAACCAAGGATTGATATGGTCAAGTAATCGAGCGTTAGTACCGGTTAGCTGAACGCATTTCTGCGCTTACACACCCGGCCTATCAACCTGATAGTCTATCAGGGCTCTTCTTGCCGCACCGAAGTGCAGCAATGGAATCCTCATCTTGGAGGGGGCTTCCCGCTTAGATGCTTTCAGCGGTTATCCTTTCCCGACTT
>CAZMSP010000002.1:0-53984 GCA_964568985.1 uncultured Pirellulales bacterium
TATGCTTTTCAGCCCCGGCAAGAGCATATTTTTGTACAACCCTGTTCTTTTACTTTTGCCTGTGACTATTTATGCTTTTTATCGCAGGCATAAAATTTTAACATTGGCCATAACGGCCGCGATTATAGGAAACTTCGTATTTTACAGCTTTTTCACGGCATGGGCCGGCGATTATGCCTGGTCAATTAGATACCAGGTAGTAATATTGCCGTTTTTGGTTCTGCCTTTGGTAGAGTTATTCAACAAACCATTGAAAATTTTAGGCAAAACAATGATAATATTAGTTATAGTTGTAAGCAGTGTTATACAGTTGGCATCGGTAGTTTATAATTTCAATTTAGAATTTGTGCAAAATCCCAACCGCTGCATTTTTCCAGACAACTATGTGTGGCAGTGGTCACAGTCGCATCTATGCAAGCGATTTGAAAATATTATCAATCACATGGCTGGTAAACGCGACTTCAGCTCTGTGGAAGTGATAGATGAAGATCGGACGCTGTTAAAGCATAACCGCGACGAAAAGGCTGTACGAGCCGCATATTGCGTGAATTTCTTTCCCTTTAAGGCCAAGGGTATGCAACCATCAACGAGACTGTTCTATCCACTATTGTGTTTTTGGTCCATTTTGTTGATGAGTTTTTGCGTGATAGTGCTTAAACTAATTAGATTTGACAGAGGACAGACGACAGAAGAAAATAACTTCTGACCCTTCGACTACGCTCAGGGCAGGCTTCTGATTTCTGACTTCTGTCATAGGATATGACGCTATGAAAAAGGCATTGATTACCGGTATTACAGGGCAGGATGGTTCATATCTCGCAGAACTTCTGTTGGGAAAAGGCTACGAGGTATGGGGTATTATGCGGAGAAGCTCGTCTTTTCACACTGGCAGGATTAACCATTTATATAAAGACCCACATGAGCAGCCGCGTCTTAGATTGGTTTATGGTGATTTGACTGACGGTGGAAGTCTGTCAACAATTCTAAATGAAATTAAACCCGATGAGGTTTACAACCTTGGCGCGCAAAGTCACGTTCGGGTAAGCTTTGATACAGCTATCTACACGGTCAACGTAGATGCTCTGGGGACGCTTCGCCTGCTTGAAGCGATTCGCAGCATGGAAAAGCCGCCGAAGTTTTACCAGGCCTCCAGCAGCGAGATGTACGGTAAAGCTGTAGAGACACCGCAAACGGAAAAGACGCCTTTTTATCCGCGAAGTCCGTACGGCTGTGCGAAGGTTTACAGCTTCTGGCAGACGGTGAACTATCGAGAAGCTTACGGCCTGTTTGCATGCAACGGGATTTTGTTTAATCATGAATCGCCGAGGCGGGGCGAGACGTTTGTTACAAGAAAAATTACGCGAGCAGCGTCACGAATCAAACTGTCTCTGCAGGATAAACTTTATCTGGGTAATCTGGATGCAAAGCGCGACTGGGGTTTTGCCGGCGATTACGTTGAAACGATGTGGCTTATGCTTCAGCAGAATAAACCGGACGATTATGTTGTAGCCACTGGTGAAAGCCATTCGGTTAGAGAATTCGTGAAGGAGGTTTTTAGCCATCTTGATTTGGATTGGCAAAAATATGTCGAGATTGACCCTCGCTATTTCAGGCCGACCGAAGTAGATTTGCTCCAGGGTGATGCGAGCAAGGCGAAAAAACTCCTCAATTGGCAGCCAAAAGTAACCTTCAAAGAGTTGGCGAGGTTGATGACCGATGCTGATATGGAAATCGCAAAACAAGAACAGATACTGAAGGACCACGAAAAGGGGCAGAAATGAGTAGTTTTTTCAAGGAACGCAGGATTGTTGTTACTGGTGGTGCCGGTTTTCTCGGTAATTTCGTTACCGAAGGTCTGCGAAATCGCAACTGTAAAAACATTCTTGTACCGAAGATTGAAGATTATGACCTGGTAAATCTCAAAGACATCATCAGGATGTATGAAGATATGAAGCCGGATATTGTTATTCACCTGGCGGCAGTAGTCGGCGGTATTGGTGCCAATCGCGAACATCCGGGTGAGTTTTTCTATAAGAACTTAATGATGGGCGTTCAGCTAATAGAGCAAGGCCGGATTCGCAATATTGAGAAATTTGTGGCAATCGGCACGATTTGTGCATATCCAAAATTTACACCGGTACCTTTTAAGGAAAAGGACCTCTGGAACGGATACCCGGAGGAAACTAATGCACCATATGGATTGGCAAAGAAAATGCTGCTGGTTCAATCGCAGGCATATCGGCAGCAGTATGGATTCAATTCGATATTTTTGCTGCCGGTAAATTTATATGGTCCTGGTGACAACTTTAACCCTGCCACAAGTCACGTAATACCTGCGTTGATAAAGAAGTGTGTAGATGCGGTTGATAGCGGTGCCGACCATATTGACTGCTGGGGAACGGGAAATGCGTCACGAGAGTTTATTTACGTTGCTGATGCTGCCGAAGGAATCCTCCTGGCCACCGAGCATTACAATGGTTCCGAGCCGGTCAATGTCGGAGCGGGATTTGAGATAACTATAAAGGACCTTGCGGAGAAGATTGCAAAAATGACTGGTTTTAAGGGCCGGATTCACTGGGACAGTTCGAAGCCGGACGGCCAACCGAGGCGCTGCCTCGATACTTCAAGAGCCCAAAAGCTCTTCGGCTTTGAGGCAAAAACCTCTTTTGACGAAGGCTTAAAAGCCACGATAGATTGGTATATAGCAAATCGTGAACGGATGTAGAGTGTGTGTCCGATAATTAAGGCCAACATAGTAATTATATGGATTATCGCCGGGGCGTCAAGTCTGCTGTACAATTTGCCGATAATAAAAGCAAACAATGACGGAGCTTTATCTTATAGAAGCAGTTATGGTTCCGACTACACTTTTTCGAGGCATGCAGGACAGTCGTTTTCCGGTAAATAGCTGGGAAATTACAGAACTGATTGCGCCCGACGGGGACGGAGTTTAAGATAATTGATTATTTTTCTATAGCAATAGGCATTGCTGCGAAATCTGTATAATTGGTGGCTAAGGGATAACATGGCGAGATTTCCTAAAAAAGAAGCTGAGATTGTTGCATTAGCCGAGCGGTTATGACAAGGATTACTGTCAAATCGTCCTACTATATATCCAAATCCGCCTGTTCATCCGATATCGCTACGGTTCAAGGCGATCACATATAGACGTCAGCGAGAAGATTTAATCGCAAAGCAAGCAGCGGTGGAGGCTGCTACCGCAACCAAGGATGAAGCATTGGAAGAACTAATCGAGGCGATGAAAGCGGATATTCGCTACGCCGAGAATACAGTAAATTTCGATGATGACAAATTGAAACTTATTGGTTGGGCCGGTAAGAAGGCAGCAACTCCACTGGCTCGGCCCGGCTGCTTGAAGCCCCGAAACAGGGTGAAGGTTGGGTGTTTTTAGACTGGAAAGCACCAATTGAAGGCGGCGCTGTCAGTGCCTATAAAGTAATGCGGCGTGAGCGCCCCGCGGGATCGTGGGAAGAGGTTGCAACTGCGGTAATCAGCGAGGCAACACTGGTGCAACAGCCACGTGGCAAGGAGTTTGAATACCGCATTATTGCCGTGAACAAGGCCGGCGAAGGTGAACCAAGCAACACGGCAATGGTCGTGTTGTAATGGGATTACTGCTGGAGTCACTGAGAAAGTCCTTTCATACCTTTGGTGATTTTGGTGTCGGTGGTGACCAGCTTGGCCATTGCGATGGCCTTACAACGGTTCAATGTGGTATAAACCGGGCTGTAGTGCGGTGATTTCTTCGATTTAAGAGTGCTTGCCTCTTGCCTACTTAGGAAAATACTGCTGGTAGTGTTGCTTTGCTGAGGCTGGGAAGTGACCACAATCGAATTGCTATTTGGGATAACTGAACTTGCTGTGAGGTTATTGGGATGGTTAGATTGCCTAATAAATTGCGAGAATCATTGCTGAGGCGTGGAATGGGCTAAGCAATTTGCCGATATAGAAAATTGTATGAAAGTAATCTCCTGTGTGTAGTGCTGTTTGTACGGTAAATAACTGGATATCGCGATTCCGACCGTTCGGCGGTAAGAGCGGAAATTGTGTGCGGTAGGCCAATTTTGTTTTTCGGGACGGTTGCATGCCGGGACTTTTTGGAATCTGCTTTTTGTTTTGTGCTTTCGCGCCGCTGCTGACCTCACGCGGCGGCTTTGCGCCGCCCCTTCCAACGACCGGCAGTGGTGTAGGCGTAACTTTTCTGAGAATGCCGGAACTGGTGAAAAATCAGAGCGGGAAAAACATACCGCTCGACGCCGAAGTGGTTTTCAAGAATCTTTCTCGTTATGACGCCGTCTGGCAGTCTCAGGATATCGTTTGGAACAACCGTCCCGCTTGGAATCTTCTTCGGACGAAAGCGCCCGAAAAAGTAGTGCTGCGTTACGTCTGTGCTCTCTCATCTCGTCCCAAAGCTTCGTATAAGGACGTTTTTGACTACGAATACATAAATAGCCGTCATCCAGAATGGTTTCTGCTTCAGGATACAAAAGACCCCGGCAGGTCCGACCCGAGGAATCCGGATAACAGGATTCGCTGGGATCCAGGCAACAGGAACTCATCCAGTTACGACCGCTTCTATCTTGACATATGCAATCCGGAGTTTCAGGATTGGGCGGTGCAGCAAATACTTCAATATGTTTCGGGCAAAGGCGGAGAAACCAATTATATTACACGGAGAGTCAGTGGACTTGATTATCCCTACGCGGGTATTGCCTTTGATAACGTTGTGTTCCGTCGCATACGAGTAAGGTTCAACAAGCCCTATCCCAACTGGAAATATGTAAATGATATAGAGGGCTGGAAGAAGGGCGTTCTGAACTATTTGGGAAAAGTGCATAAAGTGCTTGCCGCCAACGGATACCTTCTGGTGGTCAATTTCAGTTTCTACTGGGAACTGACGCGGGAGGAGAGCGACCTGTATGATTTGATGGATACCGTTGATGGGATTATGCACGAGTGGGCTATCGGTTATGGTACAGACGGCGCTGGCCGGGTAAATCGGCACTGGGGCGGCGAGACATGGTTGCGGTACATTGATCGCCACGAAGCGGTTCTAAAGAGAGGCCTGATCGATTGGTGGTCGTGCTATTCCTCGATAGACCCCAATTTAGGCAGAGAGCAATTCATGTATGTGTATTGCTCATTTCTCTTAGTGAAAAGGCCTGGTTATTCCCTTTTCTATGCGAGTAGTGACAAGGGCCTGCACAGGAACGATAAGATGCCGTGGTATGATGAATACGATTTGCCGATGGGTGAACCGATTTCGCAGCGGTATTTGAAAGATGGTTGTTGGTTCCGCAATTATACGAACGCTATAATTGTTGTAAATCCAACAGAGGTGTCTCGCAAAATTGCTGTTGACAGGAGTAAGCAGTGGCTGGATTGGAGTTTGAAGGAAGCTTTCAGTGAGTTGACGCTTCCGCCGAAGAGCGGAAGGATACTGTTACCGGTTTCGTCCGGAGCGGATGTGCAAAATCCCGGCATCAAAAAGTAGTCGGATGTGTATGAGGTTATGATGCTTGGAAAGATTTTGGGAACTGGGTAAAGATATGGAAAAAACGACGCACCAAGGGTTATCGCTTCGCAGAAACTTTTTCTGGTCTTTCGTCGGTAATATGATTTATTCAGGATGTATGTGGGCTATGCTTATGGCCATGACAAAGCTGCTGGTAGTGGAAGAGGTGGGAATGTTCATTTTAGCCACTGCGATAATTACTCCCATCGAGTATTTGAGCAACCTGTCGCTGGCAGGGGTTTTGGCCTCGGATGCGAAGAATGAATACCGTTTCGGAGAGTATTTCGGCCTGAGGATTTTGACCGTGGCTTTTATGGCGATATTGGCTTTGATTATTTCCATATTTTCAGGCAGAGGTGTGGAGGCGGTGTTAATCATGCTCGGCGTGGTTATATACAAGTCTGCCGATTGTTACGCAGACATTACTTACGGATTGCTGCAGAAATATGAGCGATTAGATAGGGTTGCTTTGTCGAGAATTGTCAGAGGTGTTGGGGGAGCCTTGATTTTTGTCATAATTCTGTTGTTTACCAAAAAACTTCCTCTGGCCTTCTGCGGTGTTGCGGTGTTTTGGGGAGTTATGTTTGCTTTATTCGATCTTTCCTCTGTGCGAAGGTTCGAGGATGTTAAACCCATATTCGACGGTTGTCATCTGAAAGAGCTTGGTTTTCTTGCGGTGCCGCTTGGTGTAACGATGGCAATATCGAGTTTGAATACAAATGTTCCACGTTATTTTACGGAAAAATATGTGGGCACCGCTCAGCTCGGATATTTTGGCTCACTGGCCTATATCATAGCATTGTTCAGAATTGCTATCAGCGCGGCCAGTTTGTCTGCGTTGCCGCGTCTGTCAAAGTACTATGTCAAAAATGTGCGTGCCTATTTGAAGTTGTTGGCTAAGCTGGTTGTCATGGCGGCATTTATCGGCTTGTCCGGTGTGCTATTAGGTCTTTTGTTGGGTAGCAGGTTTATTACGATTATTTACTCTGAGGACTATGCCAAGTATAACACTCTGTTCTTGTGGCTGCTATTTGCCGGTGGAGTTCAATACGTAAGCACGATGTTGTGCGTTGGTCTTACCGGAGCACGTCTTTTTAAGATCCAGGTTCCATTGTTTCTTTGCGTTACATTAGTAACCGTACTGGCCAGTTGGATGCTGATTCCCCGATTTGGTGTTGTTGGAGCGGCGTGGTCGATGCTGGCGGGTTCTTTAGCCACCGGCTTGGGGGCACTGGCTATAATAATTCAGAAAACGATTTTTCGTGTAAACTATGATAGAGGTACAAAAAATGAGTAACGGTATAGCTTATGAGGGTTTTTGGGATTACGGCGACGCTTCGTTATTGCCGATTCCGGAACACACAGATGTGTATGCGGCGGGACATAAAGTCATTTACCTTGCCCTGCTTATTGCAGGTGTTGTTGCTTCGCTGATGATTTATCTGTCGTCAAGAACGGCATCCTTGGAAAATGCCGCGGCGGCCGGGGTGGGTTTTGGCCTAACGGTTATTGCCGTCCATATTACGTGGCGTCTGAGGTCAAGGTCGCGGAATTATTTTTCTCCTGACGTATTCTATCTGATTTTTTACGCAGCATTTCACTTTTCTTATCTCGCATTATGGCTTGTAGGGATTGTAGATATCACGGGTCGGCCCGGCGAGCGTGTATTTCCCACCCCGCTGCAATATCCACTTGTGATGTTTATTGTAAATCTTGGCCTGTTGGGTTTTTTGTTTGGCTATGAATTGGCGGCGCCAAGGAGAAAATTCGACGCAGCGACCCGGATTAGAAAAGTACCCACAATACTTTGGATTATTGTCGGTATTGTTCTTATGCTGGCGGCACTGATTATCCACCTGGCATTTATTTTCAATGTTGGTATCGCTACCTGGCTCTCCCAGGGCTACACAGTCTATGCACACATGGAAGATTTCTCGCAATACCCCAGACTATGGCGATTCCAATTTCAGGTCTTCGCTCTCGGTTTTGGTATTTACATAACATCTGTGGCTTTGCGTTATCGGCGCCTTTTTAGGGGTAAGCTGGGAATAATACTCTTTTCAGTGTACCTGTTTTTATTGGCTATGGAAGGAGGCAGAACTCAGCTTGTAACACACGGTATGATTATACTTTTGGTGCGCCATTTTATAATAAAGCCCATCAAGCTTAGATGGCTGATAGTGGTCAGCATTTGCGTATTGACGGCGTTTACAGTTATTAGAACGGTTCGCCAAACAGCAGCTTTTAATATACCCAAGATGATTGAAACAGTAAGCTATGCACAGAAAGTGGAGGAGATTCACTGGTATGACCCTTTCGTCGAGATGGGCGGCTCCATCGGCACGGTAAACTTGACGACGATGGTGGTTCCCTCGTCGCAGCCTTATTGGTACGGGCGCTCTTATGTACAGGCAATAACACATATTATCCCCTATATGTCAACTGTGTTGACGCCATACTTGGGTGCAAGCCCATCCGGATGGCTGACATACACGCATTATGGACCGGGTGCGGCCGGCACGGGTTTTTCGATAGCAGCGGAAGGATATCTAAACTTCGGCTTGGCAGGCGCGTTTATTCAAATGGCGGTTCTGGGAATTATCCTGCGACGGATTTATGCTCGTTTCGCCATTACGATGTCTCCGGTTAGTACGCTGGTATTTATTGTAGCTTACGGCCTTTTTATGATTACCGTCCGCAACCATGTAAATTTGCTGGTTTCACCTCTGGTCAAGGTCATTGTTGTCGCATGGCTGCTGAAAAGCTTTTGCGGTGAAGAGCAGATGTATTCTGGCGGTACCGAAGAGTCGGTTGCTTATGAGAGACAGGAAGAGGAACCGATATATCCTGATGGCGCCTAGGAGTCGATTGCTTATACTAAACAGGAATACGAATAGCAGGCTTTGATATACAATTGAGTCAGTCGCAATCGCAAAAAGTTTTGCGGATGAATCGTTTTCACTTTCATGCAAGAAGCGGTATCCACAGATATACATATTCAGCAGAAACTTCCGCGATATTAAGATATTAAGCCAGTGGATAAGGATAAAAAAAACAAGGTACTTCATGTTGTAAATAGCTTGAAGCATGGTGGTATTGAGACTTTTTTGATGTCTATGCTGCAAAGCTATGACCGACAGAGATTCAATATGGACATTCTGTACACCGGCTTAGTGGAAGGACCTTACGCCACCCAGGCGCGGGGATTTGGGGCTGAGGTGGTGCAGTGCCGAATGAAAAAAGACCAAGTCCGCTTTATTTATAAGCTCTACAGATTCCTACGCTGCAGAAAATATGATTCCGTCAACAGTCATCTTTCGGATTTAAACGGTGGTGTGCTGTTGGCTGCGTTGTTAGCTAACATTCCCGTCAGAGTAGCGAGCTATCATCAAATGCTGCCCGATATGGGCTTCATAAGAAATCTTTATTTGCGGATTATGCGGTGGTTCGTAGTCAAGACGGCTACCGGTATTACTACTTCCTCGCCGGCCGTCACTGAATCGTACTTTGCTCGTCACCCTTCCGTTCACGGTATGATTCAGCCTATCTCTTATGGGGTGGATACGGATTTCTTTAGTATGAAACCAGACAAAGCTCTCGATTTAAGCAAGTTTGGTTTTCTTTCGGATGATATGATCGTCGGGCACGTTGGCACTTATCGATATCCAAAGAATCATGAGGCTTTGGTTAAGATAGCCCGCCTAGTAGTTAATGAAGTTCCCAATGTTCGTTTTCTGCTTTGTGGAAGACCGGTTGAGCAGAGTTATAGGGATAATATAAGTCTCTATGACAAGATAGGCAACCAGATAAACGAGCTGGGATTATCGAAGCACTTCGCAAGAGTGCAGGACTTGGAAGATATGCGGGAATTTTACCAAGCGATCGATGTTTTTGTGCTGCCGTCGCGGCAGGAGGGGATGCCCGTTTCCATAATCGAGGCCCAAGCGGCGGGCAAACCTGTAGTTGCTTCCCGAATCGGCGGAATCATACTGGCAACAGCACCGGAAATGAGGGATAATCTGTTTTATGCCGATGACATGGAGGCCTTTGCAAAGTGCCTGATTGAACTGCTCAAAAACAAGGATAAAATGATTCGCCTGGGGATGGCCGGAAGGACTTATGTTCGTCAAAATCTTGACATAAAAAACGCAGTCAAAAAATATGAAAAGATGTACCTGCCGAAAAAAACTTAAACAATTAATATATTTTTGTCGCTATGCAAATTCAAAAAGGAACGAACATGCTCAAAGGTAAAAAAGTGTTGGTTACGGGCGCCGGTGGTTTCATCGGTTCACATCTTGCGGAAGCACTGCTGAATAAAAGAGCTGACGTTCGGGCTTTACTGAAATATAATGGCCGCGGTGATTTAGGGATGATTTCCGATATGCCCTTGTCGAGCCAAAATAGTCTCGAATTAGTTTTCGGTGACATTGCCGACCCATTCTTCGTAAGAAAAGTGGTACGTGGATGCGATTATGTGTTTCACCTTGCTGCTTTGATAGGTATCCCTTACAGTTACATGGCGCCGAGTGATTACGTGAGGGTTAATATTCAGGGCACTGTAAATGTTCTGCAGGCCTGCTGCGACGAGAGAACAGCCCGGATGGTTCATACTTCAAGCAGTGAAGTATATGGAACCGCTCAGTATACACCTATCGACGAAAAACATCCCCTGCAGGGACAGTCTCCCTATTCGGCCAGCAAGATAGCTGCTGATGAGATGGTTCGGTCTTATCACCAAAGTTTTGATTTGCCGGTTGTAACTGTTCGGCCCTTCAACACCTTTGGGCCCCGTCAATCAGCAAGGGCTTTCATACCTACCGTCATAAGCCAGGTTCTTATGAATAACAAGCTCGTCTTGGGTTCCCTCGAGCCGATTCGCGATTTGACGTTTGTTAAAGACACGGTGGAAGGTCTTATCACTGTGGGGCTTTGTGGTAAAGCCCTTGGCCGGGTTATAAATCTCGGTACCGGCTCCGGCGGCAGCATTGGGGCAGTCGCTAAAGAAATCCTAAAGATGCTGGGAAAGGAGGATATACTCATTGAACAGGATCCTTTGCGGGTAAGACCGCCGAAAAGTGAGGTTATGTGTCTTATAAGCGACAACACCCTTGCCAGAGAACTGTGCGGTTGGCAGCCGAGATATTCTATGCAGGAGGGCCTGTCCGAAACAATAGAATGGATAGAGAAAAACATCGATAAATACCGACCCGGTGTTTATGCAGTTTAGTTTTTTTAGTGGAATTACAAAATGATTGATATGAAAGATATGAGGGTAGTCATACTTGCCGGAGGCAAAGGGACGAGACTGCGACCGTATACAGCCGTTTTGCCGAAGCCTCTTATGCCCATCGGCGAAATGCCTATATTGGAGGTCGTACTTCGACAGCTTAAGTCGGCCGGTTTCAGGAAGATTACCTTGTCAGTAAATCACTTGGCTGATTTGATTCGTTCCTTTTTCCGCGATGGTTCGGCGTTAGGACTTGACATAAGCTATTGTGTCGAGAATGAACCATTGGGTACCGCGGGCGGTCTTTCGCTTGTGGATAATCTGACGGACACTTTTCTGGTGATGAACGGCGATTTGCTTACAACGCTCGATTATGCGGCAATGGTCAGACACCATGTCCATTCAGGGGCAGCGGCTACAATCGGGGTGTCCAGCCGGGAAGTTAAAATTGACTTTGGCGTCCTTGAACTGGGTCCGGAGGGGGAATTGTTGGAGTACAGAGAAAAACCATGTCTTCAGTATTTGGTCAGTATGGGCGCCAATGTATTCGACAAATCAGTGTTGGATTTCATCTCTCGCTCCCAGTACCTCGATATGCCCGTGCTTATGACGAAATTGAGAAATGCCAACAAAACTGTTATGGCTTATCGCAGCGATTGTGAGTGGCTTGATATCGGACGCGTGGACGATTACGAAATGGCCATTAAAGTCTTTGAGCAGGCACGCGGTAAGTATTTGAAAAGCTAGGGACCGTAAAAATGCGAGTGCTCATTACGGGAGTGTGTGGTTTCGCCGGCCAGTATATGTCCGATTATCTCAAGCAGCTACAGAATCCGCCGGAGGTTATCGGAGCCGATGTTGTGGATGGTGCTGCAAGTTGTGATTCATTCTACAGGTTGGATTTATCATCTAAAGACGATGTAGTGAGACTGATAGAGCAGTCTATGCCTGATTATATTATTCACCTGGCGGGGATATTCGGCACAGAAGACCATTTGGATGTATACAAGGTCAATGTTCTTTCCATAGTTGCTCTGCTCGAGGCCGCCTGCCGTTATGTGCCGGATGTCGTTATGGTTGCAGTCGGTTCCGCCGCAGAATATGGACACATCGAGCCCGACCAGATACCCGTGGATGAACGTACATTCTGCCGGCCTGTTACAACCTATGGTATGAGCAAACTGCTGGCTACTCAAATCGCCCTGTATTATTACCGTGTTTTTAATCTGTACGTGATGGTGGTAAGACCATTTCAGTTGATTGGCAAGGGTATAACCACCAGGTTGGCACCTGGGGCCTTTGCCCTGCAGATAGGACAGGTGCTTTCGGGTAAAGCAGAAATGATTAGGGTCGGGAACTTGGAGACTTCACGCGATTTTCTTGACGTGCGTGATGCCGTGGAGGCTGTTTGGGCCCTGTGTCAAAAGCCGGCGGGCGGGCAAATCTTTAATCTGTGTTCGGGCAGGTCGATAAAAATGTCCGTTCTGCTTGAAATGATGTTGCGCCATTGCGGCGTGGAGATAAAGGTTGAAGTGGATCCCGCTCGTTTGCGGGGCGGCGCTGATATTCCCGATATCTGCGGCAGCTTCCAAAAGCTCAAAGAACATTGCGGATGGAGCCCTAAAAGGTCTCTTCAGGAAAGTATTTCAGAAATGTTTACATAAAAGTGCCGTGACGGTGAATTGCGGCCGCAAGCAGAGGCAAAGGCCGAACGTCTGGGAATCAGCGATAAGGTAATTTTCGCCGGTAATCGTACAGATGTGCCGCAGTTGCTGATGCACCTGTTCGATGTGTTGCTGTTTCCTTCGATTTACGAGGGTATGCCGCTGACGCTGGTGGAGGCAGCCGCTGCAGGGTTACGGGTTGTCTGTTCTGATGTTATCAGTCGGGGGAGACAAGCGATGTTTTGCCGGAGGATTTCACGCATTTATCGCTGGATTTGCCTGCTGGGCAATGGGCGCAGGAAGTTATCGCAACACTGAGTAAGGGAAAGCTGTGCCCCCAGTACACATACGACAAGGTTAAGAGCAGCCACTTCTCCGTGGACTACTCTCTTAAAGAGTTGTACGCTGTTTACGGAAGTAATGATACTACTCAAGTGTGAAAGTGTGGCGGCTGCTACAAAAAGGTAACCAAACAACTCAATCGGAACCTTGTTCGAAAGGCACAAAAGAGATGGGAATACAACAAAACATCTATAATCGTATGCCGAGATGCATGCAAACGCTTCTGCTTAATGTGCAGGCCTCGCGATACATTAGACAAAGAAGGGGGGGGCAATACAAAAGTTTTCTTGATTGGCTATTGAGATTTCAGTGGGCTGATGAGGATACAATCCATAGATGGCAGATTGAAAGATTCAGGCGTGTTTTTGGCGAGGCGGCTCAAAACATTCCGTACTATCGTCGGCTTTTTCAGGACGCAGGTTTTCAGCCGGGGGATTTAACCGATTTTGCTCAGCTCAGGGAGCTACCTTTTTTGTATAAGCACCAAATTCGAGAGAATATGGATGAATTTGCCAATCCCATTCGGAGAGCTGCTTACGAATCACACACTGGCGGAACAACAGGCGCTCCCATGGCAACACCATGGGACCTGGAATCGATTCGTTGGTCTTTTGCTATTATGGATAGGTTTTATCAGGCAGCGGGAGTGAATTGCTTTGATCGCTCCGCGCATCTTGCGGGTCAAATGATTGTTCCTCAAAGAGAAAAAAAACAGTTTTGGCGCACCAGTTGGGTCGACAAGACTGTGCATTTCTCCATATATCATCTTGAAGCTCAAAATATGCCTTTGTATTTTGAAAAAATGCGGAAATTCAAGCCGTTGTGGATCGAAGGTTATACTTCATTCATTTATGACCTAGCCCAGTGGATAAACACCGAAGGACTATCAGGAAAATTAAGGCTCGCAGCAGTTTTTCCCACTACTGAAACCCTGCTACCTGCAATCAGGGACGAAATCGAGAGAGCTTTTGGCTGTCCGGTTTTTAATCATTACGGTGCCACAGAAGGGATTACCTTAATCACTCAATGCCCAGCGGGACGAATGCATATTGTCCCTGAATCAGGTATTATTGAGTTCTTGCGGGAAGATGGAACTCCTGCAGTGGCCGGCGAGTTAGCAGAAATGATAATAACGAGTTTTCGTAACCTGCAGCGACCGTTGTTGCGTTACCGCATTGGTGACATGGGAATATATGCTGAAGAGAAATGTTCCTGTGGTAGAAGCTGGCCTTTAGTGCAGGAGATTGCTGGCCGATATGTTGAGCAGATAAAAACGCCAGACGGCCGAAATCTATATCATTTTAGCCATTTAATTTTCAAGGTTACCTCTAATGTAAAGCAATCTCAGATTATTCAGCTCAAGCGTGACCAATTCTTGTTCAAAATAATAAAAGGGCCGGGTTATGATAACGCCGAGGAATCTCTGATTCGCAAGCGATTCCGGGAAGTCCTTGGTTGCGATGCTAATCTCGACATCCAGTATGTGGAGCATATCCCGAGACTGCCCAGCGGTAAACGACCGACAGTAATCAGTCATGCTGTGGAAAGTCACCCATGAGGTTATTGATTACTCACGAAATCCATGCGGTTGAAGTTGACAGAAGTTTCTATAATCCTGGCGTCCTTGGATATGATGCTTTGTGCAACTATCGTTTTGCTATTAAGGATGTATTAGCGGTTCTGCGTTGCCGGCAAAAGCATAATGTTGAGTCTGATTGGCTTCGAATCGATGGGAAAGGAATTAGCGTATATCCGATACCCGACCTTAATTTCGATTCGCCTTTCAGAGTGCTTTTTTTGATTCCTCGTGCTATCAAGCAAGGACTCGGGGCGATAAAGTCCTGTGATAGATACATGGTAAGACTGCCAGGTCCCACAGGCACGCTTATAGCTTCGTTGTTGTGTTTAACCGGCAAGAAGTATGGTGTGGAATTGGTTGGTGACCCTATAGCTATGTTCGTGGTCAGCAATAATCTTGTTAAGCATCAGTGGTTGTATACCTGGTTTAATAAGGGAATGTATAGATACTTGATTAAGAAGGCCTATTGTGTGGCTTATCGAAGTAACTTCTTACGTCAGCGATATCCCTGTCAGGCAACACCGAGGCAGTGGGTATTTTCTGGAGCGCAACTTCCCGAAGAAGCTATTGGCGCACCACGCGACGCCAAGTGGTTCAAAAAACGACCATTTAAGATAATGTTTGTAGGCCGAATATCGGAAGAAAAGGGACTTATGTATTTGTTGCATGCTTTTGAGAAACTGCTGAAGATTTCAACAGAACCGCTGGAGCTTCACTATATAGGCGACGGTGTGTTCTTGTCCAAGCTCAAATCTGAAACCTCCAGATTGGCAATAGAAAATTCAGTATGTTTCCATGGACGGATTAAGAGAGGACCAAAGCTTTTCGATTTGCTTGACCAGGCGCACTGTTTTGTCCTCCCAACTTTTTTAGAGGGTATGCCTCGCTCGTTAATAGAAGCTATGGCGCGGGGAGTGCCCTCTTTTGCTTCAAATATCGATGTGTTAGCTGAAGTGCTGGATTCAGATTTACTCTTTCCTCGAAAAAATACCGAAGCAATTGTTGAAAAAATCCTGCCCCTGCTGAATAACCCGAAGAAGCTGGCCGATATATCACACCGTTGTTTTGAGGCATCAAAAGCACATTGGTCCGAGGTTTTGGCCATTGCCAAAAAAGGGTTCTGGAGTGATGTCGTGGAAGGTTGCAAGTAAGTTAGGTTGAATTTCCCTGATGAGATTGAAAAGAGTTTGGCAGTATGTTAGCAGAGAATTGCCCTTGTGGTTTATAGGCCTGCTTACCAACTGGATGCCCGATTTGCCATTTACGTGTAGATTACGTGGATTTCTCAGCAGTCCTTTCTTTAAGAAATGTGGCCGTAATTTCCAGTATGGCGCACGTGTGCGTTTCCTTGCCCCTCATGGAATTGAGATAGGTGACGATGTGTATATAGCCGCAGGGTGCTGGCTCGGCGGCGGCGGCGGACTCGTTCTGGAGGGCGAAATACTGCTCGGACCATATACTATAATAGTGACAGGTGTGCATAGGTTTAAGAATAACTCAGCAAGATTTGCAGGAGCAACGCGGGCGCCCATACGGATTGGCAAAGGGTCTTGGTTAGCCGCTCATGTCGTAGTAAATCCAGGTGTTACTATTGGCAGGGGGAATCTCATCGGCGCCAACGCTGTGGTGACGGCAGATACTCCCGACAATGTGTTTGCCGCCGGAGTGCCGGCAAAGGTTGTCGGCGAGCGGAAAGATAATCCGAGCGAGATTAAGTCAAGACATGAGTAAAAGGAAGCCGCGTTTGTGCGTCATTGTAAATCCTTCAATTGCGCTGACTCTGTTGCGCAAGCAGTGGACATTTTGGATGGACAACGGCTTTGACGTCTATTGCATTACCGGCCCCGACCCGGAACAGCACCAGAGAGTACACAAGTTAGGAGTAAAAACTTTTGTTGTACCTATGGAGCGCTATCCGAGCCCCATCAAAGACATGATATCTTTGATACGGTTATGGTGGATTTTGCTGTGGAACCGTTTTGACCTGCTCCACATTTCCACGCCTAAGGCATCGTTTCTGGGTGCGTTAGCAGCGATATTAAGTGGTCATCGAAAAGTTATTTATCTGCTTCGCGGCAGGCCCTATGAGAATATGAGTGGCTGGCGCCGCAAGTTAATGAATAAATGTGAATGGCTCACGTGTAATTTGTCGAGCTTTGTTGTCCCGATTTCTCGTGAGTTCGGCGAGGTTGTGGCGAAGGAAGGTCTTTGCCCCGCTCATAAGATACGTGTTATTGGTTCGGGCTCAAGTGCCGGCGTTGACTTGGGCCGCTTCACGCGGACTAAAGAGAATATTGCTCTTGGTCAGGAGATTAGAAAGCAGTTTGGTATAGGTGCAGATGACATAGTGATTCTATTTGTGGGCTGGCTTCGCAAAGACAAAGGGATAAATGAGTTGGTTCATTCGTTTGAGTCGCTGTCTGATGAGTATCCGAATATTCACCTGCTTTTGCTGGGCAACTACGAGCCTACCGACCCTCTTGAGCCGGATGTTGTTTCTTCGATTGAAAATCATGCACGCATTCATCACCTGCCGTGGCTGGTCGAGCCTGCTCCGGTCTATACTGTAGCGGATATTGTAGCGTTTCCCAGCTATCGGGAGGGTTTCGGAAATGTCCCTATTGAGGCTTCGGCGATGGAGCTGCCGGTAGTAGCCAGTGACATTATGGGATGTCGCGAGTCGGTAAAGAATGGCGTGACTGGCTTGTTGGTGTCCCGCGGTGACACCCAAGCTTTGAAAGATGCTATAAAAAGAATTATTGACGAACCCCAGTTACGTCAAGAGTTGGCACACAAAGGTCGAGAGCGCGTAGAGCGGGAATTTCGCCAGGAAACTGTTTGGCAGGGACATCTTGAGTTGTTTCGTGAGTTGTTAGAGAAATAAGTTTTTGACTTTAGCGGTTTTAATATCCCCGAGAGTAATGTCGAATGCAACAGGAAAAATCAAATCTTGAAGGTGAGCATGTTTTTATCAGAAAATTAAGAATTTTCGATGCCAGGGATGTGTATATAAATATAAGAGATAAGGAAATTGGCAAATGGACTTTGGCACCTTCTCGTTCGTATCCAGAAAATGTTTTCGGATGGTTTCTCCGAAGAACAGTATCATTTGTTCGTAGAGTACTGCGATTTGTTGGCGAAGTACTGCGCCCAACGAATACAAGAGGGGAGTTCAAGCTCGCTATTGTTTTAAAAGAAAGTGCAAGAGTTATTGGTATTGTTACTATAGCGAAAATTGACCGGCACAGTAAGTCTGCGGAAATAGGTTTTTGGATTGGGAAAAAGCATTGGGAAAGGGGCCTGGCTACAGAGGCGGTCCGACTGGCTTTAAAATTTGCTTTTAATGAATTAAAACTACATAGGATATATGCCATAACATTTGAAAAGCACATAGGGGCGAGGAAGGTTATGGAGAAATGCGGATTCAAGCTGGAAGGTGTAATGAGAGAAGCGGCTCTTAAAGATAATGAGAGACACAATATATTAAATTATGGGATTCTGATATCGGAATATGAAGATGCTTAAGTACAAAGGTCGCTCGCGTTTTGTTCAGAGAGCGCCAATTCTGGAGAAAAATGATGGAAGTCGAGTCGAATCCAATGGCTGAGTTTTTTGAGAAGATAGGGCAGCGAGTGATTCGCAGCGAAAGCTCCTGGTGGCACGAGGTGCAGAGCCGCGTATTGCTTTCTTTTCCGTATTATAAACTCATCGAACCCAGCCAGGAGGAAACCAACGAGCTGTTTGGTAAATATAAGTTGCGCGCGGTGCGCTATCCAACACCGCTCAAGGCTTTCGGATTTGCCAGCACACTGGAATTGAATACTGATCCAAAATATAATCTATCTATGTTGGAACGTGAGGCTAGACGGCAGACGCGTCGGGGTCTGGAAAACTGCACGTTTGAACAGATTGATTTCGACTACCTTGCCAAACACGGCCTGTCTCTAAACCGTGACACAGCCGAGCGACAGGGCCGGCAGACTATCTACACCGACCCGGATTATTGGGCAAGATACTGCCGGGCGGGGAAGAAGACCGAAGGAGTTACCGCTTGGGGTGTGTTTGTCCAGGGCAGACTCGGCACGTTCTTGGTCGCTGTCGAATTTGATGAGTGGTGGAACTGGCTGCTGACGCATTCGTCCACAGAGCTACTGAAAAAACGGCCGAGCAACATTCTATTCTACGAGGCTACCCGTCGGTTCTTCGAGGAAAATCCTGGCAAAAAGATATGTTATGGGTTGGGGTCTTTGGAATCGGTCTCGGCACTGGATTATTTTAAGTTGAATATGGGTATTACAATGCAATCCATCAAGCAGCGAATCGTTTTCTCAAAGGCGATGCGCAGCGTGTTTTCTCTTGTGCGGGAGCCGTTTCTAAAGGTTCTGGAAAAATTCTTTCCTGAGAATTATACTGCCCGAAAGGCCATAGCTATGATTCGCCTCTACCGGCAGCAAACCTATGATGTACCATCATCAGGTAGCGAGCAGAGTACTTAATCTGGATATTAACGATAGCATATGGATAAAAACGTGAGCGGCAATTGTAACAAATATGAATCAGCATTTGCCAAACAGTTTGGTTTTGATTGTGCGTTTTCATTCTGGAAGGGCCGCGTTGCGCTTTATGCGATATTAAAGGCTATGTGTGTTGGGCCCGGAGACGAGGTAGTCCTGCCGGGATATACCTGCGTGATGGATGTTAACCCGATTAAGTATCTCGGGGCCAGGCCGGTTTATGTTGATATTGAGCCGGATACTTTTAATATGAATGTGGAATTGCTCTCAGGCAAAATTAGCTCAAAGACCAAAGCAATTATAGCTCAACACACTTATGGCTATACCTGCGAAATGGATGGGATAATGAAAATCGCCGACCAAAATGGTATCCCTGTTATTGAAGATTGTTGTCTTGCGTTTGGCTCAAAATATAAAGGCAAGACAGCAGGAAAATTCGGAAAAGCTGCGTATTTTTCGTTTCAATGGAATAAACCTTATACAACAGGGCTTGGAGGAATGGTAATAACAAACGATGCTGAGCTTGCTGGGAAAATTGAAACACTACGTGCAAATGAAATGTGTGCTCCTTCAGGGAAAGAAACTATCATGCTTGCAGCACAACTTGCTGTTTATAGATTATTTATTTATCCGAGAACAACAGCTTTTATACAAACTGTTTTTAGATATCTTACAAAGAAAGGCCTCGTTGTAGGCTCATCGGGCGTATCTGAATTTAAACCGGTAAAGTCCGATGACTTTTTCAAAGGCATTAGCTCTGTGCAGGCCAGGTCAGGATTTCGGCAACTAAAGAAAAGCCAGCAGAATATCGCTCAGCGCAGGAAAATGGCTGAATTCTATGACCATCTCCTTGAAAAAAAGGGCTGGTCTGCCCGGCGATATGACGCATCAATAATGGAGCCGGTTATGGTAAGGTACCCCGTAAGGATCGCTGAGAAAGACAAAGCCCTTGCGGAAGCTGCAAAAGCAGGTATCGAGCTTGGCAGTTGGTTCGAGTGCCCATTACACCCAATTGAGACACCTTTGGCAGCATACGACTACGAAGTCGGAATGTGCCCTGAGGCAGAAAAAGCCTCTATGGAAGTAGTGAACTTGCCTTTGCATCCTCGAGTCAATGAAAAGGTTGCAGAAAAGACAGTTGAATTTATAACCAGCTTTACAGAAATCAAGTGATATGAAAAGGCTATTTGATATAGCTTTGTCGTCATTGGTAATAGTGATACTGTCGCCGTTTCTTTTGATTATTCTTTTGGCTATCCGCGTCAGCGATAAAGAGCCGGCGATTTTCAGGCAGGAACGGGCTGGAAAAAATGGCAAGCCGTTTATATTCTATAAGTTCCGCACGATGAGGCTCGGTGTTGAGCCGTTCGGGCCGAGCCCAAAATCCGCAAAAGACTCTCGGCTGACAAAGATTGGAAGATTTCTACGGGAATATTCACTTGACGAACTGCCACAATTGTTTAACGTATTAAAAGGTGATATGAGCATTGTTGGGCCAAGGCCTTTGTATCTTTCGCAGATGGCAGAATGGAACGAGCGGCAGAAAAAACGCCTGCTTGTTAAGCCTGGCCTGACAGGCCTGGCGCAAATTTCAGGACGAGGGGAATTAACACGTGAAGAAAAACTTGAGCTCGATGTTAAGTATGTCGAAACAAAAACATTAGGGCTGAACCTTAAAATAATTCTGACGACAATCACTCTGGTCTTTCGGCGAAAAAGTATCTACGAAAAGAGATATTCAAAGACCGAATGTACCCGAGGGGAAAGCAAATAGTAGACCATCTAACAACTAATTGGAGTAAATTTAATGGAAGCGAAAATAGCTACTAAGACCAAATATGTAACCAGCATAGGGCAGTTAGAGCACCTAAACGAGCAGGAACGGGCAAAGCTGAAAAAGGTCACCGACAAGTTTGCATTTCGCAGTAATGATTATTATCTATCGCTTATCAACTGGGACGACCCCGATGACCCGATACGAACAATTATAATTCCCCATACACGGGAGCTTGATGAGTGGGGCCAGCTTGACCCTTCGGATGAAAAGGCCTACACAATTATGCCCGGCCTTGAGCACAAATATAATTCCACAGCACTTCTTTTAGTTAGCAACGTTTGTGACGGTATATGTCGCTACTGCTTCCGCAAGCGCGTTTTCATAGGGCAGCAGGGCGAGTACCTGCGGGACCTGCCGGCGGCCCTACAATACATAAGCAATCATCGCGAGATAACCAATGTACTATTGACCGGTGGGGACCCACTCGTGCTGACAACTGCAAAACTTGAGAATATTATCCGGCAATTAAGGCAAATTGAGCATGTCCGGATAATCCGTATCGGAACAAAGACACCTGTATTCAATCCATATCGAGTTATTGAAGATCCCTCTTTGCTGGCAATGGTAGAAAAATACAGTACCGAGTTCAGAAAAATATATGTGATGTCGCATTTTATTCATCCACGAGAGATAACGGATTTATCGGTTCAAGCGGTTCATTTATTGCAGAATGCCGGCGCGGTGATAGCCAATCAGACTCCGCTTATCAGGGGCCTCAATGATAATCCTGAGGTTATGGCGGAATTGCTCAGAAAACTATCTTTCATTGGAGCGGCACCTTACTATATTTTCCAGTGTCGCCCGGCTCTCGGCAATAAGGCATATACAGTGCCCATTGAAGAAGGATATGAGATTGTTGAGCAGGCCAAATCGAAAGTTTCAGGTCTGGCAAAGCGGGCAAAGTACGCAATGTCACATAAAACCGGGAAAATAGAAATCATCGGCAGGACAGATGATTTCATCTATTTCAAATATCATCGAGCGGCTAAGGATGTTGATAGTGGGCGTATCCTGGTTTTCAGGAGAAATCCGAATGCATACTGGCTGGATGATTATGACGAGCCTGTCCAGGATTGCCCGATTCCTTTATCATAAGCACTATGGAAACTGGGATAGAATAAGAGTTTTTAATTTTAAGTTTTTAGTTTTGAGCTGTTTGGGTAACCCCCGCTAAAATCGGGGGTTAATTTTTGGGGATTAGAAAGCAGATTGAAAATGCTAGTTAGGGCTAATATCGTTATTTTACTGATTTTAGTGTGTTCTGGGGCTGCGTTTGCGTTGCAACCTGATGAAATTCTCGTGCTCGCAAACGGCGATAACGCTGCGTCTGTACGGATTGCCCGATATTATTGCTTAAAGCGAAATGTGCCGAAGGATAATATCCTGAGGCTGTCACTGGGGGTGAAGCTAAACGATACAATTTCCAGAAATGATTATGAAAGATTCCTTGTTGAGCCGATTCGCAAAGAGTTGTTCACAAAAAGACAGCCCGGCAAAATCAGATGTTTGCTGACGACCTACGGTGTGCCGTACAAAGTGGATGGACGAGGGCCGTTAAAATATCTCCAAGGCAACCTTAAAGAATTAGAAGAATCGGCTGAACAGGAAAAAAACGTACTTAAACGATTGGAGGAATCTGAAAAAATTAACTCACCTGAATACAAACAAGCAAGCTATAAGCTCGTCAGGTTACAGGTTGATATCGACCGCATCAATGGCAGGGAAACACGCGCCTCGGTGGATAGCGAATTATCAATGGTTTTGGCTGGTGATTATGAGCTGTATCGATGGCAGCCAAACACGCTGAAAAATAATCTGCTGGGCCTAAGCCTCGGTACGCTTATGGTCAGCCGGCTTGATGGGCCGAGCTATAATCTTGTCAATGGCCTCATTGATAAGGCAATAGCCGCAGAGAAAACGGGATTAAAGGGTATCGCCTACATCGATTCACAGGGTATTGCAACAAAAGATATTTCTGGTTACTTTGACCAGTCTTTGCGGGATTTAGCAACCCTTACAAGATCGCAAACAGATTTACTCGTTAAAGAAGAGACTACGGAAAAGCTTTTCCCCCCTGGTGCATGTCCACAAACGGCTATCTATTGTGGCTGGTACAGTTTGAAAAAATATGTCGATGCCTTTGATTTTGTTGATGGTGCTGTCGGCTATCACATCTCGAGCTGGGAAGCGATTGACCTGCACGACCCAAATAGCACCCAGTGGTGTCCGGCTATGCTCACCGATGGAATAACCGCAACGCTTGGTGCGGTGGCCGAGCCCTATCTTCACGCATTTCCGGAGCCGAGAGAGTTCTTTCTGGAGCTGTTCAAAGGTAACTGTCTTGTTGAGGCATTCTATCACACCAAGCCGTTTAACTCGTGGCAGCTGCTTTTACTCGGTGACCCCCTCTATACGCCTTTCAAAAAAACGCCTGAGAAAGACTAAGGCTCTGTCTCATGTGATTTGAGGAGTTGTCATTGTGACGAGCGAAGCAACGTGGCAATCTCAAAATGTTTAGCCCTCCAATTTATTGGGGGGTTTACACACTATTTACCGGCGATGGTATTTGCTATTGCCTGACCGAATGGAATCACCGCTAACGGGCTGCTGGCGGTTATTATAAACCCGCTTCTTTCAACTGGAGTCCCGGTATATACAGCACCGGCTTGTATGAGTTGGGCTCGTTCAGACAAAAAGCTGGTGGCTCTTACACCGTTTAGCACACCGGCATTGGCAAGAACGGTTGGAGCGTTGCCAATAGCTGCCAGGACTTTTCTTTTAGCTGCTGCCTCGCGAGCTATATTTATTGCAGTCGGGTTGCTAAAAAATTCGACTATAGCTCCTGGACCACCTATAAAGATTACTGCATCGTAATCGTCGACTCTCAGTTGATTCAGGGAGACCCTTGCCTCGGCAGTGCTTGCCCCGCTACTTATAATTCCTGTCCTTGTACTTGCTATCATCGTTCTTACTCCAGTTTCCTCAAGGATGCGAATAGTCTGAAAAAGCTCATCAACGTGGAATTCCTGGCTTGCTGCAATCAGTACGGCTCTTTTTACTGTTGTGCCGGTTTGCTCGGTAGCTGCCGGCGTAACTGGCTGAGCTGCGGGGTAACCTACGCTAATTATATAAAGCGGCTCTAACTCTCTTGGCAGTTTGCAGGCTTTGCTGACGTTCCTTACATTAAAACCGCCGATTGTTACAGAGCCCAGACCCAGGCAGACTGCCTGCAACTGGATATTTTGAGTGGCGTGTCCTGCTTGAAGGAACATATATTTTCTGGCGTCTTCTTTGAATTGGCCTGAGAGTTTTTTCGCAGAGCCGGCAACGATAATATCGCAGGGTGCTTCAAGTACTGCCTGCTGCATAGAAGCAGAAACCATTAGAGTATTTCGGATATCCCGCTGGTCAGTTTGTTCCAGACTATGTTGGCCTGGTCGATAAACAAATACCCCATCCGGCGTAGCAAAATAGAGCTCTATCGGATAAGTTGGCTCTGCCGAAAGTTTCGTTGGCAAAGCTGTTTGTACTTCAGTTATGCTCGCACCCGCCCAGCCCAACTGGCCAATCTCTGTATTTTTTAGCGGCTGGTTGCTAAATTGGCGTACAATTCGTTGCTTAGCCAGCGCCTCTTCGAAACTTAGCGGGCCTGTCGACCTCGGCTCGGCAAGTTGAAATATTTTGAGTGGCAAAGTCCGAGAGCCATACTGTCCAAAGCAAGGACTTGCAAAGCTGGCCAGGATTAACATGAGGATTGTCAGACGTTTCATTTTATCAAACCTCCAAATTAATTTTGAAATGGCAAATCACTAACTATTTATATTGTACGCCTAATTAGCTATATATTAAACTTTATTTTTGGAATATAACTTTTATTTATGCTTTTCGATTGCCGATTATAAAAGGTATTAATTAAGAAATACGATATATTTGGGTAACTTCGATGACCTTATCACAACAGCAAAAGCTCACTTTGGGAGCATTGATTCTTTATTGGCCTGCACTTTTTATCCTTGCACACATACCCATCCCGCGATTGGTTTTCAGGGCCAATGTATCTGACAAAAGCCTTCACTTCGTTGCCTATTTGATTTTGGTCTTTCTGCTCTGGTTTGCAATTAATCCTGAGCGCAAGGTAAACTGGCTCAGAGCTTCGGTATGGTGGGTACTTTTAGCACTCGCTGGCTACGGAATCGCTGACGAACTGCTTCAGGACTGCATATCAGGACGCAGTTGTGATATCATGGATTATGTCGCAGATTTAGTCGGGGTTATTACGGGCCTGATTTTATTTTCACTTTTTAGCTTTTGGCCGGCATTGCTTGTAACAGCGGGCATTGTCATCTTTGCTTTAACAAATGTCGCACGGGCAAATCTGTCGGACATAATGCCGGTTACAAACGCAATGTTTAATTTTCTCGCCTACGGGTTTTTCACTGCCGTGTGGATTCAAAACGCGTATCCTTTCCTTACACCAAGAGCACCCAGCGGTAAATGGATTATAACGGCATTGACATTGCCGATGGTTTTCCTGTTGGCTGTCAGGATATTTTCCGCAATTCTCGGCAAAGCGTTTGTGCTGCAGGACGTAGTTCTCTCTATTGCAGGAATCGTTTCCGCTGTCTTTTTAGTTTGCATCCTCACCCTAATCCGCAGGCCTCGCGTATAATACTTTGTTTACTCGTCCCTCCTCCATCGTCTGTCGTCTGTAGTTTGTCTTTATTTGCTGTATCGATTTGTAATCGGCAGACGCCTATCTTTACCGAACGCCTTCGGCGTGATTTTTATACCCGGCGGTGATAGTCTTCTCTTGTATTCATTTTTATCGACCATACGAATCACTTTTTCAACCACGTCTTTCGGCAGGCCTGATTCGATAAGCTCTTTAGCGGATTTATCTTCTTCAACGTAGCCCTTGAGTATTTCATCGAGCAGGTCATAATCTGGCAGAGCATCCGTATCCTTCTGGCCGGGCCGCAGTTCGGCGCTGGGCGGTCGGCTTATCACATCAGCCGGTATTATTTCGCGCTCCGCTTTTTTGTTTATATGTTCTGCTAATTGATAGACCATCGTCTTGGGCGCATCTTTTATTATCCCGAATCCCCCTGCCGTATCGCCGTAAAGAGTTGCATAGCCCACTGACGTCTCGCTTTTATTGCCGGTAGTTAACACCAGAGCGCCGGTACTATTGCTCAGCGACATCAGGATAATGCCGCGAATTCGCGACTGTAGATTCTCATAAGCAACACCCTTGTTATCCCAGCCATCCGCTGTCGCCAGCGATTTGTCGAATTGCTTCAGTATCGACTCGATTGGAATAGTAAAGAACTCAGCTCCCAGATTTTCCGCCAGTTTCTCTGCATCTTTTATGGTTTCTGGGCTGTTGAATTTCGATGGCATTGAAACGCAAGTAACATTTTCGGCTCCAAGAGCGGTAGCAGCAATAGCAGCCGTAACCGAAGAATCTATCCCGCCGCTGACGCCCAGAAGAACCCTCTTAAATCCGTTTTTACGGGCGTAATCTCTTGTCCCGAGCACAAGTGCTTGATATACTTCATCGATAATATCGACCGGCTGAGCAGCGGCCGGTTCCATCGGCTCAACCTTCACATTTCCGTCGGTGGTGGCGCTGACCTCAGCAATCAGCAAGTCCTCCTCGAAGGCCCTGGCCTTTGCAACAATCCTACCAGCCGAATCGGCAATCATACTTCGACCGTCGAAGACCAATTCATCCTGGCCGCCAACCAGGTTACAGTACGAAACAGCGCAATTAAATTCCTTCGCGCACTGGCTGAGTATTTCTTCTCTTTTCTTAATTTTGCCCGTATGAAAGGGCGAAGCCGAAATATTCAAAATCATTTCGCTTTGCCCGATGTCCTTGAAAAACCCTTTAAGCCATTCAATATTCCAGATATCGAAGCAGATAGTAAGCGCGATATTCAGCCCGCCCATATTGATTACTACCGGCTCGGTCCCGCTCTGGAAGTATCTCCGCTCGTCGAATACGCCGAAATTCGGCAGCATACCCTTTCGATAAATTTTACTTATTCTGCCGTTTTGCAAGACAGCCGCAGAATTGTAACTGCTGCCTTGGTAACTTTCGGCAAACCCGGCTATTATCATTATATCAGGGCAATCGCTGGCAAGTTTCTCGACGACCGAGCGATTATCCTCTAAAAAATGCTTTTTGTATAACAGGTCTTCCGGAGGATAGCCGCACACTGCCATTTCCGGAAAAGCTAACATATCCGCTTCAAGCTGGACTGCCTGGGCATAGATTTCGCGCATCTTCTCGGCATTACCCGCCAAATCACCAACCACAGCATTGAATTGTCCCAGTGCCAACCGCATCGATTACGGCCTCCAGGCTAAATATCGTAAGGCCTATTGTATCGTTCTCTCAGAACCAATCAATGCTTTTTCAGCACAGCCAGGGGTTGGAAACTATAGATGAGAGCAACCTATGTTGCTCGGCAATGCAATAACGACCTCTCGTAACAAATTTGTGTGAGAAAAAGGTTGTATTGCCTGATTAAGTTGGGTATACTGTTTTTTAGTATTTAAGGATTTACTTGGACAAATTTGAGTAGTAGTGATACCATATAAATTGTGGTTCTTTGGAAGGACGGACACAATGACTAAAAGACTGGTTTTCGCAAGTTATTTAATTGCAGTCGTGCTTCTTGGCTTTTCCGGTTGCGAGACTATGAAGCAGGCCGAGTCCAAAAAATTCGTTCTGCGTGTGAACTGCGCTGCCTTTGACCCTTACACCGACAAGGCTGGAAACGAGTGGCTGCCTGACCAGGATATGAAGGAAGGTTTGACGTGGGGTGCCGTCCTTGGAAATATCGGCGACCACGGAGAACTGGATATGACCGGCACTGATGCACCGGAGATTTACGAGACCGAACGCTATAGTGTTGAAGCTTATGAGTTCATCGTTCCAAATGGCAAATACACCGTCCGGCTGCACTTTGCCGAAAACTATGAAGGGATAACCGGTGTCGGACAGCGTGTTTTTTCGGTAACCATTAACGCCAAGACTGTGCTCGAGGACTTCGACCCCTTTAAGGTCGGCGGTTTTGGAAAGCCCATCGTCAAGGAATTCAAGGGCATAAACGTAAAAGATGAAAAGCTGAACATCGGATTTATCCCGAATATAGAAAATCCGGAAATCAACGGCGTCGAAATACTCTCCGAATAATCTGATAAAGACGCTCAAGGCAAGGAATTATGGCAAAAAAAAGAGAAATCTCTAACATGGCAAAGACAGAAATATTGGATGCCGTTGAAAGCAAATTCCTCACGAAGAGCATTCCGCACTTTGAAGTGGGCGATGTCGTGGATGTTCACTGTAGCATTAAGGAGGGCGGCAAAAAGCGTATTCAGATATTCACTGGTACAGTAATTGCTCGCAAAGGCCGTGGCATTAACGAGACTTTTACTGTCCGACGAATCGTTGGTGACGAGGGCGTCGAGCGAATCTTCCCGCTTCATTGTCCTTCTGTTGTTGATATCAGGCCGATTAGAAGCGGAAAAACAAGACGTGCAAAGCTATATTTTCTCCGCAGGCGAACAGGAAAAGCCGTTCGTCTTGCTCACAGGCACAGCGAACATACCGTCGCAAAATAACGAAATACGAGACACGAAATTTGCTGCTGAACAGACGCAGATTATTATCTGACCCAAAACACCTTGGCCGATGGGGTGAAAAACGCTGTGAGAGATTCCTCAAAAGAAAAGGCCTAAAAATACTCACTCGCAACTTTGCCTGCAGGACTGGCGAAATCGACCTTATTATGGTTGACCGCGACAGAACTATCGTCTTTGTCGAGGTAAGAACAAGGTCTGATGAAACTTTCGGGCCGCCTGAATTGTCTATTACGCCTGCCAAGAAAAATCGATTGCTCAGAACCGCTCGCTATTTCCTCGCTGCCAATAGGATATTGGAAGACAGACCTTTTCGTTTTGATATTGTTGCGATAGTTCTCGGCCAAGCCGGCCGACCGAAATTAAAACATTACACAAACACCTTTGTCCCTTAGGAATATGGAGCTGATTGATACACACTGTCATTTGACCTTCGATGATTTGGCGCGAGACATCGACGTCGTCATTGAGCGAAGTATCGCCGCAGGCGTTATCGGCTGGCTCACCGTCGGAACCGACCCCGATGAAAACCGAAAAGCCGTCGAGCTAACACAAAGATTTGAAAATCTATATGCCGCCGTCGCAATTCATCCCCACGATGCAAAAACCGTAACCAAAGATACCATCGCTGAATTAAAAATGCTTGCCCAAAACCCTAAGGTCGTCGCCATCGGGGAAACTGGTCTGGATTATCATTACAACCATTCGTTGCACGCCGACCAAAGACGCGTCTTCGCTCAGCATCTCGAAATTGCCGCTGAATTGAATCTACCCGTTATTATTCATTGCCGAAAGGCCTTTGATGAAACAATGGATATTTTACAAAGTTACGGCACCGACGTCAGAAAAGTTGTCTTTCATTGCTTTAGCGGCTCTGCGGAGCAGGCAAAAATCGTTCTTGATAGGGGCTTTTATATCTCTTTCACAGGCGTAGTTACCTTCAAAAACGCTGAATATACTCGGCGTGCCGCTGCGGTTGTACCACTCGATAGATTTATGTTGGAGACCGACTGCCCTTATATGTCCCCTGAGCCGATGCGAAAGCAGAAGGTAAACGAGCCGGCTTTGCTCATCCACACCGCAAAGTTCCTCGCCGATTTAAAACAAATGGAGCTTACCGACTTCACCTCATCCGTAACCAATACCTCCAAAGTCTTCTTTAGTCTTCCTGTTTAGTCATCGCCGGAACAGTGATGTTTTGAACGTTGGAAAATTTGAATTTTGTGTTTCGGATTTCGTACTTTTTTCTGACTTCTGTCCTCTGTCTTCTATCTTCCCTACTGTCTCGTCCCACCAGGTGTCTAAAAAAACCGGAACCCCCTTTTCAGTATTAAAACGGGTATTTTTGGACCACACTTGACTTTTAGCCCACTTCGTCTATATTTATGTAGTAACCCATCGATTTGTAACCGGGAAGAGGTGGGTATGGACACCCAATGTAGCAGAGAGATTCACTATTATTAAGTTATATTTAGGATTGTTTAGCCCCGACACTTAATGGTCGGGGGGATTGTTTAATTATATGCCGGGCGTTTTTGATAACAGTATAGTCACCCAGATTCAGCAGGCCAACGATATCGTTGATATCATCAGCGAGCATGTAAGTCTTAAAAGAAAAGGCCGGGAAATGGTCGGCCTATGTCCTTTTCACGATGACCATCGCCCAAGTATGAACGTAAATCCCGCCAAGCAAATCTTTAAGTGTTTTGCCTGTGGTGCGGGCGGCGATGTCTTCAAATTTATTCAGATGCGCGAAAACCTCACCTTCCCTCAGGCCATAGAAAGATTAGCAAACCGTGCAGGCATTCGACTGCCTGCCCCAAGTCGCAAATCGCAAATTGGAAATCGAAAATCGAAAATCGACAATCTTCAATCTGTTGACCTCAACGAGCTGGCAAGGGTCAACGCCTGGGCTGCTAAATACTTTCAGAAAAATCTCAATGATAGACAAAAGGGCAAACGCGCGCGTGATTATCTCGACAAAAGAAAAATAACGTCCGAGAGTATCAAAAAATTCCAGCTCGGCCTGGCCCTTGATTCGCCCGATGATTTGCTAAGACACGCCCGCGTCAAAAATATCCCGACAAAGCTACTCGAACACACAGGCCTTATCACTGCTCAAAATCAGGATTTATCCGCTGTTCGTCTGGTGGATAAGTTCGTTAATCGTCTGATGTTCGCTATTACTGATGTTACCGGCAGGGTAATCGGCTTCGGCGGAAGAACGCTAAGTAAACAAGGTGCCAAATACATAAATTCACCCACGACAGTCCTGTTCGATAAAAGTAATTCTCTTTATGGCCTCGAGCATGCCCGACACCATATTGTCTCGACAGACACCGCAGTTGTCGTTGAAGGTTATACCGACTGTATAATGTCGCACCAATTCGGCTGTGCCAATGTCGTTGCCTCTTTAGGCACAAGTTTTACAACCGGCCAGGGCCGTATCTTACGCCGGTATGCAAAAAAGGTAGTCTTGGTTTTCGATAGTGACGCCGCAGGTATCGAGGCCGCCAATAGGGCTTTGGATGTCTGCCTGTCACAGCATATAGATATCAAACTCACCTTCGTTCCCGAAGGCAAAGACCCATGTGATTTTCTTTTAACCAATGGCAAAGAGCCATTCCAGCAGCTCATTGATAATGCTGTTGATGTCCTACAGTTTAAATGGAATCGGCTAACGGAAAAGTTTGACATAGACGATACTTTTGCCGGCAGAAAAGCTGCTATCGATGAGTTTTTGCAGGCAATTGCTACCGGCATCTATGCCGGCAGTCTGAATACTATTGATGGTGGTCTTTTAATCAATCGACTTTCAGGTATTATTGGCCTTGACAGCAAACAGATAAATACAGAATTACGCAAAAGAATCACAACAGCGGCAAAAGCTGCAACTTATGATGCGCAAAGCCAGGCTATCCCACATATAGATTTGGGCGAAGGACTTTCCGCTACCGCTCAGCGCGAGATTTTGGAGGTGTTGCTCAATGAGCCAAAGCTCTTTGAAAGCGTAAAGCAAAAAATTTCAATCGAGCATTTCGATATACCAGTCTTGAGGCAAACCGCTGCCGTTCTGTTTGAAACTTTAACAACCAAAGCCGAACCTGAACTGATGGAAATCTTTGCTCAAACAGAGTCGGTTGAAGTTAGCAATTGTATTACGCAGTTGGAACATACTGGTCGGCAGAAAGGCAATTTCCAGAAACGATTAAATGATGCCGTGGATGTTTTGTTGCGGCGCCAAGCCCGCAGAAAAATCGAACAGCTCAAATCAAAACAGGACGCCGACCAATATTTGCAGTCTGTCACTGAAACCGCCAGGAAAGAAAATCGTCGTAATATTGGAATGACATAAAAAAATCAGCTAAAAATAATTAACTTTGAGTGGTTAAACTATTGAACCGCAAGAGGTAATAAATAGTAGATAATTAATAGGGATATAAATTAAAAGGGGTGCCAATCGTGGCAGAAAAACGAACGACCAAAAGCAAAGAAAATACCGAAGTTAATATTGAGGTTGACAAAGCGACATCAGAAAGCGTCAAAGTCAAAAGCACTCAGGAGCGGGTAAAATCTCTTATCGAAAAAGGCGGGGAAAAAGGATTCTTGACTTACGAGGAATTGAACAAGGGGCTTCCTGACGAGGCCGTTAGTCCCGACCGGCTGGACGACCTCTTGGCGACACTGGATGAAATGGGAATCAGTCTGCTCGAAGAGACTGATGTAGAATCCCAACAGGATGAAAAGACGCAGGAAGAGGGCGGATTTGAAGAGACCGAAGTGCCTTTGGACGAGCAGGGAAAAGAAAAACTGCTGAGAGATGATGCGCTGCTCGAAAAAGAACTCGTAGCTGAGGAGAGGGCTCGACGTATCGATGATCCTATTCGCATGTATTTGACTCAGATGGGCCAGATACCTTTGCTTACCAGAACCGATGAGATCAACCTTGCGAAAAAAATCGAGATTGCAAAAATAGACTTCAGAAGGAAAATGTTACAATCGGACTATTGTGCAAAAAATGCTCTCGGTTTGCTGTTGCAGGTACAAAATGGAGACCTTTCATTTGATAGAACTATTAAGGCTGATACCACACATTCCCTGGCGAAAAACACTGTAAAAAAACGTATACCACAAAACTGCGAAACTGTAGGTAAACTGCTCAGCGTCAACCAGAGCTTGTTTAACAAGGTAATAAAAGCACAAAACAGAACCCTACAGACAAAACATCTAAAAAGGATGCGCAGAAACAGACGAAAAATCGCTACCCTACTCGAAGAGATGAGATTGCGAACCAGCAGAATTGCACCTATGAGGAATAAGCTGCATGGTATCTGCCAAAAAATGCACCATTTGCAGCAGATTATTAGTGACGGGCCAAATCATATGATAACCAGCGAGGATATCGAGGCGATGAGGCAGGAATTAGAAGGACTGCAGGATTTAGTTATGGAAACACCAAAACAGCTTGATAAGAGACTGCGCGTGATGGACAGAGTATTCTGCCAGTATGAGAACGCAAAGCGAACGCTCTCGAGCGCAAACCTTCGGCTGGTAGTTTCTATCGCCAAGAAATATCGAAACCGTGGTTTGAGTTTTCTGGATTTAATCCAGGAAGGCAACACCGGCCTGATGAGAGCGGTAGATAAATACGAGTACCGCAGAGGATATAAGTTCAGCACATACGCTACTTGGTGGATTCGACAGGCAATTACCCGGGCGATCGCAGACCATGCGCGGACGATTCGTATACCGGTGCATATGATAGAGACAATGAGCCGGCTGAGGACAGCCGGCAAGGTGCTGCATCAGAAACTCGGCAGAGAACCGAAAGTTGAAGAAATCGCTGAGGAAGCTGGTATGAGCCTGGAAGAGACGAGAAGGGTGCTGAATATATCAAAGCACCCAATCAGTCTCGATAGACCTATCGGTGAAAGCGAGGACAGCTACTTCGGTGATTTTATCGAAGATGACAACGTGGATTCGCCGGTCTCATCGGCGACGCAGGGGATGCTCAAGGAAAGAATTGAACTGGTGCTGAAGAGTCTTTCTTATCGCGAGAGGGAGATTATTAAGCTACGATATGGAATCGGCGACGGTTATACCTATACGTTAGAAGAAGTCGGCAGAATCTTCAAGGTTACACGCGAGCGCGTAAGACAGGTCGAAGCCAAGGCCATAAGGAAATTGCAGCATCCCGTCAGGGCACGCAAGCTCGAAGGGTTCTTGGACCACGAAACGGGTATAAAAGCGTAAGGGCGCAAGTGCATCAGAAAAGATAGCCACCAGGGCATCTCTGCTTTCGCGGGGACAAGCTTGCTTCTGTAAAAGCGGTGGTCACAAAGTTTTCAGATTTTTGTTTTTTTGTGGCTAATTTTATTCCTTGTTTGTATTTAGGTCTTTGTAGCAATTTTCACTTTTTTTATAATCGTTACCAAAGGACTTTTTTATTGACTCTGTGAACTCCGTCGATTAACCTAACGTATTCTCCATAAGATTCGGTATTTTAGGTAATTTTTATTGAGAGAAATTAGTAGATCGAGGTAGCAGTAAAGATTTATAAGGGTACCAGGATGACGGGACGTTTTAGAAGCTACTTTGTGCGGGGATTGGCGGTATTACTGCCGACCATTGTAACAATCTGGATATTTGTCTGGGGATACAAATTTATCCATGAGAAAATCGGCATTCATATAAAGCATGGTTTGCAGTACCTCATAATACTTGCAGGCGGTGCCGAGCAGGAGCTGGAGAAATTCTGGATAGATGGCGCTCTAACAATAGCTGGCTTTCTTGTGGCCTTGGTTGCTGTTTTTGTAGTGGGTGCATTGTTGGCCAATGTGGTTGGCAGAACCCTCTGGAAAATGGTTGAAAAGTTCATTATGAACACACCTTTTTTGAGGCAGGTTTACCCTTATGTAAAGCAGGTTACCGATTTTTTCCTTACGCAGCAGGAAGAGGGAAAAACAAGGATGTTCTCAAGGGTTGTTGCCGTGGAATACCCTAAAAAAGGTATATGGTCGATAGGTTTTGTTACCGGCTCCGGAATCGAAAAAGTCGTCCAAAACGTCAAAAAAGAGTTTCTAACCATCTTAATTCCAACTTCGCCGACACCTTTTACCGGCTTTGTAATAATGGTGCCGAAAAAGCAGACAATAGAATTGGATATGACTGTAGAACAAGCACTGAGGTTCGTTATGAGTGGTGGTGTTGTAACACCAAACGACCCAGCTGCATTGCCAGAGTCGTTTTCGCTCAATGAACAATAAGAATTTTGTTTGGCCCCGACCCCTGTGGTCGGGGGAAGGAGACCAATTTTGCTTTTTACAATTACTGGTAAGCATATCGACATAACGGAAGCTATCAGAAATCATGCAGAGGAAAAAACTTCTAAGCTTCCAAAGTACTACAATAGTATCAATCAGATTGAGGTAATTATCGACGGCCAGCCGGGCGGCAATACCAGCGTGGAGATAATTGCAAGAGCCGAACATAGCAAGGTTTTTGTTGGTACCGAAACTGGCCAGGATATTTACAGGTGTATCGATTTAGCTGTACGTAAGATTGAACGGCAGCTCAGAAGAGCCAAAGGCAAGGAGCGGGACAACAAACGCGCAGGCGACGTTGGTTCGACATAGCTTGCACTTTCTCGTCAGGGCGCTCGTTGCGGTGAAGCGTGCCGTAGTCCCGATGCGATAATGTCTTTTTGTTGTTGCCCGGTTGTCTATTAGTAAGTCTGTTTCACAGCAAGCTGACGGCGGCATCATAAAAAAAGGAAGCCACAAAGGTCGCAGAGAACCCGGAGAAAAATTGTCATTGCGAGTCTGCCGGAGGCAGACGTGGCAATCTAACAATATTTAGGTTTTATCTAAGCGTCCTCTGCAGTTAAATTATCCGTGTTAGTCCGTGTCGAAAAAGTCCGTGTTTAGCCGTGTCAATCCGTGCAAATTTGTATCAAAATCTCTGTACTCAAGGCAGCAAAATCGGTTTACCTCGTTAGAAAGAAAACTCCGATTTTTCTAACGGGGTGAAGGTTTAAAGCCCTGCCCGAGCTTTCTAACGGGGTTTACATTATGAAATTGCAGCTTTACATCGTGGCATCGAAAGATTACAATGTAGCGGCGCCAGCTTACATCGTGATACTGTAAGTTTACATTCTACCGTCGTAAATGAGTGAAAAGGCGCTGTAGAGGCGAAAAAAGAAATGAAATTTGCAGATTTTGTCTGTTTTAAGGCGGTGATTCCAGAGCTAAAAGCCACAGACCGTGATGGTGCAATAGCCGAGCTTGTATCCTCACTTGACAAAGCCAGAAAGCTCGGAAAGGGTAACTGCGAAAAGATTATCAAGGCCGTGATTAAAAGGGAAAAAGAGGCGAGTACGGGAATGGGTAAAGGCGTTGCTGTGCCTCATGTGAAGCACTCCGCAGTTAAAAATATCGTTGCCGCCGTTGGTTTAAGCAGTCGTGGTATTGATTTTTCTGCTCTTGACAAACAGCCGGTTTATTCGGTGATACTTTTAATTAGTCCTGAGGGCAACCCAGACAAACATTTGCAGGCAATGGAGAATATTTTCAAGCATTTACAGAAGGAGAGATTCCGAAAATTTCTCAGGCAATGCCAGACTCCGGAGCAGATTGAAGACCTCCTTAGAGAGGCCGATGAAAATCCGTCTTTATAATAATTATGTGAATTTATAAATCGGCAATGTGGAGCAGTAAAACCTGAAGATGCAGACGAAGAAGGATTCATTGCAGAAAGTCGTTTGTGAGACAGAAGTTGACATAAAAAATGCAGATGGCCTTCATATGCGCCCCGCAATGCAGTTTGTGGATGTCGCCAGCCAGTTTGATTGTGATATTACCGTCAGCAACAACGAAAATACCGTGGACGGCAAAAGTATTATGCAAATTAGCATGCTTGCAGCGACATGTGGGACCAGGCTGAGAATCAAAGCTGAAGGCCCGGATGCTCAAGAGGCGCTCGATGCTCTGCGTGAGCTTGTGGAAGATAAGCACTTCGATGAGCCGACACCAAAAGAAAAGAAAAAACAATAAACTTTTTTAGTTTAAGATGGAAATAAAAAAAGGAATAGCCGTTTCGCCCGGTATTTCTATCGCCAAATCTCTGGTTATTGACGCTGAAGATTATCGAATACCAAGGCGCTCAATTCAGCCATCCCAGCGGATGACCGAGATTCAGCGCATAAGAAATGCCTTTACCGGTGCTATCAACGAACTAACCAAGCTTGAATCAGCCCAGGACCAGACCGAAGGTGGCAAGATAAAAGATATTTTTGCGGTGCACCTGCGTTTTTTGCGTGATAGAAACCTGCGAAAGAAAATAACTGATTTGATTCGTTCGGAATTAGTAACCGCTGAATACGCTGTTTCTACCACGATGCGGGAAATTGCATCCCATTTTACTAGGGTAAAAGATGCCTATATCAGTGAGAGAGCGGCAGATATTTACGATATTGAAAGACGTCTGCTAAAACAGCTTCTCGGCAAGAGGCGTGAGGATGTCGAGCATCTGACTGAAGAGGTTGCTGTTATAGCCCGGGAATTAAGTCCTACGCAAACAGCCGGCTTTAATAAGGAGTTTGTCAAAGGAATTGCGACCGATGCCGGAGGTAGAACCTCCCATACCGCAATTGTTGCACGGTCTTTGGGTATCCCTGCTGTTGTGGCTCTGGAAGACCTTACAGAAATAGTCAGTGGAGGAAATACAGTTATTATCGACGGCAATCGCGGTATCGTTATCGTAAATCCCGATGAGTCGACAATCGGCCAGTATCAGGAGTACAGCAGGGAATTTTTAGAGCTCGAGCATAAACTTGACGCGATACGAGAAAAGCCCGCTATAACCCGCGACGGCACCAAAATCACTTTGTTGGGAAATATCGAATTTCCGGAGGAGGCCGAGATTGTCCTGCAAAAAGGAGGAGAAGGCATCGGGTTATACCGAACAGAATTTCTATACCTTAACAGGAAAACCGAACCTACGGAACAGGACCATTACGAGGCATACGCCGAGACTGTAAGCGTTTTCAGGGATAGACCCGTAACAATAAGAACAGTGGACTTAGGCGCCGATAAATATACCCAGAGCAAAAGATTCGTTCCTGAGCCGAACCCGTTTTTGGGCCTGCGGTCTATCAGATTTTGCCTGCAGAACCTTGTGATGTTCAAAACACAATTGCACGCAATATTGCGGGCCTCGGTTCTCGGACAGGTTAAGGTAATGTTCCCATTAATCACAAATCTGCAGGAAATGATGCAGGCCAAGTTTATCCTGCGTGATGTTATGGAGGACCTCGATGAAGAATCTATACCCTATAATAGAGATATAAAGATTGGCATTATGATTGAAACGCCGTCAGCGGCCTTAACGGCCTTTACGCTTGCAAGAGATATTGATTTCTTCAGTCTCGGAACCAACGACCTTGTTCAATACACCCTGGCTGTTGACAGGGGTAACGAACAGGTCTCTACATTATATTCCGCCGCCGACCCTGCGGTGTTGCGGTTGATAAGAACGGTCATTCAGGATGCCCACAAGGCGCAAATAGACCTCAGTGTCTGCGGAGAGATGGCTTCGGAGCCGGAGTACATTTGCCTATTGCTGGGATTGGGGGTCAGAACAATTTCCATTACTTCGCCGATGATACCTGAGATAAAGCAGATTATCCGCTCGGTCACGATGGAAGACTGCAATAACATAGCGAGAAAAATACTTACGATGAATTCCGAAAGGCAGATTTCAAGCTACCTGCGCAACGCCGCAAGAAAGATTCTGCCGGAGGCATTTTGAGTTTTTTTATGGAGGTTTTGACTATGTGGCGTTTAAGCAAGGCACTTGTTTTGACTTTTGTAATCAATTCAATACTTTTTACTCATCCGGCGCAAGCTGTGCCGGAGGCGCCGGCAGCACAAGCCGAGGCCCAATTGCAGCAGGTAGCACTTTTCAAAAATGGATTGGGATTTTTTATTTCAGAAATAACCTGTCCCGAAAGAGAAGATTCGTTTAGTTTTGTCCCTGTAGCAGCAGCTTCTCACGGGACCTTTTGGGTGTCTTATCCGCCGAAAGTGAAGATGGAAACCATCACCGCCAAAGAGATTGAATCCGAAGAACATGTTGAGGCAATAACAATAGCTGAATTGCTCAAGGCCAATGTTGGCCGGAAGGCGAGGTTGTGGTGGCGCGGCAAGGAAGACATAATCGAAGGGACGATAAAATATCTTGCTGAGGATAGAGAAAGGTCCATACCCGACCCCTACGCACCCGGCAGGGCTGATTACACTGGCAGAGATTATGTCCAACCATTATTTCAATCTCGTTTGATGATGATAGAAACTGATGCTGGACAGATTTGTATTGACTCACAAAATGTCCAACGGGTTGAATTTCTCGATGGTAAAGCACAAAAAACTCTTACCAGTAAAAGTAAATCTATGCAGCTTGATGTGAAGCTTGGGGCTCCGGCCGGCGGGAAAAAGCTTACGGTAAGCTATTTAGCAAAGGGCATAACCTGGGCGCCCAGCTATATTGTAGATATAACGGAGCCCGACAAAGCGCAGATGTCGGCGAAAGCTGCAGTAATAAACGAGGCCTGCGACTTAGATGGTGTTACGATACAGCTGGTTACGGGGTTTCCTAACCTGCAATTCGCCGATGTGGTTAGTCCGCTGGCGATGAAAGAAAATCTCGCCCAGTTTCTTCAATCGCTGACCAAAGGCGAAAGCGAGCGGGGCAGGTTAAGGGAAATGGCCGTGGTAACCCAACAACGTGCGATGTATGCGGGCTCATCAATGGGTGCTGTCATGCCGGCGTATGGTGCGGCTGAAGCCGGAAAAGTAGCGGAGGATTTGTTCCTTTACCCGGTTGAAAAAGTTCATTTGAAGAAGACCCAGGTAGGATACCTGCCTCTGTTTACCGAATCCATGCCATACAAGCATATTTATCAGTGGAAGATACCCGATTATGTTACCGAGGAAGAGCGCTATTCTTATCGCCCTTACCGAGAGCAGGAGCGTGAGCCGGAGGAAGAAGTGTGGCACTGCTTAAAAATGGAGAATACCACGAAAGTTCCATGGACGACCGCCCCGGCTGAGATAGTTAAGGAAAGCATTATCCTTGGTCAGGACACGTTGAACTATACTCCGGTAAAAGGCGAAACGACACTAAAGATTACTCAGGCGGTTAGCGTTAAAGCTGAGCAGGTGGAGCTTGAAAAGGATAGAAAGCGTGATGCAGCACAGTTATATGGCTATCATTACGACCTGATAACGGTGGAAGGTAAACTTTCGGTAACTAACTTTCAGGAAAAAGCCATTACGCTGGAGATTACAAAAACATTGTCAGGCGAGATTAAATCAGAGCCACAGGCGGAGATTGAAACGCTGGCACGTGGACTGCGCCGGATGAATGCGGTAAGGAAACTTACCTGGACAATTGACTTAGAGCCAGGTGAGCAGAAAAAACTCGGTTACATTTACGAGGTGTATGTACGCCGTTGATTCGGTTTAGCTTTCGTATGGAGTCCTTAGGACTGCGATGGGTTTTCCGAAAATCAGATTGAGACGTTTGCGAAGCAGTGGCGCTATGCGAAGATTAGTGCGCGAAACCTCTTTAAGCATCGATGATTTTGTTTATCCGCTGTTTGTCCGCGAGGGTAAGGCAATCAAAGAGCCCATCAAATCGATGACGGATTGTTATCACTTTTCGCCGGATACGGTTGCAGCAGAGGCGAAGGAAGTTGCTGAGCTGGGGATACCTGCGGTTCTACTTTTTGGTCTGCCGGGCAAAAAGGATGAGATGGGTTCACAGGCTTGGGCGGAAGATGGAGTCGTCCAGCGGGCAATTGGCGAAATCAAAAAAGCTGCGCCCGAGCTTCTTGTAATCACCGATGTCTGCCTTTGTGAATATACATCGCACGGTCATTGCGGCGTTATCAAAGATGGCAAAGTCGATAACGACGCAACCTGCGAATTGTTGGCCAAGGTTGCACTATCGCACGCACAGGCCGGCGCCGATATCGTTGCACCTTCGGATATGATGGATGGCCGGGTCAAATATATCCGCGAGGCACTGGAGAAAAATGATTTTCACGATGTTGCTATTATGTCGTACGCAGCTAAATACGCCTCTGCCTTTTATGGGCCATTCAGGGATGCCGCTGAATCTACGCCTTCTTTTGGCGACCGGAAGACCTACCAGATGGATTTTGCCAATGCCAACCAGGCGATGGCTGAGATTGCACTCGATATTGAAGAAGGTGCTGATATTGTGATGGTAAAGCCGGCCCTTTGTTATCTCGATGTTATTTATCGCGCAAAGCAGCGGTTCTATTGTCCCATCGCTGCCTACAACGTAAGCGGTGAATATATGATGGTAAAGAATTCCGCTGGCGCGGGGCTATTAGATGAGAAGGCAGCAATGCTGGAAATGCTCACCTCTATTAAGCGCGCCGGAGCGGATATTATAATTACGTATTTTGCGAAAGAAGCGGCGAGGCGAAGGTAAAAATTAATAAATGCGTATTAAATACAATGTAACAATTGATGACCGCGTGGCTTTCAACCTGTTTTACAGCAAACATTCATCAACGATTCGTCGCATGCGTATTTTTTGGGGCACTGTTTTCCCTATTGGTTATTTTCTTTTCTTTTGCCTTTTGGGGTTGTACAAGCGCGAGTGGAGCGCACCTCTTTTTGGGCTTGTAACTAGCGTACTTTTAATGCTATGGGTGCTGGCTGGAAGACGAAGACGCTTGGAGAAAATTGTAAGAAAGATGCTTAGTGAGGGTTCAAATAAACAAGCTTCTGAAGAGGATGAATTGGAATTAACAGAAACCGGACTTATAGGAAAAAGTAGGTATGAGGAAGGCAAAATCGCCTGGGAAGCTCTTGAGCGGATAGGATTCACGCCGGATTACACTTTTATTTTTACTGGTCCTTCTAAGGGAATACCTATTGCCAAGGCCCGAGTAATCGAAGGGGACTACGAAGGATTTACGTCTCAATTAAAGCAGACATTTGAGAGCAAATTGGGTACTGACAGGTCTCCGAACATTAGTCAAAGGATAATTATTAGCCCGGAAAAGATTTACAAAGAGGACATTGGCTTTGGCCGGCACTCAGGACATGGTATAGCTTCCTTTGCAATCTCTGTTGCTGTTTACTTTTTCACTTTTGTAGCTTTGGTTATTTTCTCAGGAATTGATTCTGGATTGGCAGATAGACAATCGCCTATTATAAGAATAGTAGCAGTAGTGCTGATGTTAGGATTCCTTGCAAATCTAACAGGTTTAGTGCTTGGAATTACCGGAATAGCCAAAAAGAATCGGAAGAAAGTTCTTGCGATTTTAGGTTTAGTTTTTAATTCCATAGTTCTTGTTGCCTTTATTGCTCTAATTATCATTGGAAGAGTGATGTCTTAGTTTCACATATTATGTTCGTAGTTAGCAGCGGTTGTTTTTGATTTGGTTGAGGATTTTTTTGCCGCCGGAGGCAAGGAGCTCTTGTGCGAGTTTTTCGGCGGTGGGTTTTGATTCATCAAGCGGAGCGGTAATCGAGCGCCTTACGCAATTCTTACCTTCGACATCACAGATAATAGCGTCAATTGTTATGGATTCGACCCTTCGACTGCGCTCAGTGCTGGCAAGCTCACCATTAATAGTATCGCCTTGAATCTCTGAATACACTCCCAGAGGTATGCTGCATCCGCCGTGCATAACTTGTAGCACACGTCGCTCGGTTTCCACGGCGATTCGAGAATTTTTATCATCGATTTGCGAAACCAGTTCAGCCAGCTCTTTATCATCAGAGCGGACTTGTACGGCAAGTGCACCCTGGGCAGGGGCGGGTATAAATTGTTTGGGGTCAAAACAGAATGAGATTTTATCGCCAAGGCCGAGCCGGTTCAGGCCTGCACAAGCGACAACTATTGCGCTAACCTGGCCCTGCGTAACTTTGCGGACCCTCGTCTCGACATTACCCCGCATAGGGACACATTCTATATCGTCTCGAAGACGGCGCAATTGTGCGATTCTTCGTAAGCTGGATGTCCCGATGGTAGCACCGGCAGGTAAATCATCGATGGAATCAATCTTTTCCATTGATACGAGTGCATCAGCGGGTGATTCTCGTCTCGGTACAGCAGCAACAATTAAACCCTCAGTGAAAGTCGTTGGCAAATCCTTATAGCTGTGCACGGCCAGGTCGGCACGGTCATCGAGAAGGGCCTTTTCAACTTCGGTAGTAAAAAAGCCCATCGAGCCGGTTTTGTCCGCCATACGAACGGCGGACGAGTATAAAAAATCCGTCTTGTCGCGGTCGCCTCTTGTCGAGATATTGATGAAGGAGCATTCGATATCAGGCCGGATTTTCCGAAGCAATTTGCTCACTTCATTGGATTGTATCACTGCCAGCTTGCTTGCTCGGCTGGCTATCCTTATATGTTTCATTTCATTCCTTCAAGAATCAGCCACAAAGACACTAAAAAGTGTAAAGTGCCTAAAGTGTAGAGTACCTAAAGTTGCGGACTATTTTTTCTACTTTAGTTCACTTTAGTTCACTTTAGGCACTTTAGTTCACTTCTCTTTTCTTTGTGGCTAAAATACACCAGAGTTGCCACATATTCAAGCATCTTACGCCGACCCTGCCACAGGGGTGGGATTTTGTTGCGTTTATGGGCTAAAATTATTACAGTAGGATTGTAAATATGAAATATGAGCTTTCCAATATCGAAAGGCGGATTCTGTCTGTCATGCAGGATGGATTTCCGGTAAGCCGGACGCCTTACAAAGACATCGCCGGCAAAGTGGGTATCAGCACAGAAGAGCTCTTTACTGTGCTTGAAGACTGGAAGAAGCAGGGCAAAATCCGGCGGATAGGGGCGATAGTAAATCATTATAAAATCGGTCTGGCTGCCAATGCGATGGTCGTCTGGAAGGTCGAATCTGAACGTGTTGAAAAAGTTGGTATTATATTGGCAGGATTTGAAGAAGTCAGCCATTGTTATGAAAGAGAAACTGCGGAGAGCTGGCCTTACAATTTATATACGATGGTTCATGGGGCAAACGAACAGGACGTTCAGCAGATAGTTGCCCGTATGAGCGAGGCGTGCGGGGTTTCTGATTATCGCGTGCTATTTACAGAAAAAGAGCTCAAAAAGACACCGCCGAGATATATTATATAGTCGCGGGGGCGAGGATAATGAAGATGTTTGAGCTGCCGATACCGGAAATGGTTATATTCATTGTTGTGGTTGCAATATATCTTGCAGCGGCAATAGTCGGCATCCTGCAGTTATTCACTGATGGTGAAAAATGCAGGCGATTTCTTTTGCCACTTGTCTCGCTGGCGGTTGTGCTTGAGTCAGTGATATTGATACTTCGGGCGGTCGAGCTAAAAGCGGTCCCCTTAACAGGGCTGTTCGAGTCGATGATTGTTCTCACTATCGTATTTGGTCTTGTATTTCTTTTTCTCAGTATAGCAATTGAGCAGGTTTGGTTTGGCTCGGTAATGGTGTGGGTGATATTTGGGATGATTTTGATGGCGGGGCTTGTTGCAAGGCCGGCTTCGGAACCTCATAAAATAGCCGCTACGCCCTGGGCGATTGCTCACGGTATCGCTATGATTCTCGGCGGGGTGTCGATTACGTTTGCAGCGGCTAATGCAATTATTTATTTGCTCGGCAAACGCCGACTCAAACAAAAAAAGGTTATGCAGGTTTTCGGCAGGATACCCAATATCGAAAAGCTCGAGCGGATGACGGTTTTTGGGATAAGGGCCGGCTTTGTATTGATTACGATAGGCCTGATAAGCGGTGTAGGCCTTATATCACTTTTAGGAACAGGCGTCACCGCCTGGATAGCTGATGGAAAGGTTACTCCCATCGTTGGAGCATGGGTTCTTCTGGCAGTTATGCTTATATTTAATCGTCAGCTTTTGCTTAAGGGCAGAGTCAGGGCGTATATAACGATAGTGGTCTTTGTGCTTATCCTGTTTGCGATTTTGGGAGCGGCCCTTTTGGGTACGACTCAGCATGATTTTACCGGTTTTAGTGCTGTGGAATTGGGACAGCAATGAAGATTCTGGTTGTAGGATTAAATCACAAAACAGCTGCGATAGAGATTCGTGAGAGACTGGCGTTTGACGCTGACAAGACGCTCGATGCGTTGAGGCAGTTGAAAAACAGATTTAGTGAAGCGGAGTTTGTGCTGCTGTCAACGTGCAATCGTGTTGAGTTGTACTGTGCCTGCAAACGCACTGAGGCAATTGAATCCGAGACTATAGCTGAGTTTTTCTCTGAATTTCATAATATAGCCGTGACGGAGTTTCGCCCATTTATGTATTTCTATAACGATGATGAAGCGGTCAGACATTTACTGATGGTTGCTTCGAGTCTGGACAGTATGGTTGTGGGTGAGCCGCAGATAATCGGGCAGGTGAAAGACAGTTTCCGGCTCGCATGTTCTGCCCGGAGCACCGGAAAGGTTCTGAATCGACTGTTTCACTGTGCTTTTACCGCCGGCAAGAAGGTATATACGACGACATCGATTTCACAGGGGCGGGTGAGCGTTGCGGGGGTGGCGGTTGAGCTGGCAAAGCAGATTTTTGCTGATATCTCATCGGCAAAAGTTGTTGTGATTGGTGCCGGCGATATGGGGGAGTTGATTGTCCAGCATCTTTTGAAGACCGGCTGCAAGGACATAACGATTGTCAACAGGTCGTATGAACGAGCTTTGGATGTGGCAAGGCGGTTTTCTGTCTCTGCCGGAAAGTGGGAAAAGCTTCAGGAAAATCTAATTGATGCCGACATCGTGATATCCTCAGCAGCGGGGCAGGATTTTCTTTTTAATAGGATGTCTTTTGAGAAAATAATGGGTGAACGGCGAAGAGGGACAATTTTGATTATCGATATTGCGGTGCCGCGAAATCTCGAGCCATCTATAAATGAAATAGAAGATGTGTACCTTTATAGTATTGATGACCTGTCTGAGGTAGTTTCGCAAAATCGCAAGGCCCGTGAAGAGGATATGGCTGGAGCCATGGAGATTATTGAGCAAAGCGCTGCCGAGTTTATAGATTGGTTCGTAGCAAGAGACATAGGTCCTCTGATTGGACAGATGAAGGAGAAATTTGCCCGGATAAGTCGAGATGAGCTGGAGAGATTTTTTGTCGGAGTTGAGCAGGATGCTTCACGCAGAGAGAAGCTTCAGACAATGGTGAACCGGATTGTCAACAAGCTGCTGCATTGTGTGATAAAGAATATCAATACTGTTGCAAAAGAAAACGGCGCTGCTGAGGCGGCAAAGCTGGTTGATAGTATCGTGCAGCGGGCAGAAGAGATGACGGCCGGCTCAGGCAATAAGGAGGATAAGCAGTTGTGAAGGAGGACGCAGGGTCGAAGCAAATCGTGACTGCCGTCAGACAAGTCCTGAGACTTTTATTCTGGGAGAGCACGATAAAGTGCAATCTGGCCTGTGCGCACTGTCGGCGTCTGGAGTCTAATGAGGCGGCTGTTAGAGATTTGTCAACGGCTCAGGCAAAGGATTTAATAGAGCAGTTAGCTGAGCTGGGTAAAGCTCAGCCGATGATGCCGCTATTAGTTTTTTCAGGTGGTGAGCCGCTCTGTCGCGAGGATTTGCTTGAGCTGGTTGGCCAGGCAAGGTCGCTTGGGATTATCCCTGCTCTTGCGACTAATGGAACTTTGATAGATGCGGAAATAGCTGAGAGGATACATGATAGTGGGATTGCAAGAGTTGCAGTGAGCTTGGATGGCGCAACGGCTGAGGTTCATAACAAGCTGCGGCAGTTGGAGGGGTCCTTTGAGAAAGCAATTGAAGGTATCGGGTATCTCCGTGATAAGGATGTACCTTTTCAGATAAATGTTACATTGACTAAACATAATGCCGAACAGTTAGAGGATATTTACGAATTGGCCAAATCACTTGGTTCGGTAGCAGTGCATATATTTATGTTGGTTCCGGTTGGTTGCGGACAGGTTCTGGCTGAAACGGATATGCTCTCACCCCAGCAGTATGAACAGAAGATGCTTGAGATTTGCAGACTGGATGGTCGTGGTGAGCTGCAGATGAAGGTAACTTGTGGACCTCATTATGAACGAGTCATCAGAGAGCAGGGTTTGTACCGGTTGCGTGCCGGAGCAGAGAAAACCAGCGATGCAATTCCGGGCAGAAGCGGGTATAAGGGAATATCGAAAGGATGCCTTGCAGGTCTTGGTATATTATTTGTAGGGCATCAAGGGGATGTGTTTCCGTGTGGTTATCTGCCTGTGAATTGCGGCAATATTCTAAAAGATAAACTTTCCGATATATGGTACAAAAACAAGGACCTTGCACGTATGCGGGATAGCGACAAGCTCGAAGGTAAGTGCGGCATATGCGGCTACAGACAGGTCTGCGGCGGCTGTCGCGCCAGGGCATACGCCGCCACAGGCAACTATATGGCAGAAGAGCCTTTTTGTGCCTATGTTCCACCTGAGATTCTTCAATGATAAATATCAGTAAATTATATTGTGGTGAAATTACGCCGGGTGACTGGATTCGCTATGGCGAAGATAGTTCGGGTAAGGTAGTACCGAAAAGTGCCTCGCAGAGACGTCCTATCGTTGTGTGGAATATCACCCGTGCGTGTAATCTAAAGTGCGTGCATTGCTATAATGATAGCGGCTCTGAAAAGGCCGATGATGAGTTGTCAACGAAAGAGGCAAAAGCTGTTTTAGATGACCTGTCGCAGTTCGGTGTGCCATCGGTGCTGTTTTCAGGCGGTGAGCCGTTGATGCGGGATGATTTGTTCGAGCTGCTCGGATATGCGGTTGAAAAAGGTTTGCGCACGGTGATTTCAACGAACGGGACGTTGATAACAGAAGAGGTAGCTAAGAAGATAAAACAATATAGAGTATCGTATGTGGGTATAAGTCTTGACGGAATAGGTAAGGTCAACGATGAGTTCAGAGGTGTAGTCGGCGCTTTTGACAGGGCAGTACGAGGCATAAAGAACTGTCAGGATGCCGGTGTGCGAATCGGCCTTAGATTGACTTTGACAAAGAGGAATATCGAGGATTTGCAGAGGTGGTTTGATTTTTTCGAGGCGGAAAATATTGAGCGGGCGTGCTTTTATCATTTTGTGCCGAGCGGAAGAGGAAAGACTATGGCTGATGAAACACTTACTCACGCCCAGGCAAGAGATGCGGTTGAGAAAATTTTGGCCCGGACGAAACAGCTCAAGCAGGCAGGCCAAAAAACGGACATATTGACAGTCGATAACCATGTTGACGGCGTTTATGTGTATTTGAAATTGCTCAGGGAAGATCCGGGCAGGACGGATGATGTCTGGAGACTATTGACCTGGAATGGCGGCGGGCTATATAGCAGCGGAGTTGGAATCGGCTGTATCGATTTTCACGGCAAAGTCCACCCTGACCAGTTCTGGGGGCATTATACTCTCGGCGACGTACGAAAAAGGCCGTTTAGCCAAATTTGGATGGATACGAGCGATGAGCTGCTTGGCGGGTTGAAAGACCGGCGAAGTTTTATAAAAGGCAGATGCCGAGTATGTAAGTTTTTTGATGGTTGCGGGGGGAGCTTGAGAGTGCGGGCGGATTTGCATTTTGGTGACCCCTGGGCGCCGGAGCCGGCGTGCTATTTGACAGATGACGAAATCGGTTTAGATGAAGAAAAACGGGCAGAATTAAAAAACACTGGCGAGATTTTCCCGATGCCTGATTAGCTTAGAGTTTGGCCTTGTGAATGGCTGCGATTGTTCGAGCTATGTCACTTTGTTTGTGTTCGGTTGAAACAAAGCAGGCCTCGAACTGTGATGGGGGCAGGTAAATTCCCGCCTTTAGCATAGCGGTATGAAATTTTGCATACATTGCAGTGTCAGACCTTGCTGCAGATGCGTGGTCGGTTACTTGGCCGGAATTAAAGAACAAAGTGAACATCGAGCCGATGCGATTTATGGTGTGTTTTACCTGCCGTTTTTGAAGTTCCTGACTGATTCCATCGCAGAGTTTTTTTGTCGCAAGTTCCAGAGCGTGATATGGTTTTTTCGATTTGAGCAGTTTTAATGTAGCGATTCCTGCTGCGACACAGACCGGGTTTCCTGAAAGGGTGCCTGCCTGATAGACCGGGCCTTCCGGGGCGAGTTTGTCCATAAGCTTCTGCTTACCCCCGCAGGCACCTATAGGAAATCCGCCGCCGATTATTTTGCCTAAACAGGTCAGGTCCGCTCTTACACCGTAGAGTTCCTGGACGCTGCCGTATTTGATTCTAAAGCCGGTAATCACTTCGTCAAAAATTAGAATACTTTTATTTTTGTTGCACAATTTTCTAATAGTTTTTAAGAAGCCGCTTTTTGGCAACACCACTCCCATATTCCCCGCAACCGGCTCAACTATTACGGCTGCAATTTTTTCTTTGTATTTACTAAAAGCTTTTTCGAGCATCTCGCAGTTATTGTACGGCAAGCTAATAGTATGTTTTGTAAAATCTTTTGGAATGCCAGGGCTGGATGGTGTGCCCGTCGTGGCTCGGCCACGCCGAGACAGGCCAAAAGTCATTGCGCCGGAGCCGGCCGCCACGAGCATGTGGTCAACGTGGCCGTGATAACAGCCGATGAATTTGATAACCTTATCTCGTCCCGTACAGCCGCGCGCAAGCCGGATGGCGGTCATAACGGCCTCGGTGCCGGAACTGACAAGGCGGACTTTTTCAACGGAGTCGATGGCCTGGACGAGCATCCTGGCAAGCTGCGTTTCAAGTTCGGTGGGGATTCCGAAACTGGTTCCTTTGGCCATTACTTTTTTTACCCGGTCAAGGACATCAGCTTTTGCATGGCCGAGTATCATCGGCCCCCAGGAAAGACAGTAGTCAATGTACCTGTTGCCGTCGGCGTCATAAAGGTACGCTCCTTTTGCCTTATCGATGAATATGGGTGTATTGGCGACGGCCTTGAAGGCACGGACGGGACTGTTGACCCCACCGGGTATCACTTTTCTCGCATCTCGAAACAGTTTGTTGCTTTTTTGAAGTTTGCTCATTTGAGTTTTGTATTCTATGTGTCATGCGGCCGGGGCATAAGCTCAGCGTCGATACCGTATTTCTTTGCTTCAGTGAGTGTGGGAGGACCGAGACAATAGGCCTTGACGTTGGAAGGTACTTTGCCGAAGTTCTTCACAAATGCTCTGACAACAGAAGCGCTTGTAAAAAGTATTATGTCGATATAATCAAAATCAATTTCAGCCGGCTCTATCTCGATAGTTTTATATGCCGGAGTTACTTTAACTACTGCACCGAGTTTTGTCAGGCCTTCGGGCAATTCAGAGGAGGCGATTTCGGCTCGCGGCAGAAGCACATTCTTGTTTTTCATATCTAAGTGTGCGAATTTTTCGAGCAGACCTGCGCTCGATTCGTTATCCGGTACTAAGTCAGCAGCTATACCGCAGGCGGAAAGCTCGGCAGCGGTGGTTTTGCCGATGGCGGCGATTTTTGTCTTGTATAGCGCTCTGGCATCAAGGCCGGAAAGACGCAATTGTTCAAAGAAGAACCGGACGCCATTGGGGCTGGTAAATATCAACCAGTCAAAGGTCTGAAGCTGTTTTATGACTTTATTAAGGTACAAATAATTATCGAGAGCTACACACTTGACTATCGGGCGATGTACGATGGTGCCGAGGTGTTTATATTTCTCGGGATGTGTGCCGAGGACAAGCACCTTTGGTTTTGAATTCAGCCAGTTCAGTTTTTGATGCAGGCTTACAACTCTGCCGACAATAAAGACAGCAGGAGGTTTCAGATTGGCATTTTGGGCTTTTTGAACGAAGCCCTCAAGAGTGTCGGTAATGACCCTCTGGTTGTAAAAGGTGCCATTCTCGATAGCAGCAATTTCGGTTTTTTCCGGCCAGCCGGCTTTAAGAAGCGAGTCAACAATTTTTTGGATATTGGCCACACCCATAAGAAAAATAACAGTGCCTGCTTTTGGTATCTCTATTTCTTCCCCATCCCTGCGATGTCCGGTTATGATGGCAACGTTGCTGGTGAAGTCGCGGTGCGTGGGCGGGATTCCGGCGTATGATGGCCCGGCCAGCGCGCTGGTAACACCGGGTACGATTTCGAAATCTACTTTCGCTTCGGCACAGGCTTCGGCTTCCTCACCTCCTCGGCCGAAGAGAAACGGGTCGCCGCCTTTGAGCCGGACGATGATTTTATTTTCATTTGCTTTTTCAATCAAAAGCTCATTTATCTTTTCCTGTGGCAGGGTATGTTTGCTGGCGTGTTTGCCGACGGGTATGAGTTCAGCAGCTGACTTGGCCAGCGGCAGTAGTTCCGGTGGTATAAGATGGTCGTAGAGTATGACATCGGCCTGGCATATTAACTGATAGCCCTTTAAGGTGATTAGTTCTGCGTCACCCGGACCTGCTCCTACCAGATAAACTTTTGCCTTTGTCATTGTATTTTAGTATCCGATATAGAGTGCCTTATAACGAGCTTTACCTTTACAATCGGGCGGTTTTGCCCTATAGTCTTGTATAGTGATTTGCAACATCAAGGTCAAGAGAAAACGTAAAACCTGTCGGTCGGTAGAAAAGTTTTTATGGATAAACTTGATTGTCGAATACTGCGGGAGCTTCAGAATGATTTTCCTCTAAGCGAAAGTCCTTACGAGGCCATAGCGGATAGATTAAATATTTCATCCTCCGCAGGACGCCTTACGGCGGAAAAGCTTTGGCACAGAGTCAAAGTGATGCTTGATGAGGGGATAATTCGCCGGATTGGAGCCAGTTTCGATTCAAATAAGCTTGGATTCAGCAGTACATTGGCGGCGGTCAGTGTTGAGCCGGAGCAGGTTAACCATGCGGCGAAAATAATCGGCGAATTTGCCGAAGTAACACATAGCTATCTTCGCGCCGATGTTTTTAATATCTGGTTCACTATCATCGCATCGGATAATGAGAGAATTGAGAATATTCTTGAACAGATTCATACATCTTTGTCACTTAAAAGCTCACGAGTCCTTAATCTGCCTGTAAAGCGACTCTTTAAGCTCGATGCCCGTTTCAATACCCAAGCTACGTAAATAGCAGGCGAGTTTACTAAGTAGCGTAACTGTGCAGGCCAGTGAAAAGCCGGGATAAGTTAACCCAGAGTAGTGTTATCACAATCACAACAGCACCTAAAATTGCAAGGTAGCTTCCGAGTTGCGGATACTTTTTGCCAAACATATATCTTACGTGAAAATACTCCACATATACCAGCCAGGAGGCGAGCGACCATGACTCTTTTGGGTCCCATCCCCAGTAATCTCCCCAGGCCAGTTTGCCCCACCAGCTTCCCATAATCAGGCCTAACGTCAGAAGCGGAAAACCGAGACAAATCATTTTGTATGTACCTTCTTCATAGGAAATAAGAGAATTGTCAGTGCTACGGCCATTGGTTTTAAGTTGGCAAACGGCCTGTACCATTGCTTTTGCCATTATCACATAGGCGAGCAGATATACCGCTACATGTGGAGTGAACAGCCAGCACTGTAAAGCAGGCGGCAGCCGCTGTGGCTCTGCGTGAAATACGAAGCCGGCAGGAACAAGTATGATAGCTCCAATAAGCATATCTATTGTCTCGCCTCCAACCGGAAGAAAACGCCTGCAAAAAATCGATAATGGATAAATCACCATTGCCATAGTCAGAAAAACTTCGAAAAGATTCTGAAATGGTACGTGATGTACGTTATACCAGCGGTAGCCGAAAGATGCAGTCGCTACAATAAAACCAGCCAGATAAAGAATCTGAGCGGCCTTTTTTTTGCCCGCAATACGGGCTACAAAGGCGAAAAGGTAAGCCACAATCGTCAGGTAAATTAATAGACCCTGATATGTATATTTTATTGCCATTGTACCTACATCTTATTTTTTTCTTTTTGTTTTAACCTGCTGACTATGTGTCTGAGCCAAAAATGCCAGATTACACCAAGGCAAAGCATCCAATAGCCGGCGTATACGCAATAGAGACCCGAATCAGACGTTACTAAAAGAACAGTATATTTGCCCCCTTCAGCATCATACGAATGCTGGTAAAAATGGTATCCGCCGTAGTGCAGCGGATGATTTACTTCAATTACTTTATTTATTACTTCTTTGCCGTTTTTTGTGAGCGCTACTTCACTTAAGAAATCCCGTATTACTTGAGGTTCGTGCGATACATAACTTAGTTGTAGTGCATCGTCACCCTGCTCGAAGTCAGGAAAAAGCTCGAAGACATAACGCATGTATTTGCTGCCATCAGGCTGTTTAATTTCGACCTGCACAGCTGGATTAATGCCAGTTCCTTCTTCATCCGTCACAACTCTTTTGCCATCTAACATGCGTATCTTAAGATTTCTGAAGGTGCGTACAACAGTGATTTCGTTTTTTCCCTGGCCAAGAGAAACCGTCTGCCCGGCTTCGGCAGGAATCTGTAATTGCTGCTCATCCGCTGTTATAATGTTCAGCAGTGGGGTCGATGGTTTATCCGGCTGATAATACTCGATACGAAAATCCTTAAGCTTGATACTAAAGGGTAATTCGCTTAATGGTCGCGTGAAGTCCTTTGCAAATAAGCGATTTTCTGCAAATCCCTCTTCGATAACCATATATCCCTCAGGTATTTTGTAACTGCCGAGGAGTCTAAAAGCCAGTCGATGCCCCGATTCTGAACTCCACATTGCTCCAGCCAGGGTTAGTAAACATCCTGCATGAATCAAAAACACACCTGACCTGCGCAATAGGCTTCGGAACCTCATAAAGCCGATTACTATGAGAATGAAAAATCCAGAGAAGTAAAACTGAAGAGCAATCGAGTTGAAGAGCGCCTTAGCTTTTTCTGCTCCGTAAAAAGCACCCAGGACGGATAAAAATGCGAGTATCCCAATAGCCGCCAGAGCCAGCCACATTATACTTCGAGCAACTTTACTCACTTTGCCTCCGTCTTTTCGTATTAGACGGGATTAACAGAATTTGTTTTTTATTCCTGTTTATCCTGTCTGTTAAATCCGTGAAGAACGGAGAGGGCGGGATTCCAGGCTTTGCCTTAGAACCCAAATTTGCCCTAAGGCAAATTTCCATAGGGGCAGAGCCCCTATGGTGTCGCTTCGCTCCTGTTACCCCGAAGACGTGGGAAAATCCTTTTCCCACACCCTTTGGGGGTTCGAATCTCACCTACCCAAAGTAGGCCGCACACCGGAGAGGGCGGGATTCGAACCCGCGGTACGGGTTTATACCCATACGACGGTTTAGCAAACCGTTGCCTTCAGCCACTCGGCCACCTCTCCAAATAACTAAGCAATAATCTACACATTATAAGGCAAGATTGCAAGAAGAGAACCGGTGAAGTGAATTTTTTAGCGTCAATACAGGCTGGTTATTTTATAAACCCGTCCGATACCTGGCGAAGCGAGCGAAATCTTTGAATTTCAAGAATCCGTCGCAGCCCGGGTTGTGGACAATATCAGTCAATAATACCGGCGCTACACAGCTCTTCGATATCTCTTGCTACAATATCAGAAATGATTTGCTCTTGCTCACTCGTCTGGGCGAAGGCGCCAGCCGTAGTCTGATACAGAGCCGGCTTTGACC
>CAZMSP010000003.1:0-40222 GCA_964568985.1 uncultured Pirellulales bacterium
AGCTTCGCGGCAGGGTCGGCAGGTATAAACACCGGGCGTATGCATATATGCTGCTTCCGGTGTCTCGGCCAATTACACCGTTGGCAGCCAGGCGATTAAAAGCCATCGAAGATTATTCAAGCTTAGGCGCCGGTTTCAGGATTGCTCTGCGGGATTTGGAGATTCGAGGGGCGGGAAATATTTTAGGGCCGGAGCAGTCCGGCCACATTCAAATCGTAGGTTACCAGATGTACTGCGAATTGCTGGCTGATGCCGTAAAAAAATTAAAGAATGAACCGACCGAACCTATACCAACCGCGACTATCGATTTGGGTTTCGCCGCATATATACCTAAGAATTACATACCGCTTGATAGATTGCGAATGGATGTTTATCGCAAAATCGCCATTGCAAAAACAAAAGAGGATTTGAAACAGATAGAAAACGAATTAACTGATGTTTATGGCCCTGTGCCGGATGAGGTCAAGTTGCTGCTGGAACTGGCCCAATTACGAATCGCAGCAAGTAAGCAGGAAGTAAAAAGCATCGTCGCCTCTGGCCAGGAATTGATATTTTCGTTTGAAAAAGAACCTGACCGCAAAGTTGAAACATTATTTTCTAAGGTAGCAGGGAAAGTTAGAATCCCGGACCAAAAGACAGTATATTTGCGCTTGCCTGCCAACTACTTCGAGCCGCAAACATTAATAACAATTTTACGAAAAATCTTGGGTGATGAAAAAAATAAGTAAACAGAGTTGACTGATTTTGGCGCTAATATTTGCAGTGGTTTATGCAGGCAGGAAAGATATTGACTGCTCAGTATCATAAAGTGGAAAAAACTCTTGCATTTTTAAGCCAAATCTACTATACTAAACGTTAGAGTGAGCTTGAAGGCGATACACGGCAAAAGATACAGTATTCGCCTGCCACCACAAATTAGTGTATGCTTTGCATACAGAAGACACACTGGAACCAAGACATCGGTGGGGAGAAGGGTAACAAAGACGCATCTAAGACCATAAGAACAAGGTGATTGATAAAACTTATCATTTAAGAAATATCCAGCTCACAAAGATTGTGAAAATACTATTATGACAACGTCAGGGGAAAAAATGAGAAGGTTTATTATCCTTATTTTTATCGTATTATGCACTGGTTCGCCGCCAGCCGGGTGGGCTGACCTAAGTATAGATTTTACAATCAATACCGCACAGGATAGAGCACCGATTAGCCCATATATCTATGGTGCTAATTATTCACTTGGCACAGAAGAGAGTATAGCAGCCAGACGAACCGGCGGCAATCGCCTGACCGGATACAACTGGGAAAACAATTATTCTAATGCCGGCAGCGACTGGTTCCATCATAGTGACCACTATCTTGTCCAGTATCTGCCACCATCACAGCGACTAATTCCCGGAATTTGTCTGACTGATTTTCAGGATGGATGTCTGCTGAGGGGAGAGTATTCTCTTATTACACTTCAAATGGCAGGCTTCGTATCAGCCGATGGAGACGGCACAGTAGAAGAGTCAGAAACAGCGCCTTCTGACAGATGGAAAGAGGTTATCTATGCAAAGCCGACTCCATTTTGTGACCCTCCCAGCGACCCAAACGTGGATGATGATTATGTGTATATGGATGAGTGTATCAACTTCCTCGTGGATACATACGGCAATGCATCCACACCAACGGGAGTAAAAGCCTACTCACTTGACAATGAACCGGCACTTTGGTCCGAAACACATCCGAGAATTCACCCAAACAAGGTCCTGTGCGCGGAATTGATTAACAGGTCTGTTGACTTGTCCTCAGCAGTAAAAGATGTTGACCCTCATGCCAGGATATTCGGCCCGACGCTTTACGGCTTTTATGCTTATTTTAATTTACAGGATGCACCGGATTGGTCCAGCGTTGGAGGCGGATATCACTGGTTTATTGATTACTATCTTGACGAGATGCAACAGGCTGAAACTGCGCAGGGAAGAAAACTGCTCGATGTCCTTGATTTGCACTGGTATCCCGAAGCAAGAGGTGATGGTGAAAGGATAACAAATTCACTGCCCTCTTACTCCAGAGCAAATGCAGAAGCACGGATGCAGGCACCGAGAACTCTATGGGACCCCGATTACGTTGAAGACAGCTGGATAGCCCAATCGTTCAGAAGTTACTTGCCTCTTCTGCCGGAAATACAAAGTTCCATTAACAGTTATTACCCCGGCACCGCCCTTGCCATCACCGAATTTACTTACGGCGCACCGGAGCACTTCTCAGGCGGTATTGCGATGGCAGATGTGCTCGGTATATTCGGAAAGTACGGCTTGTTTATGTCCAACTATTGGGGTGATTCTAACGATTATGTTAGCGCTGCTTACAAAATATATAGAAACTACGACGGCAGCAATTCAACTTTCGGCGACACAAAGGTCCACTCAACAATGAACGATAAGGAGAACAGCTCCATTTATGCCTCTATTTTTGGCGAAAATCTTTCAGAGCTGCATATTATAGTAATCAACAAGAATTTTGACGATGCGATTAACGGCTCATTTAATATTGAAAGTTCAAGGCCTTATATATCAGGTACTATATGGGCATTTGACAGTACCAGTTCCACTATATCTGAAACTACGCCTATTGGCACCATAATAGACAATTCATTCTCTTACACCATACCTCCGCTGACTGTTTGTCACATAATTCTTGAAGCTTTGTGCCCCACAGGTGACATCGATGGTGACTGTCTGGTTGATTGGGAAGACCTGCGAATTCTTGCTAAAAACTGGCTTAGCCCCGGTGGCAACGCGAATCTCGATGGAATAAACGACGTTGATTTCTATGACTTCGCCCTGCTGGGTCAAGACTGGGGCCTATGACCGTTGCCGGTTTGTGTTTTATTTTAGTCTCTTCGCTAATTCCGAGCCGAATTCCTTGGCAAGTCTGCTGGCAGTGTATTGCTTTGTGTTATCGTAGGAGGCAGTAAGAAGGATTTGGCCTTCTTTATCTTTAGCTATAACGGAGATACTTTCGACCGCCTGATTCGCAAAAGCTGAACCGGTGCCAATGACGGAAACTTTTGTCTGGCTTGCTTTGCCCCTTACCGTCATAAAAGTCGAGCCGGCGATAAAAACCGTGGCGGTATTGGGGTCGCCTAATTCAAAATTCTTTCTGACAAATTCTTTTTCAATGACATCTCTTAGGACCTGACCAACCTGAGGGTTTTCGCTTCGAATCGGCTCGATATAAATACGCTTTTCAGCGAGCAATTTTAAACGGGGCGTGGTTACAATGTCATAAGGACAACCTGCGGATAATACTATCAATAATAAGCCAATTAGCCAATATAACCTTTTCATTTTTTGCTCCTGACTTGTTTCCCAGGCAGTAATATTATTCGGCATATTATCTTGCTCTCTGAAGGCATTTTTTTTGGCTACAGGCAAGTAAAAACAGGCCACAGGATTCGAAAATAAAGATTGCAATTCCGTTAATTTATGTTTACGATTAAACTTATAAGCTGCTTATCGCAATATGCCCTTTGGTGTTAAGGATTTTTAAAGTTAAGAGGTCAATTTAAGATGCGTAAAGAAATGGTTCGACAGGCTCACCATCCTGAGCGAAGTCTAAGGAGAGATTATAAGTGGCTGAGGGACCCCAAACGCCCAAAGGAGCGTTTGGGAACCCTGAAAACAGTTTTTGGTTGTTCTCTTTTCGTCCTGTTTTTTGCCGGCAGCTGTTCGGATAGCAGCAAGTCCGCTTCAGCCGATGCTGAGCTGCAGCGCTTGGCCCTCAGGCAAAAGGTAAAGCTTTTGGAAGAAGCAGGCGAACCAGTACTCGTTATTGGCGGCGAGAGTATTAGTAGTGACGATATAATTAATTCGCCGGTTAATCTGGGAGAAAGGCTCATCTCACCAATTGAATATCTTACGCCAATAGCGCAAAGGCACAATCTTGAGCAATTCAAAGAGCGAGCCAGAGACCCTCTTGAATCAGCGCTATCGATTAAGATTTCAGACATTTTATTCTATCAACTGGCTAAAAGCCAGGTCAAAGAGAATGTTGACGAAGCCGTAGAAAAAGCAGCAGAAATGGAGCTGAGAAAATTTGTTCTCAACTATGGAGGCGACCAGGCCAAGGCAGATGAAGCACTCAAACAGATGGGAATGGACAGACAGAGTTTCAAGGAACGCCAAAAAAAATTCATACTTACTCAATCGTATGTAGCAAAAGAATTTCCCGGCAACAACAGCCCTGTCAGTTATAGCCAGTTAAAAACTTGTTACGAGCAAATGAAGGAAGAATCCTTCGTTAGGCCGGCTACAATACAGTTCCGCCTGATAGATATCCAAACTGCAAAGCTTCAACTATCAGACCCAAATCAGGACCCGCTTGAAGAAGCGAGAAAGTTAGCTGATAAATTGGTTGAGCAAATCCGCGCTGGAACAGATTTCGGCGAATTAGCTCTGGGCTACTCACACGGACACAGGAGAGCATTTGGTGGATTGTGGAATCCGGTGAATCCGGATTCGCTGGCTAAACCTTATGATACTCTTGCCGTTGAGGCAGAGAGAATAAAACCAGGTCAGATTGCAGGGCCGATTGAAGCAGAAGGGCATATTTTTATAATGAAGCTCGAAGAAAAACACCCAAAGAGCTATGAGCCGTTTGAAAAAGTGCAACAACAGGTAGAACAGAGGATTATTGCCGACCGCCGGTGGGAAGTTATTAATAAACTTGATGCCAAAGTTATGCAGCAAAGGGAGCTCGAAGAAAAGGACAAATTCATAGATTTTTGTATTGAAAAAATTTATCAAATAAGCAACAAATAAAGACACAAGACCTTAGGTTTGTGGTCTTGAGTCTTGCGTCTGAGTCTTACGCGATGGAAATTGTAGCACACGGTATAGACCTCGTAGACTGCCCGCGAATAGAAGATATGGTAAAGCGGCACGACCAGCGATTCATCAACAGGGTCTTTACTGCTGCTGAACAGGCCTATGCCGAGGCAAATAAAAACTCGATTGAGAAATTAGCTGGCCGTTTTGCAGCAAAAGAAGCAGTTCTTAAACTGATGGGGACTGGCTGGCAGGGTAAAATCGCCTGGACTGATATAGAGGTAATAAACAACCGTGCAGGTCAGCCGGAGGTTACTCTTAGCGGAGAGGTCAAAAAACTTGCCGATAAACTTGGTATTAAACACATAAGTATTAGTATTACACATACGGCCAATTTCGCAATCGCCTCAGCGGTTGCGCTGGCACAAGCAGATGAAGCCAAATGAGATTGACTGCATAGTTATAGGGGCGGGTCACGCCGGCGTCGAAGCTGCTCACGCTGCTGCCAGGATTGGCGCCAAAACGGCCCTCATAACCATCAGCAAAGACACCATAGCCAAGATGAGCTGTAATCCGGCTATCGGTGGGCTTGCGAAGGGACAGATTGTGCGGGAAATCGACGCACTGGGAGGACTGATGGGTTTGGCTATAGATGCAACAGGTATCCAGTTTCGAATGCTGAATTGCTCTAAAGGCCCGGCTGTTCAATCACCCCGCGCCCAGGCCGACAGGCAAAAGTACCACGAGTCTATCAGGCAGGTACTTGAACAAACTCCAAACTTGACCATCGTTGAGGCAATAGCGACAGAGATAATCACAGAAAACAATAAGATACGAGCAGTCGCCTGCAAAGACGGCTCTTTATATTCTGCTCAAACGGTCATTGTCACACCGGGGACATTTCTCGGTGGAATGTTGTATATCGGCGAGGAGCGATGGTCAGGAGGAAGATTCGATGAGCCGCCGAGCACAGAACTTTCGCAAAGCTTGAAAGAGCTTGGACTGGAACTCGGGAGGATGGCAACAGACACAACGCCAAGGTTAGATGCGAGAACCGTGGATGTGGACAAATTGCAGGTCCAGCCCGGTGATGAGCCGCCGATACCATTTTCATTTATGACTGAAAGGATAGACCAGCCACAGGTGCCCTGCTGGATTACATACACTAACGAAAAGATACACAAGCTGCTCCGTGATAATTTGCATCGTGCTCCGCTTTCCTCCGGCCAAATAAAAGGTACCGACCCACGCTATTGTCCGAGCATTGAAAGTAAAATCGTCAGGTTTGCAGATAAAAAGCAGCATCGTATCTTTTTGGAGCCGGAAGAAGAAAATGTAAAGACAATTTACTGTAATGGCATTTTTACCTCTATGCCAAAAGACGTTCAAGAGCAGTTGCTAAGATTGCTGCCGGGGACAGAGAATGCCCGGATTATTCATTACGCCTATGCCATTGAATACGATTATTGTCCGCCGATTCAGCTAAAATCCAATCTGGAGACCAAAAAAATTTCAGGGCTGTTTCTGGCAGGGCAGATAAACGGAACCAGCGGATATGAAGAGGCAGCGGGGCAGGGCATTATGGCAGGTATCAACGCAGCCAGAAAGCTGCAGAACAAAGAGCCGGTCGTTCTCGGCAGAGACCAGGCATATATCGGTGTGTTGATAGATGATTTACTAACGAAGGGTATTGACGAGCCCTATCGAATGTTCACCTCAAGAGCCGAGTATCGTTTGTCTCTAAGAGCTGATAATGCGGATAGAAGACTGACGCAAATCGGTAAATCTGTCGGACTCGTGGATGAGAATCGCTGGCAAAAATTCCAGAACAAAATGCAGAGCATTGATAAGCTGAAAAATTATCTGCAAAGTAGTAACTCAGATGGCCTGAATTTGTGGCAACGGCTTAGACAGCCGGATAGTGCTGTTACAAAAACGCTGGCTCAGAATCCGGAGATCAGAAATATGAACTTGGCTGAAGATGTTTTGCAGGCAGTAATCATCGATGCAAAATACGAAGGTTATTTGGCTAAGCAGCAGCGCCTGGTTACCAGCTTGCATACTTTAGAGAACAAAAAGCTCCCGCTTGATTTGGATTATAACAACATTGTGCATTTGCGGAGCGAAGCAAAAGAAAAACTGTCACTTTTTAGGCCGAGCACACTTGGCCAGGCTTCTCGAATAAGTGGTATTACTCCCGCTGATATTACCGTGATTCAAGTTCATATGAAGAAAATGTAGGCAGGGTTATGGCGGCCCGGATGAAGTCTTAGCCTCGTTTATTGCGTCTGAAAGTTTGAGCGTACCTTCGTACAAAGCCCGGCCGATTATTGCAGCTTCAAGCCCCAACTCAGCCAGCTTTTTAATATCGCTTAGCCTTCTGACACCACCTGAAGCTATAACAGGCACATCTACGGTCTCCACAAGTGCCTTTGTTCTTTCAAGATTTGGCCCCGTCATCATACCATCTCTGGTAATGTCAGTATATATTATTGCTGCCAAAGGTAATTTAGAAGCTTCGATGGCAAAGTCCAGCAGAAGTTGTGAACTATCCTGTATCCAGCCGTGAGTAGCAACCTTCGAGCCCCTTGCATCAAGTCCGAGTGCAATTTTACCGCTGAACTTTTTGGTCATCTCGGTGAACCACTCGAAATCACTAACGGCCTTGGTGCCGATTATCACACGTTCTGCGCCCATATCGAGCAATTGCTTTATAGAATCTTCGTCCCGTAGTCCGCCGCCAACTTCAATTTTGAATTGCCCAAGATTTGCAATAGCTGATATCGCAGGCATATTAACCAGCTTACCTAATTTGGCTCCATCCAAATCGACGATATGCAGCCATTCTGCCCCAGCCGAGCTAAAGTCCCTCGCCTGCTTAACGGGGTCGTCCTGATAGGTTATCTGCCGGTGATATTCACCCTGGATGAGCCGAACACATTTACCATCCCGAAGGTCAATTGCTGGTATTATATACATTGCTTAACCTCGAATATTCTTAACAATTCGACGGATTTTAAATAAAGGCCCTTATCATTTCAACAATTTTCGGCTGAACATTATTTTTGACCCAGCACCAATTAATGTTTGTCTCTGAGTTGGGCAATATCCTTGCATTTCCAGCCAATTGCTTGTATAGGTTATAGTAAGTTTTTTGGAGAGGTGTCGGAGTGGCTGATCGAGCCGGTTTCGAAAACCGGTGTGCCCTTTGGGTACCGCGGGTTCGAATCCCGCCCTCTCCGGTTCTTAACCTATCTCCGATAAGCAACTATAATAGAGTTTCAAAGTCTATCAGAGCCAGCAGTTAGCCCGAATACTAATTGTTCTATCGCTATTTCTGGCTTTGTCTGACCTGTTTTGATTGCGTAATCGATAGCCGCTAATTTCTGCAAAGCTGCACCAATCTGCTTCAAGCTCATCTTGCCAAGCATAGCAAAAAAACCATCTTTATTACCCCAGATTCGTAATCTACCCGCAATCTCATAAGGATTGTGTCCCTCTTCAAGCAGGACTTTGGCATTAAACATCCTGCGAAAATGAAACGCAAAAGCACCAACAACAGTGTAATCAGCGGACCGGTCCTCGGCGAACATATTCCTCAGCCGAGAAATCGCAACAGCAGAGTTGCCGGCTAAACAGGCATCTATCACCGCAAAAGCGCCGTATATCCGATTATGTCCAATCAAGGACTCGATATGCTGCACGTCAATAACCTTTTCGGCATCTGCAAACAGCGCCAGCTTATCAACTTCACTATAAAGTCTCGGCAACTCATCACCTATACACTCAACCAGAATTTCAGCGGCATTTTGAGCTAATCTCTTTCCGTGTGCCTGCCGGGCATAATCGACTAAACGCCTCTGCAGTTGACGTCCTTTCGGCTGGGTTACAGTGATGAGTTTACCACTGTCGGCAAGTTTCTTGGCTAATTTTGTTCGTGTGTCCCAATTGCTAACCGTAAAAATTAGTACGCCGGTAGGGCTGGGGCTCTCAAAATATTTTTCAAGTAACTCGCGATTTTGAGAAATGAATTTGTCGGCCCATCTTACAAGAACGACTCGCTTGTCTGTCAAGAAAGGAACCGTTCGCAGCTCGTCCAGTACGTCAGAAATAGAAACATTTTTTGGGTCGGCGTCAAACAATCCGGTCGTTCTTTGTGATGGCTCCATCAATTTATCAAGCAGCTGCTGACAATAGAAATTGACCAGAGATTCATCTTTGCCGGCTATGACATAAACAAACTCTTTTTTTTTCTTCGTCTTTGTATAACTTTGGGTCATTTGAGCTCACACCGGCCCCGCACCAATTGAAATCAAGACGGGACACAGCAAGCAAAATAAACGAACAGACCTCTCGATGAAGGACACTTGGTGCGGGACTATTTCGATTTGCGAGTTTTTTTCTTGGCCTTCTTCCTGACTTTAGACTTAGATTTACGTTTAGTTTTGGTCTTTGATCTCAATTTAGGTTTTGGCTTCCCCCGCAGCTTCTTGCGAAGCAAGAGCGAGGGCTTCGGCGCAGGTTTTGACTTTGGCTTAAGCTTTGGCTTTGCTTCCGATTTTGGTGCAGAGTTTGGATTAGTATCGGTTTTTTCTTCCGTCCTGACTTTATCTGGTTCACCAACTATTTTTTCAGCTGCGACGAGCTTATCACCTGGTTTGAGCTTGATTAAACGTACGCCTTGTGTATTTCTGCCAATCGAGCGGATTTCGTCAAGCCCTGTACGGATTATCATTCCATTTGCGGTTATCAACATTAAATCGTCGTTACCCTGAACCGCCTCGAGAGCAACTACCTTGCCATTGCGAGCGGTTGTTTTTATGTTTTTGAGACCCACTCCGCCTCGGCTTTGAGGCCGATAGTTTTCAAAACCAGTCCGTTTGCCATATCCATTTTCGCAGACTGTAAACAGGGCGGCTTTTTCCTCTACAATCACCATACCGACCACAGCATCGCCGGAACGAAGTTTGATGCCTTTAACGCCACGCGAGGCACGTCCCATTGAACGAACCTGTTTCTCATCAAAGCGTATTGTCATTCCATCTCGCGTACCAAGCACAATATGGTTGGCTCCCGTGGTCAGCGTAACTCCAATCAAATCATCGTTAGGGTCGAGATTAATGGCAATAACACCGGTCGACCTCGGATTGCCGTAAGCCGACAACTTCGTCTTTTTAATAATACCATTTTTCGTGGCCATAACGAGCTGTCGCTGTGTCTGCTCGTCTTCGCCATTGAAGCTGCTGACATTAATTATCGAGGCAATCTGCTGATTTGCGAGTTTGAGCAAATTGACGATATTTCTGCCCTTGCTCTGTCTGGACATACTGGGAACGTCGTAGACTTTCAACCAGTAGCATTTGCCACGATTTGTAAAAATAAGCAAATAATCGTGAGTAGAGGCAACAAAGAGGTGTTTTAAAAAGTCACCTTCTTTTGTATCCGAGCCGATTATTCCTCTGCCGCCTCGTCCCTGCCTGCGGTATGTATCAATCGGCATCCGCTTAACGTATCCGCTGTGACTGACTGTAACGATAACCTCCTCTTCGGCTATCAAATCTTCGACATCCAATTGTTCAACTTCGGCTGCGATTCGTGTCCGCCTTTTGTCACCATATTTTTCTTTTATTTCGTAGATGTCCTCACGAATGACATCCATCAGGATATTCTCATTGGCCAATATTGCTTCGTAACCTTCTATCTGTTCGGTAATGTCAGTATATTCTTTGGCCAGCTTTTCCATTTCCAGGCCGGTCAATCTCTGCAGCTGCATCGTTAAAATCGCATCGGCCTGTGGACCGGTCAGGAAATGTTTGCCCTTGGTTTTTTCTTTAATAAAGGCCTTTGGCAGAGTTTTCTTCAGCGTAGCTACCTCAGCTAATCGTAGGGGCTTTTTCATCAGGTTCAGCTTTGCTGTTGGTGTATCGGGTGACTTTTTTATCAGCTCAATGATTTCATCAATGTCACTAACGGCTAAAATAAGCCCTTCCAAAATGTGGGCCCTGTTTCTACATCTTTTTAATAAGAACCTGCTTCTCCTGCGGATAACTTCTTTTCGGTGCTCAATGAAGCAATTGAGCATCTGCTTGATATTGAGCGTTTCGGGCCTGCTATTGACAAGTGCGATATTAGCAATAGCAAATGTGCTCTGCAAAGGGGTATAACGGTACAGCTTGTTTAATGCAACTTCAGCATCGGTATCTTTTTTCAAGTCCACGACAATCCGCAGCCCACGTCGGTCTGATTCATCCCTGACGTCGGCAATTTCAGCAATTGTGCCCTTTTGAACACATTCTGCGATTTTGGAGACAATCGTGGTCTTAACAACCATATAGGGTATCTCAGTTATTATTATTCTCTGCCGTCCTCTTTTGCCTGTTTCGATATCTACTTTACTTCTGACAGTCAAGTGGCCTTTGCCTGTGGTGTAGGCAGCTACAATACCCTTTTTGCCGCAAATGATTCCACCTGTTGGAAAATCAGGCCCGGGCAAGCGTTTTATAATATCCTTGAATCCACAGTTAGGGTCTTCAACAAGCAATAGTAGCGCATCGCACACTTCGACAATATTGTGCGGCGGGATGTTAGTGGCCATTCCGACGGCAATTCCGGTCGAGCCATTGACCAAAAGGTTCGGAAACTTCGAAGGTAAAACCGTCGGCTCGGTGCGCGTTTCATCATAGTTCGGCACAAAATCCACGGTATCATGGTTAATATCTTCGAGCATTTCCATAGCCGGCGCCGCCATTCGTGCCTCGGTATATCGCATAGCAGCCGGCGGGTCCGCATCGATACTGCCAAAGTTGCCCTGCGGGTCAATCAGAGGATATCGCATATTCCAGTCCTGGCCCAGACGCACGAGCGTTCCGTAGGTCGCCTGGTCGCCGTGCGGATGATAGTTACCGCCGGTATCTCCGACGATTTTGGCGCACTTTCGGTGTTTGCTGCGTGGGCCGAGATTCAAATCGTTCATCGCTACCAGTATGCGTCTTTGCGAAGGTTTCAGCCCATCCCGAACATCCGGCAGGGCACGCGAAACAATCACGCTCATCGCATAGTTAAGGTAGGAATTCTTGAGCTCATCGAGAATACGCATCTTCTCGAACCGCTCCGAGATTTGCTGGACTTCTTTCATATTTCGTATCGCACCTTACATATTCGATAATCGCATGTTCAATATTCGCAATCCTTCGACGTTGCTCAGGATGGTGAGCGAAGTCGAACCATTAGACTAACTGCAAAATGGCAAAAAGTCAAGAAATCCAAACCTGAAATTGATAATTGATTATTGCTTATCGATAATTTAGGTGGTATTCTATTGCTGGTAATTGGTAACTGGTGAATAGTAACCATTTAACCAGTTACCATTTAACTAAACCGAGTGGTGGTTTCATTATGGAATTATCCTGGTTAATGAGATTGCGAATCGCTGCCGCTATGGCCACCGGGGTTATCCTGATAGGTATTCTCGGCTTTCCCGTAGCACGTCCTGCTGAACCATTCGGAGTTGTGTCTCTGGCTGCCGGCAGTATCACTTCAGGTGACTCAATATACCTGGTGGTGTTGGCATTCGTCGCCGGCTTTATTGCCTATTTTCTTTCCTGGCCATACGGCCAAGAAATCGGTATCCTGGCAGCTCCATCCGGCTTGGCTGCTCTGGCGCTGCGTACCGGCAGTATGGCTAATCTGATGCAGTCAAATCCAACCCTCACTCAACGCGAGGCGCTATTTGCGGCATTAAAATGGGAGCCGATATTCTGGCTGGCAATTGTCGCCTCTGGATTTGCCGGTGTTCTAAGCGGGCAGAGAATCCTGTCCGGCTACGTCTCGGCACTTCGCCGAGACGAGTCAACACCTGATAAGTCTAATCCTAAGTCAAATGCTACTCTGCGAAGCACGAGAATATACTTAAATGCGATAATCGGTCTGGTCGGCTCGGTTTTAATATCGCACCTGCTTATAGGACTACTTGCTCAGGACGTAAAAATATTCGACTCCAAATTAGGCGCAGTTGTTGGCCAGCCAGAGGTCAGGCAAATCGCCCTCGCAGTTATAGTTTCGTTCGGGCTCGCCGCTTTTGTGGTCAAAATATTGCTCAATATTAGCTATATCTGGCCTACAATTGCCAGCGCCTTAGTAACTGCTTTTGCTATAACCACTTACGCCAGAGATGATGTACTGCAACATCTCGTCGGAAATCAACCGACGGCTTTTTTCTCCAATGCAGCTGTTTCTATTTTGCCGATACAAATGGTGTCCTTCGGCGCATTAGGCGCAATTGCCGGTTACTGGCTTGCTGTGCGTTATAATTTCTGGCGAAAATACTCCGCAGGACGCCTTACGGCGGAAAAATAGCACAATAGGCCGGATTAGGTAAATTTGGCACATCTTTTTTTTAAGTCCTTCTTTTATGTAAGTCCATACATTTTAAGCTGTTATGTATAAAAAACGTAATAACTTACCTCCATCGTCTCAAAAAAAACAAATTTGGTTGCTTTCGGTCTTGAAATTAGCCGAAAAATATAGGTGAGTTTAAGATATGCCCTTTATTAATCAAGGAACCGACGCTGTTTTAGGGTAAGCCGCTACGGGAAATGGCAGAGAAATGCGTTTTGCAAGAAGCTGGTTAAGCTACTTCGACAAATATATTAAGACCAGATGATAACTCGTACCTCGTAGCAAAGGAGTTGATGATGTTGGTCCTAAGTAGACAGAAAGATGAGTCAATTATGATCGGCGATGATGTCAAGATTACCATCGTCGATGTCCGGGGTGATAAAGTACGCCTGGGTATAGAAGCTCCAAGGGAGATACCGGTTCATCGCATAGAGATATACGAAGCAATTCAACGCGAAAAGAAGGAGAAAGAAAAGCAAGCCCAAGAACAACCTAAAGAGCAAATTCAAGTGCAAGCAGAGGATGTGGCAGAACAAGAGCCCAAAGAGCAGCCTAAGAAGGTAGCCAAAAAACAGCCAGAAAAAAAACCTCAGAAGCAACACCAAAGTTAAAAATAACCAACCCAGTTTCGCCAACGGCGAGAACAAACAACCCACAGTTCACCCTTCACAGTTTTTGTCCTTCACGGATACTTCTCCATAGTAACTACTACGAAGGACGAAAGCACTGCTGCGGAGACTGGAGCTATGGAGAACGGGTAATACTATCTCCCACTTATTCTACACCCTATTCGAAAAATACCTCGGATGAAGGTTTTTTATGCGCCGGCTTTTACCCGCCATACGCGTGGCGGGTTTACATCCGTTTATAGCGTGGTCCGCCGCCGCCTTCCGGAACGGTCCATCTGATATTGTCGAAAGGACATTTTCTCTGACAGGTCTTACAGTGCAGACAATTTGATGGATTGGCTGGTTTTACTTCGTCGTGGATGGTCTCATATACTCCCGCCGGACAGAATGTAATACAGGGACTGTTGAATATCGGAGTGCACTTGGTTTTGCAAATGTCAGAATCCAGAATTGTCAGATGTGATGGTTGTTCCTCGCGGTGCCCAGTCGCTGCCATCGCAGTAAAGGTGTCCTTATCGAAATTCTGATTGGGTTTGAGCCGGTACGGAGCTATTGTCATTGCCTCGTAATCTTCTTCAACCTTGAATTTCGGCAGCAAGCCACCAAAAACCGATAGCGGCATCCCCTGCAAAGGCCCGAACTTTGCTACCGTCTGGCGAAAGTTCCTTGCCGAGTACATCTCTCTTGCGATATTAGACCGGTCAACCAGTTCGGTATATCTGACTGCTGCTCGTTCAGGATTGTCTATGGTCTCAGCGATTGCCTCTGCCGCCTGGATACCTGAGTCAATAGCGTTGTGCAGGCCTTTGATTTTGAGCATATTTACAAAGCCGGCACTGTCACCCAAAATTACACAATTGCCTTTACCAATACTGCCTGTCTCCGGCTCTCTTGGTATGGCATAGAAGCCACCTTCGGGAATCATTTTTGCGCCGGCTTCTACGACTGTGCCGCCGTCAATAAATTTCTTCACAAAGCGATGATTCTTGAAATTCGTCAGCGCATCCTGGACATTAAAGTCACAATATTTCCAGTCGGCACCGACAATCATACCGACAGAAATATGTTCCTGAACGCCGGCATATACAATGCCTCCGCCGAACATTCCCGGCCCAATAACGGGCGTCCAGATAGGATAACCCATAGCGTGAACAACCCGCCCTGAAGTAAACTTATTGTATTGTTCAGGGCTTACTTTGATAAGCTCTTTTACGCCGAGTGAGTAAAGCTGGTTTGATTTTCTCTGCAGGTTTGCCTTTTCAATAAATTTCTCTGTGACTAAGCCATCGCAGCCCTCGGCAAGCACAACAAAATCAGCTTCTATAACTTCTCCCTCGACAAAGTTCGGCTGCTTATTACCTTCTTTATCCAAACCCTGGTCGACGAGTTTAACACCTGTTGCCTTATCAGACGATTCGTCGAGAATAATATCTTCAGCCGCAAAACCGGTAAGGACTTCGGCGCCGAGTTCCTTTGCAATCTGCCCCATCCATTTGGTTAACTTACTTATCGAAACAGAGTAATCGCCCTTGTGGAGCATTTGGCCGAAACCAAGGTGAAAGATTTTGGCAAGTTTGACAGCAAAGAAAATGTTAAATGACAGCTTTTTACCCAGCAAAAACATAATGTTGTCTTTATCAATTTTACTTGCCAAAACATCTTTGGCGGCGTCGCTGTCTTCCCATCCCGGCACAGCCGAATCAAGCAACGTATGCAACGGCTCAGCTTCTAAAACAGCACCGGAGAGGTTGTGGTTACCCAAATCAGCCCCTTTTTCAACGACGCAAACATCCAGTTGCGGCTTTATAGTTTTGAGCTGTATTGCTGCTGCCAGGCCAGCCGGCCCCGCCCCAACTATCAAAACAGATACTTTATTATGCTCTTTGTCGTTTGGCACTTCTTACTCCGTCTCTAATGCCTGAACTAACTGAGGTATTGTATCCTCTACAGTTCCGACGATATAGTAATCGCACTGCTTAAATATCGGTGCGTTAGGGTCGCTGTTGATAGCGATGATAGTTTCGGTGGTTGCAACACCTATCATATGCTGAATAGCGCCGGATATTCCCAAAGCGATGTAAATTTTTGGCCCTATCGAAGTTCCGGTTTGGCCAACCTGATGCACTCGCTCAATAAAGCCCTGCTCTACTGCTGCACGCGAGGCACCTCTTTCAACCTGTGTACCTAACTTTTTACCTAAGCCATCACAAAGCATACCCATAAGTCGTTCGTAATTGTCGCGGCTTTGCATACCCTTGCCGCCGCTGACAATCACTTCGGCTCCAAAGTTCACCTCGCCCGTACCCAGCTCTGTTTTTAGAATTTCCAGACTGATATCATCATTGGAAAGCTGGACTTTGTGTTTTATGACCCTGCCTTTCCTCGAATTATCCGGCGGCAGTCTCTTCATAACGCCCGGCCTTGCCGTTGCCATCTGTGACTTAGAATTCTTCGTGCGGATGGTAGCCATAACGTTACCACCTAACGCCGGCCTGGTCTGCAGTAGTATTCCCACAAGGCCGTTTCGTGAATTATCTCTGATATCCAGGCCGGTGCAATCGGCAGTCAAGCCACAACCAACCCCGTACGAAACCATCGGTGCCAGCATTCTGCCCTGAGGAGTTGCAGCGTAGAGAACGATTTGAGGCCAGTATGTACTTATCGCATCAGCAATCGCTTTGCGATGCGCAGCAGGGTCAAATACCCTCAATAATTTATCCTCGATGAGATAGATATTGTCCGCACCTGCGGCAATTAGCTCTTTCGCCAGCGGCTCAATCTCGTAGCCAGCTACAGCGACCCCTACTTTGCTCTTCAAGGAATCCGCAAGGTCGCGAGCTTTACCGACAAGCTCAAACGTCGCCGGATGTACTGCGCCCCCACTATGTTCGGCTACAACCCAAACCTCACCCTTAAAGGTCGTCTCATTCAACTTGAAACCATTTAGCATATCCTCCAACGCCTTTTTATGGAATCGCCCACCTGCAGTAACAAGAATCTTTTCCCTATCTGCTTCATCAATCTGACTCACTTCGGTAATACCAAGTTCCTTGAGCTTATTAGTCAAGATTTCATAATCCTCTTGTTCTTTTTTTGTTCCCTCGAAGCTTCTGTCAAACCTGTCTTTTCGTTTGCATGGTAAAACATAGCGTCCTTCTTGTGCATCGCTGCCCTTGTCGGTCTCGCCATTGCTACTGTTAAAGCTGTCAATAAGGACCTTAGCTAATGAATCAGCGTCACTAATCTTCTGGCATTTTCTGGAGCTTTTACCTGGCGGGAAAACTCGTATTACAGCCGTTTTGGAACCTTTGACGCCGATGTGTGTTGCGTTAATATCGGCGCTTCCCCATTGAATAACGTCTGTTTTATTTGCCCATCTGGCTCTTGCAAACGTCGCAAAGAGGGGATATTCATGCTTGGCGACGGTTATCACGGCCGGCAATTTCCTCGGCGTAACCACCTGGCTGCCGCCGCTGATAATCCGGGTGAATTCAAACCGGCTATTACTAAATTCGGCGCCGGTAACATAAGCTATGCAGGGCAGAGCCAGTTCCTCGGCGATTTGAGGGGGTACCTGAGCTGTGTCACCATCTACCGACTGCATTCCGGCAACTACATAATAATCATTGTCACATTTAAGTATTTCTTTGACAATTTTCCTGATGGCAAACGCTATGGGATTCGCCGTAGCGACGGTATCTGCTCCGCCCAGTGCCCTGTCGGTCAGCAGAACGACCATATCAGCGCATCTGCTCAGAGTGTGTCGCAATACCTCTTCAGCCATTGGTGGCCCCATAGTCAAAGCAACGATTTTACCCTTCTGGTCTTTGCTAATTTTCTTCATATAGTTTGCAAAAGCTAATGCCTGGGTGTCCAGCTCGTTGATTACGTTAGACAAACGAGCTCGAACGAGAGTGCCGGTCTCGGGGTCGAAAGCATTGTCAGTAATCTGAGTTACATCAGGAACCTGTTTTACTAAAACTATGTAGTCACTCATATTCGCTATCTCATAATCCGTGTTTAACCCTGAAATTTCGACGCATACAACAAAATAACCACCCTGCTGCAAGACTATATATGTAGTAACTATTATTCAGAAAATAATGGAACCTTTATTGTATATTATTGGGTAATATATATCAAATAAAATTGTGTGCATACTGGTTTTATGGTTGATTCATTAAAAATAGCCTTTGCGGTTAAAAAGTTTGATTTAGTGGTTGCTTTGTGTTATTGAGTACTGTTTATTTACGATTTTAACTGGGCAGAGAAAACAAGAGCTCCATAAGTAGTTCAGCCCGCCTACAACGGGGTCCTGTTAGAGAGTTTCTAAGTCGGCTCTCTAAGAAAGTGGAGGCCAAGTAAGATGGCAGACTTGAAAGCTTTAGCTGATGCAGTTATTAAAGGCAACCAAAGTACAGCTGTAGAAATCACCAAGGCAGCCCTTGAAGAAGGTACTGCGGCCAAAAGCGTCCTCGATGATGGTTTAATTGCAGGTATGGACATTGTCGGCGAGCGCTTCAAAAAGAACGAGATTTACATACCTGAGGTGCTTATTGCTGCTCGCGCAATGAAGATGGCGATGAAGCTGCTCGAGCCGGAACTTACCAAAGCCGGAGTCGAGCCGGTCGGAAAGTTTCTGATAGGAACCGTGCAAGGCGATTTACACGATATCGGTAAAAATTTAGTAGCAATGATGCTAAAAGGAGCGGGCTTTGAGGTTGTTGACCTCGGTGTAGATGTCAGCCCCGAAAAGTTTGTTGAAAAAGCCAAGGCCACAGGCGTGCATTTAGTAGGTATGAGCACGCTTTTGACCACAACAATGCCCGGTATGGAGAAGACTATGAAGGCCCTGAGCGATGCAAACGTTTCAGCTAAAGTGATGATAGGGGGGGCACCGGTTACGCAGGGTTATGCTGACAAGATTGGTGCCCACGGCTACGCAGCCGATGCCGCATCAGCTGTCGATGTGGCCAAAAAGCTCATTGCTTAAAAAACGCCTTGCGTTTTGTGGCGACAGGTTTTTTGTGCTCGTTTAAGCATTTTTGCAAAATTTCAGTAAGTAATCGTAAAGTTTTCGTTCAATGAGAAAAGTAAGCCGCGTCAAGATTGCAATATCCATCATTGCCACCATATGCAATGTGGCAATGTTCTGTTGGCTTATCTATGAAATATTCAGAAACCCGCCTACAGGCTCCGAAATTTTTATACCAGTGGTCTTTGGACTTTTTCTTATTCTGAATGTATTTGCGATTACGTTAACATTCAATGCTCATAAAACTGCTGAAGCGTTGCCTTCTCAACATGCGGGAAGCTCGAAAACCCGGCTGACAGGATTGGCTATACTTTTCTTTGCCTGTATTGGCCTTGGGGTCTGGCTCGGCTTTCGCTATCATGGCCCGATTAGGAGATGGAAATGGCAACGGGTTAAACAGGCCAAAGTTGAAAAGTTTATGGGTAAAAAAGCTCCTGATGTCGTTGTGCAAACATTAGAAGGCACCGATTGGAGACTGCAAGACCGGCTCGGAAAGGTTGTTCTGATAGACTTTTGGGCGACACGGTGTGGACCTTGTGTTGGTTCCATTCCACAGATGAAAGAAATTTATGAGAAATATAAATCACGCGATGATTTTGTGATGGTCGGTATTTCCCTGGACCATGATAAACAGGAGCTCGTGAAATTTTGCGAAAAGTATGAAATCCCTTGGACGCAGCTCTTTGAAGCGGATAAAGGCTGGGCAAACAGTGTTGCAGGGAGCTTCGAAGTACGCGGAATACCGTCTGTCTGGATAATCGACAAAGAAGGAAATGTTAACGGGATGGATCTTCATAGTACTCGGATTGAGGAAATCGAAAGAATTATAGAGGAATCTCTAAATAAAGAACAGACTACCTTGGATTGATAGTTTGAATCTTGCCCCCTGCTGAATTTCACACATTTGGGATATTCCGCGCCGGATGATATTAATTCGGTTCCCCTATTTAGGTTTGAAGCCCTTGACTTTATTGCTGGTGTATTTGGCGCAGGCCTTTTCCAAATCTACATCGCTTATATTTGCCAGCGTACAAAGCCACGCAAACACATCGGCAAATTCTTCCTCCTTATTACTCTCATCCTCGCCGGAAAGGGCTGTAGCAAGCTCTCCCACCTCTTCAATAAACCACATAAACGTGGCAGGGATTCCCCTTTGCTGGTCCCGCTTTTTGTATTTTTTGGAGATTATCTGTTGAAATTCGCGAATATCCATTTTCGTTAGACAATTACAGCGTATAGCGGACGAAAAAACCTCCCGATAATTAGTGAGCAGGAAAAACATCCCACTACACGCTACTTTCTAACCTACCAGTAAATTTGAGAGCTTTGTTTTCTCGAAAACACTTCTGGCCTGAGCGATTGCCTTTTCATAAACCTTCTCAGCTCGCCTACTAAATTTTTCTCCACGTGCTTGCTCAGCCAGGTACAACTGATTAACCATGGGGCCGTCAACAGCTTCGACAATCTCTAAAATTGTGATTCTGTGCGGTGGTTTGGCAAGAGAGAAGCCGCCGCGAGGTCCCCTTTTGCTGCGCAAAACATTTGCTCTGACCAACTGCTGAAGTATCTTGAGCAGGTACTCCAAAGGCATATTATACTTTTCAGATATATCCTGAGACAGAATAATCTTTTTATCCGTACGTTGCGCAATATAACCAACTGCCAGCAATGCATATCCTGTGGACCTACTAATTCGCATTTTAATCTCCTTCAAAACGCACTAAAAAACAGCAAAAGTACAATTTACCCAATTATGAAGGTACAAACTAAAAAACAGCCAAACTACGGCTTCTACAGTAAAGTTAAACCCCTCTTGACACTCCTTCTCATTCGGGCAAAAACGCCGCAGCCCCAAAATAGTATAAACTAATCACTCTCTTACTGTACAAAAGCTCATTACGCTTATTATAATATATACTCTAATATTGCAAGAGTTTTTATCTATAAAATACTCAAAATCCAGAAAAATTGACAAAATACTACCGAATTATAAGAGTATCTTCAAGAAATAACAAAGAGTCCGAAAATTTCTTCCAAGTGCGCAAAAAAACTTGACATATAAGGATTTCTAACATAGGATTTCGCAGCAATTTGATTTTCTAAGGAGACTGTTATGACTGAGATTAAGCCAAGGATAAGCGTAGAGTATTCTGAAAACGCCACAATAGTTACTTTCACCGACGAAAAAATCCTCGAAGAGATGGACATTCAGGCACTTCAAGAGTCGATTATGTCCGTCGTTGACCAAACCGACCGGATAAATCTGATATTAGATTTTGGCAATGTCCGATTTTTATCCTCCGCCGTTCTTGGACTTTTAATAAGAATCAGTAAAAGAATTTACGAACGTGATGGCCAACTAAGACTATGCAATATCAACCCAAAAATCTATGAAATCTTCAAAATAACCCGGCTGAACAAAATCTTCGATATTTACAAAAACGTCGAAAGTGCGACTGAAAAATTATTTAAAGCAAATGGCTAAGTGCTTTTTCCTTTTTGCTCACAGAGATAAGGATTGGTCAACAATCTGGGCACTACCAGCTAATTTGAAAAATAACTTTAACTTATCTGGACTAACCGGGAAGCTCGCGATATTAAAAAGATTATGGCACCAGAAACATCTATCAGAAGTTCAATAGTTGTTGAAGGCATACCGTCTGCTATTGTCGAAGTGTGCAGACAAATCCTATCGAAGCTCGAAGACTTCAGTTTCAGCAAAGAAGACATTTTCGCCGTCCACCTGGCTTTAGAGGAGGCTTTTAGCAACGCCGTCACACACGGAAACAAAATGGATCCCCGCAAAGAGATTAGAATCGACTATTCCATGGACCCGGATAAAATTGGAATTTCTGTGACAGACCAGGGTAACGGCTTTAAACCGGAAGCCATACCAGACCCGCGATTCGGCAAAAAACTTTATGAGCCTGATGGAAGAGGGCTGCTTCTTATGCAATCGTATATGGATGTAGTCGAATTCAACGAACAGGGCAATACCGTACATATGATCAGATATAAGGAAAAACCTCCTCTAACAGAAGGTTAGGAATGAACATAGGCATAATCAACGGTAGTCTCTTGACAATAATATCAGGGACAGACCCCGCAATAAATAAGGATAAATAAGCATAGGATGTTTAATAGACTTCTTATCATTTACTGCTGTTTGCTTATCCTGGGCGGTTGCATAAATAAAGAAGAACCGATGCCCAGGATTGTTTATACACCTCAGCCCCAACCAAAAATCGCTCAGCCAAGGGTTCCAAAAACAACTCAAACTATTACGAAAAGCATCCACGGAGATTGGCTGCCGCCTTCACATCTGGAAAAGCAATGGACAGCTATAGTAATACATCACTCAGGAACAACAAATGGCAATGCAGCCATATTTGACGAATGGCACAGGCAAGGCAATCATTGGGAGGGTGTTGGCTACGATTTTGTTATAGGCAACGGAACTGACAGCCCTGATGGCCAGGTTGAGGTTACCTTTCGATGGTGCAAGCAGCAGACGGGGGCACATTGCAAAACGCCGGACAACTGGGCTAATGAAGATGCGGTTGGAATTTGTCTGGTGGGTAACTTCAATGACACAACACCTACCGCTCACCAGATGCAGTCCCTTCTGGAACTCGTTCGCTTTTTGCAAAACCGCTATGGGATTCCGAAAAGCCGTATTTACGGCCATAAAAACACGCCGGGAGCAAGGGTAACTGACTGTCCCGGCAAAAACTTTCCGATGGCCAAGCTAAAATCAATGCTCGGCTCTTGAGCTTGTAGCAATATCCACACTCAGATACAGAAAACATTGCGTCCCATAAATCCATTCTCAAAATTTAGTAATTGTGTTTTTTGCTGCAATTCACCCCGTTAGAAAGAAAGCTCTATCCTTTTGGTGGGGTAAAAATACATAGCGCCAGCGGGGTTTATCCTTCTACGACGGGTTAAAAGCACCGCCCGAGCTTTCTAACGGGGTTTACTCAAAATATTACAGCTAAGAAAGTTATCTTACGATTATTCCGAAAACTGATACTGGTAATTGGTAACTGGTAACCATTTAACCCTGCCTACCGGCAGGCAGGCATTTAACCAAGTGAATAAAGGAGCCAGCCAAATGGATATGTACGACTCGTTAGTTGGTCCCCGCTGTATGCTAAATGAGCAGATTGCACGCCAGTTCTCCGACACTCTGCCCGAGCAGGGACCGACTATGGCAATTATCGACAGGCAGGGCAACTGCTGGCCAAGCAACCCTGAAAAATTTTCACAGTTAAATATCAACGAATCATTTTTAGAAGGGCTTTGTGATAAAATTGATGACGGTGACGAGCCGGTTGTAACCCAAGCAAACGATTGCAGCATCATCGCCGCACAACTGGCCACTGACAGGACCAATTGCGGCTATGTGATTATTGTTTTGCCACAATATACCCCGGAATCAACGTTGATAAACATCGACTTGATTGAGATACTGCTCAATCAAGTCAGTATTATCGCCAACCTTATCGAAAAGAACAATCTACTTCAGGAACTTCAAAGGAAGCACTACAGCATGTACGGCCGCAGCGAGGCACCCTCAAATTGACTTTGTTTCGCACATCTCTTATTCCTTGCCCATCGCACTTTTCTGCCTACCGGCAAGCATGTATATTTAATCGGTGTCAATTGAAGTTTTGTTTGCCTTTATGGGGGTAATTGTTATAATCAGCACATAAATTGAAACGCTAAATATTATTTTTCCTAAGCTGATAGACTACAGAAAAAGTGAAGTTCCAGGTTTTTAAAAACGGTAAAACTGTCGATAAATTTACACTGTGTGGTACCTACATGTTCGGAACGGACGGAATTGGTATCCGCCGGGCTAAATTTACGTTCAAAAACTCTCTTTTAGAGTGCAAAAAACCAAATCTGGAAACAGCAGGACTGGCTTTGCTGTGGCCCATTGATGGTTTTGGAAAAACCCTTTTACCGACAACCTGCCTGCCCGAAAGGAAAAGACCATACAATCTAAACGTCGAGATAGCACGGGCAAAACTAATGCAAATCATCAACAAGCGAGAGGATTGGGCGTTTTTCGACCAATTAGAAGGTTTGGAAGATATCTCTAAACAGGCCCAGGGCCTGCTTATTCAGGCAATTCAAAATATAAAAGACCCGCCGCAGGCCTCAAGATTAGCAGACGAATCACTCAAAAAAGCAATAGTCTTCTCTGAAGACCTGGCTATAAAACAGGCAGAATCTCTTTTCAACGCAAGGAGCAAGGCCCACGGCTTCGGCCGAGGATGCCTTGGCTGCAGAATAGACCCTACGCAAATTGATAATCCCAAATATATTGATAGGCTACTGGAGCTGTTTGGCTCTGTAACAATACCAATAAACTGGGCGCAAATAGAACCTCATAAAGGTACCTACGATTTTTCAACGCTTGATGTCTGCATCGAAGCTCTTGCTAAAAAGAAACTAACATTCAGTGCAGGCCCATTGCTTTGTTTCTCGAAGGAATATCTGCCCGAGTGGTTACTCGGCAGCAAAGCCAGCTTTGAAAAGATCCGCGAAACTGCGTATCAATTTGCCTCAAAGGTAGTAATTCACTATTCAAACATCATCCGGACTTGGTGTGTTATAAGCGGCCTGAATGTATTTAACCATTTTGGCTTTGACTTCGAGCAGGTTCTGGAAATGACCCGTGCGGCCAATATGGCTGTAAAAGCAGCCAGCATCAAGGCCCTGAAGATAATAGAAATCAGCAATCCATGGGGCGAATATTATGCAACGACGCCTCATACCATTCCGCCATTGGTCTATATAGATATGGTCGTGCAAAGCGGGATTAATTTTGACGCCTTCGGGTTGCAGATGAAATTCGGAAAAAATCAATCCGGTATGCACGTCAGAGATATGATGCAAACATCGGCGATTTTGGATTACTTTGCGCCTATAGCAAAGCCGCTGTATATCCTTGCTGTGCAAGTTCCAAGCCAAGATGGCGACGGTTTACAAAAGCCGGAAGTCGCCGGTATATGGCACCAACAGTGGAGCCAGGCCAGGCAAGCCCAGTGGCTTAAGCAGTTCTATAAAATAGCGCTTAGCAAACCTTTTATTGATACAGTAACATATGCGAACCTCACTGACACAGCCGATAGTACCATTGCCTACAGCGGTTTGTTAACCGACCAGCTTGAACCTAAAAAATCTTTTAGTGCTTTGAAAAAATTACACCATTCTATTTTTACTCGATAAACGATATTCTCGTCGTGTGTAAGTGCTTAAAAGTGCGGATAAGTAATAGCTTAATCGGATGAAACCATTCACACATATACTGATTAACTCATATACAATATGACAGAAGCCAGACAAAAAAGGATTCAATCATTGGCGTTCGTTATCAGTATTGTCGTAGCTGTTTGCTTTTCCTGGGGTCTCGTTGCGAACTTTGCAGGGCATGGACAATCATACAAAATCAAGTTAGACGAGAAAATAAATCCAAACAATGCACCTGCAGCTTCTCTGGTAAGATTGTCCGGCATTGGCATTTCGCGAGCTGAGGCAATAGTAGCTTACCGTGAGGAATTCAACCAAAAAAGTAAAAACAGGCTTGCTTTTCAAAGTTGCAATGATTTACAAAAAGTCAAAGGCATAGGCCCAAAAACAGTACAAAATATTAGCCAATGGCTGAAATTTGAAAAGAAAGAACCCAGCCGGTCACACATACAAGGACTCGTTAAGGAGAGACGTTGAGGTGGCCGAACTGGACTTTAGCAAATTACCCTCATATCAACCTCGCCGATTTGTGCCGGGGCAGGTGAATCTGACTGATATTGAACAGGTAGTGTCACTTTACCGAAAACTTTTAGCTTGTAAAATTAGCTCTGTTGAGGAACTTGAGACTTTCCTTCTGGACCGGTCGGAATTAGATGCTGCAGTGCACCAGCAAGGTACTATCCTTTACATTCGTATGACATGCCAGACAGATGACCCAAGCCGGGCTAAAATGTACAAAAATTTCACGGAGTCCATCGAGCCGGCAGTTAAACTGTTTACTAATAAGCTTGACTGTAAGTATTTGGAGGCCAGCAAGCAATTCAAGTTAGACGAAAAACGCTACGAAGTATACAACCGGTTAATTCATGCAGATGCCGAACTATTTCGGGAGGAGAATGTCCAGCTTCAGACCCAGGAGGCGTTGCTTTGTCAGGAATATCAGGCCGTTTGTGGTGCAATGACGGTCGATTTTGAAGGTGTTGAATATACCATGCAGCAAATGAGAAAATTTCTGCAGGAACCAGACCGTTCATTGCGGGAATCAACTTGGAGGGCCGCCTGTGAACGCTGGCTTGCTGATACTGCGCGCATTAATGAAATCTTCAAAAAGATGCTCCTGCTACGTAATCAGATTGGTTTGAACGCTGGATTTGACAATTACCGCGACTATAAGTTTCGCGAGTATCATCGCTTTGACTATACTCCTGCCGATTGCAAAAAATATCATGAAGCTGTCGAGCATCTGATTGTTCCTGTGCTTGCTGATATTGTTGAAAACAGGCGTAGCCAAATGAATCTTTCTACAATGCGGCCTTGGGATTTCGATTTGGCGTACCCAGTGGATCCAAAAGGTCGAGCTGCACTGAAGCCATTTGGTACGATAGATGATTTTATTTATCAGATGGTGGAAGTTTTTCACCGAATCGAGCCCGAATTTGGTTCTCAATTTCAGGAAATGGTTGAGCTGGATTTGTTGGATGTAGCCAGCCGCAAGGGCAAAGCACCTGGAGGATATCAAAGTACCCTCGATGATGCCCGGAAACCCTTCATTTTTATGAATACTGTAAATAGCAACGAGGATTTATTAACACTGCTACATGAAGGAGGACATGCCTTCCATACTTTGGCTTGTACCCATGAACCACTATTAGCTTATCGCAGTGAGGGCGGTTTACCTATAGAGTTTGCTGAAGTTGCTTCGATGTCGATGGAGCTGATTGGTATTGAACATTTATCGGTTTTCTATAATGAACAGGATATTCGGCGATCGTGGTGTAACAAACTTGAAGGGATAGTCTCCATTCTTGTTATGATTGCAACTATCGATGCTTTTCAACACTGGATATATGAGAATCCGGGCCACAGTCATGAAGACCTTATCAAGGCATGGATAAAAATACACAACCGATTCGCTGGCCGACTTTGGGACTGGTCGGAGCTGGAGAAAGAGCGCGGATATCTTTGGCATCGGGTGCTTCATGTTTTTCAATTTCCTTTTTACTTTATCGAGTATGGTATTGCACAGTTAGGTGCGTTGCGGCTATGGCTTCAGTATAGAAAGGATGCTTCAGGAACCCTGTCTAATTTTCGCAAGGCCCTGGCTCTGGGCGGGTCTAAACCATTGCCGGAGCTTTTTGCAGCTGCGGGACTTAAATTTGATTTTTCCGAGGGAACCATTGCGCCTTTGATTGAGGTGGTTGCGAAAGAATTGGAAAACTTACAGGAATAAGTATATATTATATTTTATGGCCGTAACGTATTGGGCCAATTATGTAAAAAACAGCAACCAAAATGTAGAGAGAACAATGGACGAGTGGGAAATTGATAAGCCGCTGGGGCAATGCTACGGTACCGGAAGAAAAATCGAACCCTGCGAAGAGTACTTCGGTGCTCTGGTAGAAACCGACGAGGGACTGCAACGGCGGGATTTTTGCGCCGAGTACTGGAACAGTGAAAAACCGGATGTATTTTGCTACTGGAAAACAAAGCTTACTCCTGCCGGCCAGAAAAAACCGATTTTCGTTGATGATGAGATGTTGATGGCCTTTTTCCGGCGTCTGGAAAATGAAACCGAGCAGGAAAAAATAAATTTTCGCTTTGTCCTGGCTTTGATTCTAATGCGAAAAAGGCGCCTTAAATACAGCTCCTCAAGAACAGAAAACAGCAGGGAAATCTGGGGTTTGAGAATAACGGGCGAAAACGATTTCGTCGAGGTAATAAATCCCAATCTTGACCAACAGCAAGTAGAGCAATTAACCTCGCAGATGGGCGATATTTTACAAACGGATTTATAAAAAGTGAGTTATCAACACTATAACCACCGATTAGTCATTAGTTTTGCTGCAGTAATAATACTTAGTAGCTGTGCACCTCAGATACGAAAGCCGGTAACAGTCTATCCGGGCAGGAAATCTGCAGCTGAGGCATTATCTATCCTGAGGTCGCGCTCACAAAATATACCGTCACTCAAAGCCAACGGCCGATGCCGCCTACAGTATTATATCGATAGCAAAAAACATAAAGAAAACTTCCCTATAAAACTCTGGGTCAACCCACCAGATGAAATTTACCTGCAGGGCGATATAGCTTTCGACCCGAAGGGACTTATTGCCGGCTCAAATGAAAACGAGTTTTGGCTGGCAATAAAGCCGAAGGAAATTAGCAGCTATTGGTGGGGCCGGTGGGCCGAAGAAACTTTTACACAAAAGCTGATGCTCAGCCCTAAAATGGTGCTCGAAGCCCTTGGAATTGTTGAAATTGGTAGTGAACAAAATTGGTCATTGTCAAATAAAGGCGCCTTTGACGTGCTTACAAAACGCAACGAGCAGGGAACAATACTAAAAAAAATATATATTTATAACAGCCGTGATTATCTGATTAAAAAAATCGAATACTTCGATGATGACGGCCAAGCTGCTGTTGTTACAGAACTGGACAAATACAAAGAGACTCTCAAAGACCTTTTTGTGCCAACTTTTATAAAGATTATCAACTGTTTTGATGGCAAAAAAGAAGATTCAGCCCAAATTACTCTCGGCTCCATAAAGTCAATTAATTTTACCGATAAGCAGCGTGGGCGCCTCTTTATTCGTCCGCAGCCGAAGGGCTTCAAGCACATTTACAAAATCGTTGATGGCAATATTATCGAACAACCGCAGTAAATAAGGCGTATAGCATCAGTTATTGTCATTCGCTATTTTTAGTGGAGTTTATCTATGGCAAGAACGAGCTTAAAAGATAGAATTAAACAGGGCCTGTTATTATTAGATGGGGCGATGGGAACCCAGTTGCTCACCAGTGGTATTGAAGTCGGTAAATGCAACGACTATCTCAATATCGAATCGCCCGACATAGTCTCTGATATTCATCGTGCCTACCTACAGGCTGGCAGTGTCGCGGTTCTTACTAACACATTTGGAGCCAACAAATTTGCTCTGGCCCGGCACGGCCTTGCTGAAGAGGTTGAAAGGATAAATACCGCAGGCGCAAAAATAGCACGACAGGCAGCAGGAAAAGAAAAATACATCTTAGGTGATATTGGGCCAAGCGGAGATTTTCTAAAACCTCTGGGAGATTTAGAGCCGAAGGACTTAAAAGATGCCTTTATCCAGCAGGCAAAGGCACTATTGGCTGGCGGTGTAGATGGCTTTATAATCGAGACAATGACCGCTCTTGATGAGGCAGCAATCGCAATCGAAGCGGTAAAATCAGTTAGCGGTGATTTGCCTGTATTTGCGTCATTCGCCTTCGACCGTTCCGGCGGAGATTACCGAACTATGATGGGAGTCGATGTCGAATCGGCAGTGTCAAAAGCTATTTCTCTGGGAGTCGATGCGGTAGGTTTTAATTGCGGCTCAGCAATGCTCGATGAATATGTAGAGCTGGCAGAAAAGTTTGTTTCGGCTGCAAAAGCCTCGGATAAGGACACTTTAGTTCTTGCCGAACCAAACGCCGGCAAGCCGGAACTGGTTGATGGAAAAGCTGTTTACAAGGTTTCGCCTGAAGATTTTGCCTCGGCTGCAGAAAAAATACACTTACTCGGCGTAAATATCATCGGTGGCTGCTGCGGAACAACTCCAAAACACATTGAAGCCATAGCGCAGAAACTAAGAAGGTAAGGATTTTGGTTAATCATTTTTAATTTTTTTCATGTTTTACAGCTTAAGGCACATCCATCAACCAATTATTGACAAAGACAACGAGGTCACGCTCATCAATTGCTCCGTCATTCGGCTCCGAAATATCACATAAAGGATTCCAATTGTTGTCACCATAACCGCTTCGCCAAGCTAATGCAAAAAAAGCAAAGTCAGCAATATTTACTCCTTCATCTCCGACAAAATCCCCTTTGGGTATTTGCCGCGCAAATCTTGGATAGGTTTTGCCTTCACGAATCATCCAGATATTCTCTGTTCCGTTGATGCTCTCACCTTCAAAATCCCAACCTGCAGCCGTGAATGTGCTCTCTATTTGCATTTGGGCTGTTGTTTTACCTTCAACTCCCGATACACCCATATCCCCTGTACCACCGACACCGTCTACCTGCCCACTAGTCTGCTGATCCCAGAAGGAATCTGAAATAATACCGTGGTTATACCCCACCAGGCCACCAGCCATGTTAGTATCTTGTGGAACATTTCCAGCTGAGTAACAGTTTAAAATTGTTTCATAACCCCGACCCACCAGACCCCCTGCGTTAGAATCTGCCAAGACATCTGCTCTTGCATAGCAGTTTATAACCGTGCCGTCATAATTTCGTCCCACTAAACCACCAACAGATCCTACTCCAGAGATGCTACCATCAATAGCGCAACAGCGTGATATGGTTCCTTTTCTTAAATAACCAACAAGAGAGCCAACATTGCAACCTCCTCCGGCACTGACATTCGGATTATCTAAATACAAATTCTTAATTTCTGCACCACTGCCATCGACGTAACCAAACAGGCCAATAAAATCCGAATCGGCGCAGTTATAGGTAAAGTTGTGAATCCTGTGGTTATTGCCATCAAAAGTGCCTATAAATGGATTGTTAAAATTGATGCCAATGATATTGAAATTTGTCTCGGTATAATCGCCCAAATCTATATCCGCTACCAACTTGAAGTGCCTGAACCAATCACCAGGATTGGTTCCGATAGCATTCAACATCTCTCCTGTAGAAATCAAATAGGGGTCATCAACTGTACCAGTACCTCCATCATACACTCCTAATTCTGGAGGTAAAACCCCTAATAACGGAGGTGCGTAAACATCGGGGTCAATCACTGGGTTTTCTAATACTACACCGCCGCGTATTCCGTTTTCACTGACGTTTACATTACACTCGGCAGAAACAATAAATGTGCACAAAACGCCATTGGCGGGCGGAGCATTAGCTTCACCGACATACAATGACCCCATCTCGAGGGTCATCCCTCCTGTGCCAAGGCCACCTAACGTATCGCCTGGGTAGTCTTCCGGTTGTGCAACAGGTGAACCTAAATCTACTACCTCACCAAACTCATCAATAATGATTGATCCCGGATAAACCCAGTAATGAGCACTTAAGTTTCCTATCGAGATAATAATACCAGCACTTACTTCAACATCAAGGGCAAAAGCCCTTACAGGCACTGTTTCTTCGGATGAGTCATAACTTAGTTCAACGACACCGTCTCCTAAATCTGCACAATTAAGATACACGGTGGCTATTGCTGATGAAGCAGTTAGCATCACTGCAGCGATTATACATGTAAGAGTTAATACCCTCTTCATTTTTTCCTCTTTGCAAGCGCTATTGCCACTAAAGAAGTAAAATTAGTGTAACATCTTCCTGCCTAATTTTCAAGCAGAAAAGCAACCGAATTGGAAAATATCAGGCAGAATTTAGAAACTTTGTGATGTACTCTATAGTTTTATTAGTTGCGCCCTGGTTTTTTCTGATTACCTCTCGGCCGTTTCGGGCGATTCTTTCAGCGAAGTCCGGCTCACTAAGACATTTTCTCATCGAATCGAGCAATTCATCCTCGTCTTTGACCATAATTGCACCCTCGCCAGCCAAAAGTTCGTCAACGGTCTGTTTGAAATTAAACGCATACGGCCCGAATATTGTGCATTTGCCTAAAGCAGCCGCCTCCATCATATCAGAGCCGCCCATCGGCACCAGCGACCTGCCGACAAAAATTATCGTTGCCAGCGAATAGAACTTCCGCAAATCCCCCATCGTGTCACCAAGAATAACTGGCTCGATTCTCGATACTCGATTCCCGATTCCCGATTTTCGATATTCGATTAGCGATTTCCCTGTGAACTCTGTGTTCTCCCCTCGACCTGAGCTCAGGACGGAAGCTGTGGCTAACTTTTTTACCTGGCTGTATCTAATAAGCTCGAAGCCGGTCTGTTTTATCAGTTCTGCAACTTCGTCAAATCTTTCCGGCTTACGCGGCACAATTACTAAACGCAGGTTCTTAAATCGTTCATCCTGATTTAAGCTCTTAAAAACGTTAAGGATGATTTTTTCTTCGCCAGGACCCGTGCCGCCTGCGACCCACAAGGGAATTACGATTTGCGATTTGCGATTTGCGATTTTTCCGAATAATTGTTCTGCAAGTTCGTCCGCTCCTTCAACTTTATCGGTGATTTCAGCGGTATCGTATTTCAATGAGCCGGTAACAATAACTGCCTCGTTCGGACAGCCGACATCCTTAAACCGTTGAGCATATTCCTGCGTCTGAGCAAGAACGAGACTAACTTTCTGAAAGATTGTCTTAGTAATCGGCTTTATTATCTTGTATCTGGAGAAACTCTTACCGCTTATCCGGCCATTGATTACAACAACGGGTATGTTCAGTTTCTGTGCCATCTGAACGAAATTTGGCCAGACCTCCAGCTCCATCAAGAGACAAAGAGCCGGCCGAATATTGCGGAAGGCACGCCGAATTATCCAGGAAAAATCAAATGGAAAATAAAACACCTGAAATTTCCCACCGAATAACGCATTCGCGCGGGCAAAGCCGGTATCGGTGGTAGTACTTATCACGATTTCAAAACTTGTCCTCGACTCCGAACGGGGATCGCCGAACCTATCCTCAAGCTCTCCTACAATTGTCCTTGCCGCATTAACCTCGCCGACACTTACAGCGTGTAGCCAGATACATTTTTTGGCCGGTTCTCTTCGCGTGATTTTACCAAATCGCTGTCCCCAGCCGCCTCGGTAGCGTCCATACTTCACAGCACGATATATAACCACCGGACTATAAGCCGCTGCAGCCAGCAAATATACAAAATCAATCAAAATCCTCATCGACCGTCCCTGCAAAATAATAATGACATAATCATATCTGCAAACCGAGCTTATGTCAAACAGATGACGGACAAGCCGTAGGGCTAAATCTTCGACTTCACTCAAGAAATACTACACAGGGACGGCAATATTATTGATAATTGATTATTGGAAAACCTTATACGATTAGTTATACTTGCTTACTTATGAAAGTTCGTAGTGCGAAAATATCGGATGTCAAAGCCATTTACTCTTTGATAAACGACTATGCAGAGCAGGACAAGATGCTGTTTCGACCAATGGATGATATCTACAAAAATTTGCAGACCTTCACCTTAGCTGAGCTTGATGACAATATAGTCGGATGCTGTGCATTAGAGGTCGTCTGGTCAGATTTAGCGGAAATAAAATCCCTGGCGGTCGATGAGGGTCACAAAAACCAGGGGGTCGGAAAATCGCTTGTGGCAGCAGCGGTCGAACAGGCAGTTCAGCTTGGTACACCAAAGGTCTTTGCATTGACAATGGACCCAGGATTTTTCGAAAAACTCGGGTTTGAGAGACTCGAAAAAGATAAGCTGCCGATGAAGGTCTGGAGCGATTGTGCCCGATGTCCAAAGCAGCAAAACTGCGATGAAACGGCAGTAATAAAGAACGTGGCTCGTGCCCCGTGACCCGAGCGACGAGTTACGAAAATTATCCGACCTGGCGTCTTTGGAAGAGGGCAACGGCTAAAGCAAGGATTCCTATCGTATAGCACAAGGCATAAGTAGCGGTTATCATTATATACTTTAGAGGGACGTCACTTCCCTCGTAAATTGCATCACTTATCCAGAAAATCTGCAAATTTGGCACTAAAAACCTTCCTATTTTGGCCCACAGCTTCGTCTCTGCAAATCTGCCAAAAGCATAATCACTTATAAGACCTAACAAAAAAATCCCAATACAAGCCGAGAGCGTTACTACTATGTTAAACCTTGCTGAAAGTGCCACCGCCAAAGCCACAATTATCATCGCAGCTAACAACAGCAACACCGACCCATAAACATCCAGTGCGTTTATACTGTTATCCTTTGGGTTAAACTGCCAGTTTCGGTCAATAAAAAATAAAAATATTAACCCAAACGTGGCAAATATGGCTGTTAGTACAATAGCAGTTGACGAAAATTTCCAGTCATAACAATAGTTGAAAAAAGCAGTTAGCAGAAATGATGCTACAACTACAACCGCCGCTGTGGCTATGACCGTCCAGTCGTGTGGGTCATTTACTGACTCAAGGACACCGTGCCTAATCGCCATAATCAGGGCAATAGTGCAGATATAATGCGCCAGAGCCACCGCGCCGGCCACACCTAAAAATTTCGCAATAATGAATATAGGACGTTGGACGGGCTTGGTCAGGACGGTAGTTATGGTCTTATTTTCAATCTCCTCCGCTACCGCCCCGGAAGCGGAAAATATTGCTATGAACAAGCTGGTCAAAAATAACGTAGATAATCCTAACTCTCGCAAGAGCTTATTGTCATCGCTCATCGTGTACATTGTGAGAGATGGACTCATAAAGAATAAAAACAAAGCGACGATAATGATTACGGCATAGACCGGTTGTCTTAGTGTTTCTATGAAAGTATTTTTTGCTATTGTAAATAATTTATCCATTACATATCAGCCCTTGTCGGGTCATTGACCCGGGTGCAGAGAAGTCAATATTCCCAGTTAACTCTATACCAAATTGGCTCTTATTGTTATACTGCCCAACTGACGTTTTGTAAAGAGCCTGAATATACAATTGAATACTGCGTTTGAGGTTTTTTTGTTCAAAAACAAACTGAGATAGAAAATGGCGGTATCATCCAAACGTCCTAAAAATGTAGCGTGGTCATCTCTGGTCCTGAGCGTGGTTTTTTTCGGCATCTGTTTTCTCATCGGCCGATGGAGCGGCTTTTTTGCTGTCTCTGCGGTTAGCTGGCTGATTCTTTCAACAGCTTTGATTTGGTTCATCCTCACTATTCAGTTCCATATGCGCTGCTTATCCGAGCAGGAAAAGCTCGATACGAGCCAATTGACCAAAACTGAGCAGGGTCCTACCATCTTTCAGGCCAAGGATGAGCATGCCACTTTATTTGCCCTTGCTCAACACCGACTGGAAATACTCGAAAAATGGTTCATCCCTATATTCTCAGCTCTGGTCGCTACTTATCAAATCGGTATCGGGATATATTTGCTAAAAGCCATCTCTGTCGGCATCGATACCGAAACAAAACAACCGTTGCTTTGCGCGATTTGTATGACGTCGATGGCTTTTGTGAGCTTCTTGATTTCCCGCTACGCTACCGGTATGTCTGCTCAACCACAATGGCGTCCACTAAGGGCCGGCGGCAGCAGTCTGCTCGGCATAGCTATCTTGTGTTTTACTCTGGCAATAGGCCTGGCGCTGGCTCACTTCAACTGGCTTGGCGTGGTAAGTATAATCGCCTGGGTCGTTCCAATATTGCTTGTTGGCCTTGGTGCAGAAACCGCTCTAAATGTTGTGCTGGACATATATCGGCCTCGCCTAAAAGATCAATACGCCAGAAGCGCTTTCGACAGCAGGTTGTTGGGGATTATAAATGAGCCGGGTGGAATATTACGCAGCGCTGCAGAAACAATCGATTATCAATTCGGTTTTAAGGTCTCTCAAACATGGTTTTATAAGCTGCTTGAAAAAGCCATAGCACCTTTGGTTTTATTCGCTGCTGTTACGCTGTATCTGCTGAGCTGTATCGTTGTGGTAAAACCTAATGAAGAGGCAATAATAGAGCACTTCGGCAATCCTCTGAATAAATCCGGGCAGGTAAGCAAAGCTGAGCCGGGACTTTCTTTCAAGTGGCCCTGGCCAATTGATATTGCCTATAAGCATCCTACGAAAACGGTCTCAGAAATCAGCATTGGCTACGTCCCCAAAACTGACCCAAAAACCGGCGAGGTGATACGTGAGCCGTCGCTATTGTGGGGTGAGGCGCATTATAAGGAAGAATATCATTTGCTGGTGGCCAGTGAAGAAGCCGGCGCAGCTTCCAATGTCGGAGCAGTGCCGGTAAGTCTTGTAATAGCAGCTGTGCCGGTTCAATACAGAATAAAGGACTTGTATTCATTTATCTATAAGAATAAAGAGCCGGAAAAACTGCTGGAATCCATCTGTTATCGTGAACTTACAAAATTCGCAGCCAGTGCAAAAATTGAGGTTGATGATGAAGATGGCCTTGAGCATAGCCTGCTCGGGGCCGGTCGTGCCCGGGCCAAGCAGATTTTAACCAGCAGGATTCAGGATGCCGCAGATGAGGCAGGACTGGGCGTTGAAATCGTGTTTGTGGGGTTACAGGGAGTTCATCCGCCCATGCAGGTCGCAGCAGATTATCAAAAGGTCGTCGGCGCCGTGCAGCAAAAACAGGCGATCGTGTTTGAGTCCCTTGCAAAACGCAATAGAACTTTAAGTGCGCTGGCCGGCTCGGTAGCAGAAGCCGACAAACTTTATGAACTGGCAGCCAAATACCAAAAAGCCAAAGAACAAAACGACTCAGAACAAATCGAAAAACTTGGAATAGTCCTGGACAGGAGATTTGCAGAAGCAAAGGGCGAAATATTCAGCACGCTGCGAGAAGCCCAAAGCTATGCCTTCGAGAAAACGACGGTTGCCCGCGCAACGGGAGAGCGTTTCGACAGCCAGCTTAAGGCCTACAAAGCCGCAAAGGAAATTTACAGACGCGAGCAGAGATTAGCAGCCTTTGAAGAGGCCCTTAAAAACATACGTAAATACGTCGTAGTCGCTGACCCAAACGATACGCAAATTTTTATATTCGATGCAAAGGAAAAACTAACGCCAAGTCTGTACGATATTACCGGACTTGAGGAGACAAGAAAAAAATGAAAAATATAACAGTTGCAATCCTTATTGTATTATTAATCACGATTCTGATTCTGCTTCTTATCTCATTTCAGGTAAGAGAAACGGAATCGGCCCTTGTAACGACCTTCGGCCGGCCTACCCGGGAAATTACCGAGCCGGGCTGGTATTTCAGGTGGCCCTTTCCAATCCAGCAAATCCATAAATTCGATTCGCGGATGAGAGTCCTGGAAGTGGAGATGGGCGAGACAACAACCAAGGGAGCTGTGCCAATTATCGTAAATACTTATGTAGTCTGGAATATCGCTGAACCGCTGGATTTTTTTAATGCCGTTAAAACTATCAACGAAGCTGAAAGTAAACTGCGCAGCCGGATTAGCGATACCCAAAACAAAGTAATTGGCCAACACCTATTCAGTGAATTTGTAAATAGTGACCCAACAAAGATAACCTTTAATCAAATTGAAGATGAGATGCTCACCGACCTTAAGCAACCTATCAGGAACGATTACGGCATTGAAATCAGGACCCTCGGTATAAAACAGCTTAAAATCAGTAAAGATGTTACCGAAAAAGTCTTTGAGCGAATGAGAGCTGCAAGAAACCGTAAAACCGAAGCCACTATTGCCCAGGGACAGGCCGAGGCAACCAAGATAAAAACTGACGCAGATTCCAAAAAGACAGAACTGCTCGCCGCCGCTGAAGCAAGGGCAAAAACAATACAGGGCAAAGGCGACGCAGAAGCCGCAAAATACTATAAGTTGCTCGAAGCAGACCCGGAGCTTGCAATGTTCCTGCGGGATATAGATGCTCTCAAAAAAATATTAGAGGAAAGAACAACCGTTGTTTTCAGCGCCAAGACAGCGCCTTTCAAATTGCTTGAGGAAATGCCCGACCTTAAACCCAACGAGCCAACCGAACTGGAAAAATAAATTCTAAACACTGATATTATGACAGAACAGAATAAAAAAGATAACAAGGATTCGCAAGTTCAACCGTCAGGGAAACCCAACGGTACAGAACTTGACACAGCCGGCAAATCACTATCGGAAGCACTTCGGCTGAGCTTTATCATCCTGAAGGTAATAATGATAGTGCTGGTAATTCTTTTCTTTACCTCAGGTTTCAGGACGATTGGCCCTGATGAGCAAGCTCTTGTTTTGCGATTTGGAAAGATTCGTGGCGAACGCGAGGAAAGGGTTCTGGGGCCTGGTTTGGTCGGTCCATTACCCTGGTTGCACTGGGTATTTCCGTATCCAATAGATGAAGTCGTCAAAATACCCGTAGAAAAAAAGGTCAATCTGGCCATCAACTCGCTCTGGTACGAGGAAAAGCTACTCGCCAGAGAGCGCATTGAACGAACTTTAGACCCCAAACGTGATGGCTACTGTATTACCCGAAGTGAAAAACAAACAGAATCTATCGGAGATTCTGCCGGCAGCGATTACAACATTCTCCACTGTAAATGGCAGCTAACTTATCAGGTCAAAGACCCCGAGCTCAAGAACCCCGAACGCTTTTTCAAGAACGTTTACGTCGAAGATGTCAGGCCCGGCCAGATATACCTCGATGTTATGAAAGAAAGCATAGCGCCGCTTTTGAAAAGCCTGTTTGCCGATGCGGTTGTAACCGCAATGGTCAACTATACCATCGACGAGGCGATGTTTGAAAAAGTTGGTTATGTAACCGAGCATGTCAAACAGCTGCTGCAGGAAAAGCTCGACAAGATAGAAAGCGGTATAACGGTTGAATCGGCGCAATTGACGGATATAACATGGCCTCGACAGGTAAATGCGGCGTTTGAGGCACTTATCAGTGCAAGTCAGGATAGCCAGAAAGCCGTCGATGAAGCCAAGACGTATGCCCAAAAGACCCTTAACGAGGCTGCCGGGCCAGTTGCCGAAAAACTTCTTGAGGCCCTTGAGAACGAAAATATAAGTCCAGAAGATAAAGAACTGCTCTGGAATCAGTTAGCCGGTGCCGGCCAGGAGAAAATCGCCGAGGCACGCGCCTATCGAACAAAGGTCGTGGAAACTGCCAGAGCCAATGCAGAATACCTGCAGCAGATACTGCCTGAATACCGTAAACGTCCGAAACTCGTCCTCCAAAAAATCTACCAGGATGCCATTGAAGAGGTTCTTAATAATGTAGACGAGAAAGTGATAATCCAGCCAACCGAAGGTACAAAAGGCAATGAAATCTGGATGCAACTAAACAGAGACCCAACTATAAAGCCAAAATCCAAGAAATAATAATAAACAATTGCTAATGAATAAATACGGCATATAAAATTATGGCCCATGAACATTTACATTTTAAGCAGGATATCGCTGCTGAGCATACCCACAGCAAGCAGATTCGCATCAGTATAGCCCTATTGGGGACATTGGCAGGTGGAATGCTGCTGATAAGCAGCGGTATCGCTCGCTCGAAGTATCTCTATGGCATCGGCAGCTTTCAATCCGAGTTTTTAGCAATGGTTGGCGCGATACTGCTGGGCGCTCCCATCGTTCTGCATGCAATAAAGAGTATTATCAAAAAAGAAATGCACATGGATGAGCTGGTAGCGTTGGCAATACTGGCCGCCTTTGCGACAGGAAAATACGCCACTGCAGGTATCGTTGCATTTTTCATGCTCTTAAGCGAGCTGATCGAAACCCGTACCGCTCTCGGTGCTCGCACCTCAATTGAGTCGTTGATAAAGCTGACACCCACAAAGGCAAATCTTCTCAATAACAATGGTAGTGAAAAAGAAGTAAACGTAAGCAGCTTAAAGCCCGGTGATTGTATCCGTGTCCGACCCGGTGACAACATACCGGCAGATGGCGAAGTTATCAAAGGGCTCAGCTCCATCAATGAGGCAACAATAACGGGTGAATCCTTACCCGTTGATAAAGTTCCGGGCATGCAGGTCTTCGCCGGCACAAATAACCTAACAGGTGTACTGGATATCACCGTAACCAAAGCCGGCAAAGATACCACTCTCGGCAAAGTCCAGTCATTGATTATACAGGCTGAGCAGACGAAGATACCGATTATGCGAATAATCGACCGCTATGTTCAATGGTACACGCCGACGATTTTGATGGTTGCAGGCATAGTTTTGTTTTTTACCGGCGATATTAACAGAGCGATTACTATACTTGTCATTTCGTGTCCCTGTGCCTTGATTCTGGCAACACCAACGGCAATGGTGGCAGCGATTTCAGCTTCGGCACGGCTTGGCATCCTGATAAAGAATGTTGCTGACCTTGAGATTGCAGGCAAGATGACAGCGCTGGTGTTTGACAAAACAGGAACTGTTACAACCGGCAGATTGTATGTCACCAAGCTGACTCCAGCCGAAGGTGTTGAACCGGCTGAGCTGCTAACCGCGGCTGCCTCAGCCGAGCAAATGAGCAAACACCCCGCTGCAAGAGCGCTGCAGGAAGTAGCCAAAGA
>CAZMSP010000004.1:0-36174 GCA_964568985.1 uncultured Pirellulales bacterium
CTGGTTTTGACCTTATGATAAATGTTGCCTTTTGGGGAGTGGTTCTGTTCGGTTTGGTCGGCAGATTCGGCACAGAGGCATTAGCTGCGACAAGCGCGGTACTATCTTATACAAATGTTTCAGTTATGCCAATTGTTGGAATATCAACGGCGTTGACGGCGGCGGTGGGTAAGACAATCGGGCAGGGACGAAAGGAGCTTGCAGCAAAACAAACAAGCATCTGCCTGCGAGTTGCGCTGGTTTATATGGGAACGATAGGGATTTGTTTTCTTTTATTTAGAGAGCCACTAATGCGGTTTTGGACATCTGATGCCAAAGTGATTGAAGCAGGGATTAATATCCTGATTTGTGCTGCTATATACCAGGTTTTCCATGCTGCCCGGATTATTTACAGCGGCCCCTTGCGTGGTGCAGGTGATACAGTGTGGCTTGCAATCGTATCGTCGCTGGGGGCGGTGATAATATTAGGAGCAGGCGGTGTGCTTATAGTTATATTTTTCCCCTCTCTTGGTCCTTTAGGGCCGTGGATAGCCGCTGCAATCAGTATTATTGCGGTTGGGCTGGCCAATCGCTGGAGATTCAAAAGCAACAAATGGATGCAGATAGATTTGTTTAAGCGACGCCCTGTGGGTGTGCCGGTGGAAGTTTAGATTTTACAACAGTTATTTAATCAATCAGGCCAATTTTTGGTATTATAATTCTCGAAAACACAAAATATAAAGCAGCTTCCTGACGATAAGATTCGTAAGATATGGGTACTTACTATCATAAACCAATGAAAAAGACCTTTTTAGTAATGATTTGTATTTTGATTGTCCCTTCGGCGCTGCAGGCACGCCGAGACAGGCCTTTGGCCAATGAGGGTAAAAGCGGTCTGTACGCAAAGTCGATTGAACAGGTCCTGCGATTAAGTGAAGACGAGATTGACCTGGCCACTGCTGCTCTAATTATCTCGGAGAACTGGAGCGATTTGGTGCACGGCCGACGACACCTGACAACATTAGACGATATGGCCCTGGAAATTCGCGAGCGGCTCGACAGCAAAGGACCGGGGGTAAATTATAGAGCGATTGCGGTTATAAATGAGTATTTGTTCGATGAGCTTGGGTTCGAATCTATTTCAGAAGCAACTGACCCGAATGATTTGTTTTTACACACTGTGCTGGATAAAAAACGAGGATATTGCCTGAGTCTATCAATTCTTTATCTGTCAGTGGCAGAACGGCTTGGCCTTGCTTTATATGGGGTGGTTGTGCCGGGGCACTTTTTTGTTAGATACGATGACGGGCAGGTGAGATTCAACATTGAAACAACAAGCAAGGGAGGGGTCGCTTCCGATGAACACTACATAAATAAATTTAAGGTGCCTGAGGGTAACAGCAGCATTTATATGAAGAATCTCAATAAAATTCAGACATTGGGTTGTTTTTTCAATAATCTTGGTAATAGCTACAGCGACATCGGCAATAAGGAGTCTGCGTTGCGCGCACTTGAAACTGCAGTCGAGATAAATCCATCATTGGCTGAGGCACTGGCAAACTTAGGCAATATCTATCTTGAAATGGGTCGGTTGCAGGATGCAATATACCAGTATCAAGCAGCTTTGGATATCAATCCTGGCGATGCCAAGACACACAACAACCTGGGTAATGCTTACACTGAACAAGACCAGTTATACTATGCTATTTCACAATACCACCAAGCACTCAAGTTAGACCCGAATTTCATAGATGCTTACAAAAACCTGGCTTTAGCCTACAGCAAACAGCAGCGATTTTTCCAGGCAATAACAGAATTGAAAAAAGCACTTAGTTTGGAGCCGAAAGACGCTTCTCTGTACAGCCAATTAGGCAATGTTTACAGCCAGACGGGCAATTATCAAGGTGCAATACTTCAATATGAAAATGCTTTGAAGATAAACAGCGATTTAGCCAAAGCGTATTTCGGCCTGGCTTTTTGTTACAACAAATTAGGATTGGTTGATGACGAGATTCAAGCATACGAAAGGGCTCTGGCTATCGAACCCAATATGCTGGCTGCCCTGATAAATCTGGGAAATGCATATTCCAGTATACAAAATTACGATGCGGCAATCGAGCTGTATAAAAAAGCAATTCAGATAAAGCCGGATGAGAGTATGATTCATTACAATCTGGGCTCTTCATATTCCAACAAGGGTCTGTATAAACAAGCGGTGGCTGCATTCTTAAAGGTAGTTGAGATAGAACCAAAGATGGGTGATGCTCATTTTGGTCTTGCTGTTGGGTATTATAATTTAAAGAAGTATGAACTGGCCCTCAAGCATATAAAAATTGCCCAGGAACTGGGCGTGAAGGTTACCGAAGAGCAGCTTAATGCTATCAAAAGCCATCTGAAATAGAACAAATCACGAGCGAATTCCATTCGCACATCTTTGTTTGGATGGTGCAAACCTTATAATAAAAACCAACAGTGCTATTGATTTGTGAAATAATCACGCTAAAATCACTTCCATAAACCTTTGACAAAACAGGCTGGCCGATGGGAAGGTTTGGTTATGCAGACAAACGATAACATTCTGAATTTGCTAAGAGAAAAGGGTGCCCAAGCATCAAGACAGACTCATCGGGCAGTGATACTTCAGCCGGGAGCGATAGGCGATTGTATATTGACTATTCCATTAGCTGAATTCATGAAAGATTCGCTCGGATTGGGTGGAATTTATATTCTGGGGCACACCGACTACATCGGTATTTTGTCGGGCAGAACCTGTATCGATGGTATTCACTCCATAGATTCAGTGGATTTACATCGGTTGTTTGCGGAGGCGAAGACGTTTGACCTCGCCGACGGAGACCCTTTGATAAACGCTTTTGATAGTTATGACTGGATTGTGACATTTTTGGGTGAGCCGGACAGTAACTTTGAACAAAACTTAATTTATACAGTCAACTGCAGCCACAGCGCGGAGGTTATAACATTGCCTATGAAGCCGCCATCTGTGGCGAGGCAACCACAGGTGCAGACAAAAGACTTCACCGGCCACTTAACCGACTTTTATATACAACAGTTTATCGAACAAAGTGGCTTGTCTTTAGAGCCACAGAAAGCTGAACCCAACGAGGCCCTGATAAAAGCAACCGAAGCGGACAAACACAGAGGTAACGAACTGCTGAAGGAAATAGACGTTGATTTTGGTGAGAAGCTGGTGATTATCCAGCCGGGCAGCGGCGGGCCGAACAAATGCTGGCACTTAGATAATTTTTTAACTATAGCCAAACAGCTTGGCTCAAAAGGTATTGAAGTGGTATTTTTACTCGGGCCTGCTGAGTTAGAAAGATTTAGCAAAACGACGATACAAAAGATAAGTAGCGTTGCAAAATGTCTTACGGATTTGTCTTTGACGCAGGTAGTTAGTCTTTTGAGCTGTGCGGATTGCTATTTAGGCAATGATAGCGGGATTACTCATCTGGCTGCCGCACTGGGTATCAAGACCTTTGCTGTTTTTGGGCCAACGAATCCGGCTGTATATGGCCCCATCGGGCCGGCTGTAACAGTATTCGCGAAAAAGACAGCATCTTTTGCAAAGAGACCGTCACCGAGTTTTCAGAAAAAACTTATGGGTGCTTTATTGGATTAATACATCAGCATCCAGATTGGAGTGTCAAACTGTGTCAAAAAAATCCGTGCCATCTGTAGAATCCGTGGTTATAATAAAATAGCTATGGAATTACCGAAACTACAAAATAGCGAAAGATACGTCGGCTTGTATATATTCGACTTCGGCGACGACGCCGGCGTGGGCTTTACTGCTAAAGAAGTGGCCGAGCTTCTGGAAAGTGAAAAGTATAAAGACTGCAAGGTCTATAAAATCCACAAGGCCTATCCAGACGGCCGACTCGAACTAAAAGGTGTTCCTGCCCAGACCTTTCAGCTTGAGGCAGGTATGTTCTTTTATTCGGCTGACCTCGAAACAGCCAATAGAGATTTCAAGCAGCTTGTAAATTTAGCGGTAAAGACTACCCCACCTTGTCGAGCAAAGGTTCATCTTGCCAAATACGGTGTTGATAAGTTCGTCGTCGCTATTATTCATCCTGCTGAGTACGACGATGAAGTTAGCTCGTGGCTTTTGGAAGGCGAATATAAAACCGCCGGCGCAGCAGAAGGCGGCACCGGCGCGGTGCAAAGATATTATGACCAAAAGCCGCAAATCCTCGAAAGACACCAATTGTTCGGCAAATATGCTTTTGAAAGCAGAACGGGAGAACAGTTATTGGCCAGTGTAAAATTGGCCGTACAGAGATAAATCGTGTCTCATACAAAAACGATAAGCCCCACCCCTAACAGGGGCGGAACGAGCGACGAAATAAATGGCAGAACATTCGAAAACAAATTCATTTCTTGGCTTTCTTGCCGGCCTATTTTCTTTATTTGGCAAATCCCGAACCAAACCAACAGTTGAGGATTTCAAACGGACGGAATTTAGGACCAGCACGCAACGTATCGGGCTTCGATTTACCGAGAAGATTCGCGATGTCTTTCGCTTCAGATGGCTTACCAAAAGGCGTGGCGTCTAAAGTCTTTGAAAATACAGACTTACCCCGTTAGAAAGCCCGTTTGAAAATCTGTCCACCATTCGGAGTCAAATTCCAGATGTCTCATTTCTAAAAGGGTTTACATCAATTATCGCTCTCTAATCACTATTTATCGAACCTTTAGCCGCTCGCAGCGTAGTTAAAAACAGGTAATTAAAGTTACGTTTCGCTGTTGCCGATAACAGGGAAGAATTGAATATAATTTTTTCTCCCCTCCGGAAAACATCGAGTAGCGCAAGTTGCTCGATGTTTTCTTTTATTAACCAATTACTCCTAACGGCATAGAAATACAACAGTTACGCCAATTTTACAAGTTTCTTCCACAGCATTTTTTATATTTTTTCCCACTACCACATGGGCAGGGGTCGTTTCTTCCGACCTTTGGCTTTTCGAGCCGAATCTGTTTTACTTTAATTTCCCCTTGCGGGGCCTGTGCGGCGGCTCGCTGACGCTCGGCCATTGCGAACTGGCCTACCTCATCATGCGCTGTTTGACTTACCGTCCAGACACTCCTGGCTCTGGCGCCAGCTTCCAAGCGTACCTTGAAGATAATATCCGTAACCCGGTCCTCAATCGTCTCGAGCATCTCTTCGAACATTCTGAAGCCTTCACGCTTATACTCTATCTTGGGGTCTTTTTCAGCAAAAGAGCGTGTCCAGATGCTATCTTTTAGATGGTCCATCGTGTAGAGATGGTCTTTCCAGGTGCTGTCATAAACTTGTATCAAAACATATTTTTCGAGGTCACTGAGTTCAGCACGCAAAAACTCTCTTGCCCTTTCATGTAGCTTTTCTTTAAGCTCCAGTTCATCGCCAAGGTCTTCTTCGGTCAAAGAAGCATCAAATCTTTCATTGGCCCAATTGATTAGCTCGGCAGTATTTAAATTTGCACTTTTTTCAGCGAGTTCTCGGTCCAATTCTCCGTTATTATAGCTTTCACTTAATTCGAGCAGTTGTTTATGTACCAGTCGAGGCTTGGTGTTCTGTAACTGCTCGATTGTCAGGCCGGCGTCATATTTTTTATTGGCCCAGTCGGCCAGCGCCTCAAATGCATAGACATTAGCCCCCTGCGGCCCATAGACCATATTCATTGCAAATTCTACAGGATACTCAATCTCCCGGCGCTTGTATTTAGCTGCGCTTCTCTCGGTAAGAAGCTGACGGATTTGGGAGTCATTGAGACTCACCAGCTCACTAACGCCCAGTTTTATATCGAACTTAGCTCGTGCCAATTCGGCAAATGTGCGAATGGCAAAATCTTCCTTCAAAAATTCGTTCAACTGGGAACAGTCTTTTCTGTCAATTTGCTCGGCAGCCGCTGTTACCAATTGCTCTTCAATTTCCTGCGGCGATTGGTCCTTGACTTTGGAGGGGCTTAAACTGACTTTAAATGCACTCATAGCCCATTTGGATAAGCCCGCAATATCCCAGCTTCGCACGTCACTGTAGTCTTCTAAGTATTCTCCCAAAGAAAGCGATATGTTATTAGCTACATTATCTTTTGCCTTTTCTTTTATTAGTTTTTCAATTTCTTGTGGTTTAGCGCTGGCAATATCTGAGGGCTTCAAATCAATGCCAAAATTTGTTCTGGCCCACTCGATAATGCAATTATGAGGATAATCCTCACCAAGTATTGTATCGCAATGCTTTTCAATCGTTGCTTCAATCATCTGCTGGATGATACTTTTTAGCCTTTGACCAGCCAGTATCTGTCGTCTACGTGAGTAAAAGATTTTTCGCTGGTAGTCCATAACCTCATCATATTCGAGCAGGCTCTTGCGAATCTCATAGTTTCGCTCTTCGACTTTCTTCTGGGCCTTTTCAATGCCCTTGCTTATTCGGCCGTGTACGATTGGCTGACCTTCCTCCCAGCCAATCCACGAAAGCGCCTTGACCGTCCATTCCGGGGCGAAGGTTCGCATTAAATCATCATCAAAACTGAGGAAGAATTGACTCGAGCCGGCGTCGCCCTGCCTGCCACAGCGGCCTCGAAGCTGATTATCTATTCTCCTGGCCTCGTGTCGTTCAGTGCCGAGTACATGCAGCCCGCCAAGCTCAGCAACGCCGGGTCCCAGAACAATATCTGTTCCGCGACCGGCCATATTTGTGGCGATTGTTACATTACCGTGCATTTTGCCGTCCCGCCCTTTGTGCTGCTGGCCGGCTTTCGCTACAATGGCGGCTTCTCTGTCGTGCTGCTTTGCGTTGAGAACCTCATGTTCAAGACCGAACCTTTTTGAAAGAGCTGCAGAAAGGGCCTCGTTTTTTTCTACGCTAACCGTGCCAACAAGCACCGGCCGACCGGAAGCGCTGACCTCGTTTATTGCTTCTACTGTAGCGATAAACTTTTCTCGCATCGTTTTATAGATTACATCCTCATGGTCGTCCCTGATACATGGTTTGTTGGTCGGTATTACAACGACGTCAAGATTATATATCTTCATAAACTCTTCGGATTCGGTAGCGGCTGTACCGGTCATTCCCGCTATCTGGTCATAGAGTTTGAAGAAATTCTGTAGTGTGATAGTAGCAAGTGTTTGTGATTCCTCTTTTACGGTAACATTTTCCTTTGCCTCGACCGCCTGATGGAGCCCGTCGGACCACTGCCTGCCGTGCATTAACCGGCCGGTAAATTCGTCAACGATAACAACCTTGCCATCCATAACGATGTAGTCTTTCTCTTTTTCAAAGGTCACATGAGCGCGCAGGCTTTGTTCCAAAAGATGGGGCCATTCCATATTCGAGCCGGTAAAAAATGACCCTAAACCCGCTATCTCCTGTGCAGCCCCTACTCCTTCATGAGTCAGATGAACTGCTTTTCTGTCGTATTCGACTTCGTAATACTGGGTTATTTCTGTCAGGCGAGCTTCTGCACTGGCAATATCCTGCTGACTTTTTTCTATCACCTTCTGGGCTTTTTCGATTCGCTTATTATCTTTGTCTTTTTTCGCTTCAGCTAATTCACCCTGAGCGCTGGCAAGTGTTCGCTGGGCTGAATCAATTTGTTTTTTAATACGGTCATAGCTGCTTTGCAAACCGAGCAGCTTTCTTGCTACTTCATCCGCTTTTTTATATCTACTGACATCATCGAAAGCCGGCCCCGATATAATCAACGGCGTCCTGGCTTCATCAATCAGAATCGAATCGACTTCATCAATTATGGCATATTGCAGCCGGCTCTGGACCATCTGTTCGAGCGATAATTTCATATTGTCTCGCAGGTAATCAAAGCCGAACTCGTTGTTTGTGCCGTAGGTAACATCACAGGCATACTGGCCTTTTCGTTCGTCGCCGCTTGTGTCCATATCCGCCTGAATTGCCCCCACGGTCATTCCCATAGCCCTGTAAATAGGCCCCATCCATTCTGCATCGCGTTTGGCAAGATAATCGTTAACAGTAACTATATGGACATTCCTTCCGGTAAGATAAACAAGGTATGCTGCCAGTGTTGCCACGAGGGTTTTTCCCTCACCGGTAGCCATTTCAGCAATTTTACCCTCGTAAAGGACATTGCCACCGATGAGCTGAACGTCGAAATGCCGCATCTTGACGTTGCGCCTTGCTGCTTCACGGACGACCGCAAAGACCTCAGCTAAAATATCCTCCGCTTTTGTGCCGGCCTTTAACCTGGCCTTGAACTCTGCGGATTTGGCCTTTAGTGATTCGTCGTTGAGCTTTTGTACTTGCTCTTCATATTCACCCGCCTGGCGGGCGATTGGTGTGTAGACATTCTTTAATAGCCGCTCATTTCGCGAGCCAAAAACCTTCAACAGGGTTTTGCTTATTTCGCCAGACATCGTGACTAAAAAAGTAGTGAGCTAAAATGAACTAAAGTATAGAGTGAACTAAAGTGAAAAAATAATCCAAAACTTTACACTTTAGCTCACTTTAGGCACTTTAGCTCACTTCTTACTCTTTTACTCTTGTTAAATACTCTCCACTGCGAGTATCGACACGGATAACATCGCCAACTTTAATAAAAGGCGGGACCTGTACGACAAGACCTGTTTCGAGTGTTGCGGGCTTATTTTGATTGGTTGCTGTAGCGCCTTTAATTTCTGGCGCAGTGTCGGTTACTTCCAAATCCACAGTATTAGGCAGAGTAACTACAACGGGCTTGCCCTGGTACATACTGACCTGAAGCTGCTCATTCGGCTTTAGATACTTCTGGCCGTCTCCGAATGCGTCGTCATCGAGTGTAATCTGGTCGTAGGTCTGTGTATCCATCAGCATGTGTTCACTTCCGGAAGAATACAGGTATTCGTATGTTCTTTTATCCAGATACGCCTCTTCTACATTCTCTTCAGAGCGCAGCCGAACAGTTTGAACCAATCCATCAGTTAAGCTCTTTATTTTTGTCTGATAAACTGCTCCGCCTTTGCCGAGTTTTACATGCTGGTAGTCAACAATAACATATAATTTGCCGTCGATTTCAATGGTCTGACCTTTTTGCATTTGCGATGCTCTCATCTTATTCTCCGAGTATTTAGTCGATAGTATTTAGTTGTTAGTACTTAGCTTTTTGATTAAGCTCATCGTCATTTTGCTAATTTCATCGACTTCATCTAACAGCTTATCAGCTTTATCCTTATCAACATACCTAAGTCGTGACGCAATAACAAGCTGTGTCGTAAGTTCGGTGCAGCTTCCGAGAGACACATACAAGAATTGCCTGTACTCTTTGTTGTGTAATCCGGCAAATCCTTCTGAAATATTCGAGGGTATTGATATCACCGGTCGCTTTAACTGACTCGCCAAGGCGTATTTTTCTTCTTTTGGAAAGGACTTGGTAGCTATGTACACATCTTCAACCAAATTGATACCCCTTTCCCATATTTCCAAGTCCTTAAAGCTCTTTATTTTACCAACCGGCTTTTCGGTCATAAGACGCTCTCTACTAAACACTAAATACTACCCACTAACGACTATTCACTAATAAAGTATCCCAAAAATTCCGCAAAGTGTCAAGCAGCCGATGAGCTTGCTGCCTGCTTTACGCTCATAACGGCTCTACAGGGACCACATTTAACTGGCGTGCAGGAACATTCACAGAGACTATACGCACTTTCACTGATTTTCCAAGGCGGATATTGCGTCCGGTTTGACTGACGATGCTTTGAGACCTTTTGTTAAATTTCCATCGGCCAGGTCCCAAATCGCTCATCTGGATAAGGCCTTCAATGCCATACTTTTTGGACTGAACAAATACACCGAAGTTTGTTAAACCTGTAACTACACAGTCAAGCTCATCTCCAATTCGTTTGCTCAACATTTGCAGTATCAAAACTGTCGTCAACTCTCTTTCGGCATCTTCAGCCCGCTGTTCCGTAAAAGTAATGTGTTTTCCAATCTCTGTTAAATCCAATCCGGCTGAAGCCTGCTTTGCTAAATCCAGACGGTTTTGCAGATAGTATTGCAGGACCCGATGGACGAGCAAGTCTGCATATCGACGTATCGGACTGGTAAAGTGGCAATAATGAGTCGATGCCAAAGCGAAATGACCGATATGCGATGGTGCGTACTCGGCTTTTTCAAAACTTCGCAATACCGCTATATTCACCGCAAATGAGCTGTCCCTGCCTTTAACATAATCCAATAAATCCTGTATATCGGTTCGGCGAGGTGTTTTCGGCAGACTATAACCAAACGCCCTGACAAGCTGCGACAGGTTTTTCATACTCAAAGTATCCGGCTCGGGATGAATCCGCCGCATAAAGGAAACATTATGCTTATCGAGAAGTGATGCAACCGCTTCATTGGCCTCGACCATAAACATTTCTATCATCGTGTGTGGATAGCTGGTATCAGCAGGGTGAGCGTCCACAACCCGGCCGGATTCGTCCATCACCAATTCGGTCTCCGGCAAATCAAGATGGAGCATTCCATTCTTTGTTCGCCTCTTCTCAATTATTCGGCTGAGCGTCTCCATACTCTTCAGCAATTCAATTACTTCGGGTTTAATATCTTTTGTATGGCCTTTCAAAACTCTATCAGCCTGTTGATACGTCAAACGCTGCGCTGAATCAATAATACTGTTCGCAAATCGTCGGGATAAGACATTACCCTGCTGGTCATAGGTTAAATATACACTTTTACAAAATCGCTTTTGGCCTGGCTGAAGACTGCAAATACCATTGCTTAGAACCTCCGGCAGCATCGGAATTGTCTTGCCCGGCAGATATACGCTGTTTCCTCGCATCTTTGCTTGCCTATCCAATGGAGAATCATCCGGCATAAAACAACTTACATCGGCGATATGGACCCCCAATACCCAGTTACCCTCTGAATTTTTCTCCAGGCTTATCGCATCGTCGAAATCTTTTGCATCCGGCGGGTCGATTGTAATAATTGTTTTGTTGGTAATGTCTTCTCTGGCATCACTTTGTTTGTCGTCAAATTCATTGGCGACCTTACGTGCGTGCTCAATACATTCATCATCGAATTCTTCAGGCAGATGATATTGGCGGATTATCGATATTATTTCAGTTTCATATTTTCCTGCCTTACCCAATACTTCGATGATAACACCCCGTGCCAGATATTTTTCCGTTGGATAAGAGAGTATTTCGACAACAACCTTATCTTTTTCTCTGGCTCCTTTTGCACCAACATCGTCAACAGAAATCGGCTCAATAAACGCTGTTCCGTCCGGCTGAACAATCCATCCGTCAGAGTGTTTCAATAAAGTTCCAACGAATTTATTGTGCGCCCGTTCGAGGACCTCGATTATCTCACCAGAGTACCGCATTTGCCCGGCACGCATGCCCCTTTTTTTCACTCTGGCAACGACAATATCGCCGGTCATCGCATCTGCCTTTGCATCAGGCGGAATAAATAAATCCCCGTGTAAGTTGGCCTCAAGAGGTATTATAAATCCGAATCCTCTGGGATTTGCCCGGAATGTTCCGGTGATTCGGCCGGCCAAAGACGGCAGAGTAATCAGATTCCCGCTGCCTATAACTACGTGTCCTGCCTGTCGAAGCTGGTCAAAAGCCGTTTTGAACTGCGGGTAGTCCTCTAAACTTACGCCTAATGCCTTGGCTAATTGTGCAAGTCTTAGCGGCCTGTAATCGACGTGCTTTAATAATTTAACTATTCTTTTTTTGAAAATCTCAGGCATTTTTCGTGAAGCGAATCTCGCGAATTGTATTTCTCATATTGTTTGATACTTCACGCTCCACGAGATACGAAATAGTTACCCCTTCTTCGCCTTGAAGCTGTTGAGTTTTTTGGCAAGGCGTGATTTTTTCCGTGCAGCGGTTTTTTTGTGCATTGTGCTTGTAGATGCCGTTTTGTCTAATTTTTTAACCACGAGCTGATACTGTTCTTTAGCTGCTTCAAAATCACCGCTGGCTACCGCCGTCTCGAAACGCTTAATTTGCGTCTTGGCCTGGCTTTTACGTGCGCGATTTATTAACCTTCTTTTGACATTTTGTCTGATTCTTTTTTTAGCTGATAACGAATGTGCCACTGTCATCTCCTAAAAACCATCATTATTTTATTTACAAATATTCATTGAGAAAATCTGTTATCTTTCTTTGTTTCTGGATTCACAAGCGCTCTATTCTGTCTTTTTTGTTCCTCTCAATTTATCAACTCGCTGGCTGACATCCCTGAAAGCAAAATCAAGTTGAGCGATTTTGCGATAAATTTCCAGCGCCCCTTCCGTATTGCCATTCTCTTCGTAAGCACGAGCAAGATTGTACCGCAATTCTTTAGCAATATTATCATCTTGTATTTCATAAGAATCTATCGCCTGCCTGAAAACATCGATTGCATCCTTAAACCAGCCCTTCATAAAAAAACAGTACCCGATCTTATCCAACGCCGTAATCTTTCGTCTGGGGTCTTTCTTGGCTTCCTGCAGCATAGGTATTGCTTCATTATACTGTTTATTACGAAGCAAACGAACGCCATATTCATATTTTAGATGCAGGTCGGTCGGGTAATTTTGGACACAAAGCCGATAATACTGCAGTTCAAAACTGTTCAGTTGTGTAGTCAACCCTTCCAGTTCGGCTTTGGCCTGTGTATCATCCGGTCGGGCTTCAAGCACAGCTTGTGCCTGCCTTATCTTGCGTTTGAACTGCTTTACCCTTATCAGCCCTGCACGCTGCTTGAAGGTAAAATCATTTTTGGTTTTATGGGCATTTTCCAGCAGCCCTATCGCCTGATTTTCAGCTTCGTCGGTTTGCATATCCGACAAAGCTTCTGCAAATTCAAATATGTTTTTTGACAAACTCGGATTCTGGATTAGTTTCTTTCTGGCATCTTCAACGGCAGAGACACGGTAATCTTCGGTCTTGACGACTCTATCCTGAGAGTAAAGTTTTGCCTGCGCGTCGCTATCCTTGATGGATTGTCTAAAGTCGCTTTGTGTATCATATTTGCCATTGACCATAGCCAGTTCCGCTGAGATGTTTTTGCACTCCTCGGCTAAATCTCCATCATCCGGCTTGAGCCTGCAGGCACGCTGAGACGCAGCAAACGCCTTATCAAGCTGGCCTAAAGCGATGTAGGAATCTTTTAACAGGATATATGTTCGTAAAGATGGCTTATCCGCAGTGTTATTTGTCTGGAAAATCAAATTGGCAAGCCATTTAGCCGTTTTCGTATAACCACCTGCCACCGCTGCTTTAAGCATTGCCTCGGGATAGGGCAGATGCTCAGGGTCCCTTGCAAAAAGGTATTCGGCGTTAAGCATCTGCTCAAGAGGAGATTTGCCTCGCAGACGCTTAACTCTTTCAACCATGGTGGGCTTTTTACCACCTTTTCCCTTACGCTGAAGGGCCAGTTCGCAAAGCGGCAGATGGCCTTCCTGCAGCGCTTCCGGGGCGTAACGCAACCCGTCAAGATACATCTCTATTGCGTAATCGAAATTTCCTGTTTCTGCTACCTTGCGGGCCTTCTCAAAAAAAGTCTTGGCCCTAGCCAAATCTGCAGCATTTTCTTCTAACATCTACTCAAATCCCTGTTTACAATACGTCAATTTATCATTATCCTATTTCTTCAGCCGGAATTTGTCAACAAATAAATACCCCTTACATAGACTCATTTTCCCCCGGTTTTAGCTGTAAGACCTGCATTTAGAATAAGTTGTATCTACTACTCTGGCGTCATCTCATCGCCAAGGTAACTTGACAATTCTGGCCATATGCTCTGTTAGGCATGCCAAATTCAAATTGGTTAATAAAATTTTCCAAAAATCTATTGACAAAAAAAGAAAATCAACGAAAATTAAATTGGCTGCGTGATTGGTCAGGGAGGGCTTATTACGTATAACCCGAAGCCCTGCTTATACTTCAGGGCTTTTTTATTACGCTCAAATACGTAACTTCAAAAAACATATAATCTTACAAGATTTTTAGAAAAAATATTGATTTTATAGGACTTTTCTCTTGACATTTCCCACCAGACGTAATAGTTTCACAAATAAATAACGGGGATGTGAAAGCTTGTCGCACTTTTACTCTGAGCTTTCCCCCAACACGAAACTATCGGAGAGGTTATCGTATATAAAGGAAAAACAGATGACAGGAGGTTGGGAACGGATTTCGTTTCGCACTTCTCTTTATGCCCTTTCCCTAAGTACACGCTCTCGTAAGAAATCTGAAAACTGCCGCACGCTTAAGTGGTTATACGACATTGCGGTTTCTTCGTAGTTCTTAATGTTGCGAGTGCAGGCAGGCGCTTTAGCCATAAAGGAATAAAGGCACTCTGCAACAGTGAGGCAGGGGGACGAATGGATGCGTCTCCCGTTTTTTTAGCTATAGAGGGCTGATAAACCGGGTAGAAAGAAGTCCGGAGACCTGTATTTTGCACCAAGAGCATTTCTTTGGTTGATTTTTAGCTTGGATTGATATGATTGCCGTTGTGCGCTGGTTCGACAAGCTCACCACCTAATTGTAATCCTCGAAGTTCATCAAAAAAGGGAGTTCTTTGCTCCTCCACACAGGCAGCAGCATACAAGTACATCGCCGCTGACCAGCTCTGCCAGTCCTCACCCTGCGGTGTACCGTCCTGTGCACGGCACCATTCATTGAATCCAAAATCTACATCTGCTACACGTGCAGGTCGATTAAGTTCTGCAAGTGCGATGAGTTTATTTTCAGCAAGATTGTATCTTCCAGCAGCAACCAAAGCAGCTACATAAAAGCCACAGATAAAGGGCCATACACCACCATTATGGTATTCACCGGGTTGATTATACTTCTGGTATCTCGGCAACCAATCCGGGTCTTCGGGCCTTGTGTAAGGAAAGAAGTTAGGCGGCAGGTCAACAGCTAAGTCTCCGTTCTTTCTCAGTGCTGTACATTCTGTTTCTATCCAGCAAATTAGCTGCCTTGCTCGGGATGGTGAAGCAATACCTGAAAGAATCGCCAGACTGTTACCCAGAAGGTCAAAACGCTCACTTCTATAAACTTTATATGACCATAACGCATAATATGGTTTGTTCCTTAATACCAAACCCTCGTGGACATGACGATTTTGTTTGTCTCCTTTAACAGTGAAACGACCCATCGCCTCTCGGAGTTTTTCTGCTCGCTTATCCTGATCAAGAAGGCGTAAGCAAATATAAACAATCGTGTTTACATACAGGCCGTATCCCAAAACCCACTGCTCATCCCGCCAATCGCTGGTTGGCAGCTGGTCTACAATAACGTGGTCAGACGGACTTTGATATTCCATCCACGTCATTGCTTTTTTTACTGCCTCTTCAAGAAAGTTATGCTCACCTGTCACACGCCGAAAGAGCGCTACCGCCATAAGAAATAATGGAGTGCAATCGCTTGAGCCACGGTCGGTCGTGTCATGAACCAGCGAAGGAATATGACCAAGACGGCTCTGGTTTTTTGCAACAGTCTCCATCGCCCTTTTCACAGATTTAATTAGTTTCTTATTTTTAGTAAGTAGAACGCCGAGCGAGGAAATCATAATGTCGCGTGTATACGGCTCCGGATATCCCCATCCTGCTACACGTGGAAGCCCACGGTATGGCCCATGAGCATTATTAAGCAGCACATCCAGAGCCGCCTGCTTGGCTCGGTCTATGAGACTTTTGGCCTTCTTATTCATAACTATGATATCCCCAGTCGCTTTGAGATAATCTCGACAAATCTTTTGGCTATAACACGATAGTCATAGTGCACCACGGCCCTTTTCCTGCCGGCTTCGCCCATTTTCTTACGAAGCTCAACATCCTGCATCAATTCCAAAAGATAGCCAGCTATGTCATGTACGCTGGCGCGATAATCTACAATCCGCGGGCTTTTGAAAACTACCCGATGTCCCTGCTCGTGTCCGGATTCCTGGTCAAGTATCGTCTCTCTCAATCTTACCTCTTGTGCTATGTTGGCAAGAAAAGCATTTTCACCATGGACCATAGTATCAAGCATCCCCATCGCTTTAATTCCAATGACCGGCTTGCCACAGGCATTGGCTTCTACCTGAATCATCCCGAAACCCTCCAACCGTGATGGTGCTGCATAAATATCGCACGCTGCTAAAAGGTATGGCATAAAGTCGCGGGAAATAACATTAGTTGTGAAAACCACATTTTTTTCAATACCCAGTTGAGTCGCAAGCTGTATATCCTGCAGGTTTTGCTGCTCTGTTCGTGGCTGGGGCCAGACCTTGCATACATATTTCCAGTCCGGTGCTTTTGTGTCTATCAGAGACAGCGCCTGCATTACCTCCTGAGACCCCTTCGATGCCGCATCACCTCCTATTGTGAGAATCATTATCTGGTCCGGAGCTACACCGAGCGACTCTCGAACAGCCACTACCTTCGGGTCGCTTTTATCACGGGGTATGAAAGAATCCGTATCGCAGCCCACTGCAAGAACCTCGATGTTTTCTTTGCGCAAGCCATCTCGTATGTAAGTCTTCTTCACCCATCTTGAAGTTACTAAAATCAGAGGCAATGCACCGAGAATTTCATGGTAATCGCCCATATACCCATCCGCTACCAGCCAGGGTACTGGCTGAACACCGTACCTTTGCGGATGCAATACCAGAAAAGGTGCATGACCCCAATAACCAACGCCCACAACTACATCCGGCTCAAACCACCGATAGTACCACTCTTTTTCCTGTGCGGATTCGAAGTGTACAGAGTGAACATCCACTCCGTTCTCTTCTAAACCTCTGTGCAGCAAATATCCCTGAGTAGCCAGTCCCGCTGGAGAAGGAGGGTAATCATACATCACTAATACTTTCATTTTCTTTGTGCTCCTTTTATTAAGAAGTTGCTTACTCGTCAAGGCGCTCGTTACGGCGAAGCATGCCGTAGCCGGGTAGGCCTTGCCGTAGTTCTGATAAAATTTTTACTTGTGACCGAAACACCAAAAGGCCTCTTTACGCGGAGTGATTCGTGCCTCAAAACTATCTGCGCTGAAGCCATAAACTTTTGTAATGATATCATATTTTTGCTGCCAGATTTCCTCCGGCAACTCTATTTGCAAATCCGCATCCTTGATAGGCCGAGGAAGATACTTTCCGCCCCCGTCATCATAGGCAAACCTCCATATTTGTTTTGCAAACAACCTTTCACTCTCCCATAAAGCCATAACTGCTTTGCCTGTTTCCTCGTGCCTTAAATGCCGCGTGTATTCTCCCCACAATCCGTGGGTAATAATCAGGTCGAACCTGTCCAAAGGAAGCAATTCAACAATCGTTTCCTGCACCTTACGAGCAGGTAGCGGAGTTTGTTCCTGTCCATCGTCAAGGTCACCCATTGCTCCGGTTGCATTTAGCTGCTCGAGCGCTCGTAAGAACTTAGGCGCCCGGTCGAGGTCGCCTTTTCTACAAAGTGCAACCACAGTCCAATTACAATCGGGATGCAAAAGAATTGAGCCACCGGCCCACAAGGTTTCATCATCAGGATGAGCTACTATTACAGCACAATTACTGCCTTGATGTATCTGTTGGGATACTTTTGATTGAGTCATACGACCTGATTCTCTGTCGGACTATTCTTTGCCTATCCTTGTGCACGACGTGTTATTGCCCGGTTTCCTTTGAATTTAACGACTGTTATTGCAAGGTTGCTTCAGAACAAAGTCGGTTAATTCTTTCAAACTTGCGATGGCGAGGCAAATACAGGAGTCGGCAGCACCATAGTACATTAATATTTTCCCATTTTTATTTATCCATCCACATGGAAAGACCACATCATCTACGTCACCCTCCCGCTCATAAGAAGCTTTCGGACCAAAAATCCACTCATCAGACCTGCGAATGACCTTCCTTGGGTTTTCAAGGTCGAGCAACACAAGGCCCAGCCTGTATATAGAGCCGGAAGCAGTAGTACGGACGCCGTGATACAGAACCAGCCATCCCTCCGGAGTCTGCATAGGTGGGGCAGAAATCCCGACTTTGTTGGCATCCCACCACGCACCACGCCTGGCGTGTATCACCTCCTGGTGTTCGCCCCAGTGCTTTAAGTTAGGTGAGAAAGAAAGCCAGATATGCGATTCTATCGTGGCTAATTTCGCAACGGGACGATGCAACATCACCCACAAATCACCAAAACGAACAGGAAAAAGTGATGCATCTTTGTCTTCGGGAGGCATCACCGGCCCTAATCGCTGGAATGTCTTAAAATCCTTCGTTGTCGCTAACGATACCAGAGAGCCGCCTTCGGAAAATGCTGTGTACGCTATGGCCCACAGTTTCAATTCCTCAAGCCAGGTGATTCTCGGGTCCTCAATGCCCCATAGCTCCTCCGGATAATGTTCAGGATCAGGCCTTAATGTTGGCTGAGGGTCTATTTCCCATCCATCCACCCCATTGTCACTTCTGGCAACGGTAAGATGAGAAAAGCCTCTAAAATCTTCGACTCGAGCAAGCAAAAGTATTCTACCGTCCACTTCAGCCGCAGCAGCATTAAAAACCGAGTTGGCTGGATAAGGCCAATCTTTCACCGACAAAATCGGATTGTTTGGATGCCTTGTAAACAGCTCCCGGCTGAAAGTTCTGTCAATTTTCTCTTTCATAAACATTCAAATCGAGCTTCAAATCTGTTGAATAAGTTCTACTAAGCCCTTCCTTATCAGCATTATTGCTATTGCTGCAAGAAGCAGGCTCGTTATTTTCGAAAGGGCCTTTGAGCCGGCCTCACCTAAAACCTTCATTACAAATGATGATACACCAAAAATTATACCTGCCAACACAAATATAGAGCAACTATACGTACGGTAGCCAGTGCAAGTTCTATTTGCCTTTTCTAAATGGCTTAAATATTCTAAGCCAGGTGGCATCATGCCAGCTTTTTCTAACAGGAAATACACCCTTTTCAACAAAACCCACCTCCTCTATAGTGTAGAATGCATTCGGATTGAATTTTTTTACGAGCTCAATCACCGATCTAACCTCCCGCCTGGCTACTATTGTGAAAATGACCTTTACCTCACCGGAAGCCCCATAACCATCGACACTGGTAACCCCATAATTTTCTTTCTTTAGCTGCTCTACCAAAGGCAGTGCATCTTTTTTGGATATCACCCGTATAAGAACTACCCCTAAAGATAACTTATCAGCTATGCATATCCCCACATAGTTGCCCATCGCAAAGCCACCCGCATAGGCAATATAGCACAGAGGATTGGAGAGGTTCTTCATAATCTGTCCGATTGCTAAAAGCCAGATTAAAATCTCAATAAAGCCGACAACAGGTGCCAGATATTTGAATCCCCTCGAGACAAATATGACACGAACCGTCCCTATGCTGACGTCAGCTATTCGGGCAATAAAAATAAGAAACGGGATTACAAACCATGTATAATATCCTGAGTCTGCAAGCAATACACTACTCATTCTGCACATACCTTTCCTGTAAATTATCAAGGTGGCCTATTGTAGTATTTGGAAGGTTGAGCGTCAAGAAGAGCGGATTTTATAATCCCCTGTGACGGCAACGGGCTTTATAGACAAGCTTTAATTTTAATGGTTCAGCTTTTTGCCTGGTCGAGGATGAGGTCTTTCACCTTCTGGCTGGGTAGATTAAGGGCACCGTAAGCAGCAGCGGCGGCACTGCGTAGTTCAGGGTCGGTCTCACTTGAGCTGATAAGCGTGTAAATGCCATCGACTATCTGTTCAATAAGTATATTAGCATTTAATTTTGCCGAGGTGGCCAGCGATTCAAAAGCCGATATTCGCACATCGAGACTATTACCCTCGCTAAGTGCCATTACAGCAATTGCCCGTTGCGCATCGGGGCTGTTGAGGTGGGCTAAAATCTGGCCGACAAGAATCTGAATTTCCGGATGCTTATCATTTATTGCATTTGTAAGAACGCGTTGAGCAGCAGATATATCAATGACGGAATCTCTGCTTTGAGCTACTTTGAGCATAGCTTTGGCTGAACGTAGAGCGTAGGTATCGGCTATACCTTTATCCCAAATATCTGCATCAACCGCAGACGACTGAGGATTAGATACCAGAGCTTCAGCTAAATTCCGAACGACATATCTGCTTTCAGGGAACTTTCCCGTTGGTCCGGCTTCGGCTATCGCAATCGCTGCGCTATATCTTACTGCCCTATTATTAAAAGAAAGGGCCTTAATTAGCGGCTGAGCTGTCCCAGCTCGATAAAGTAGTGTCTTCTGGCCCGCTGTTGTAGCCAATGCCTCGACAGCACCGAGGGCAACATAGGCATCGTTATCCCTGACAGCTCGTGCAAGGGCCTGATACAGATATCCAGGCCCTGCAGTAGTTGCATAGACAAGTGCATCGGCATGACCGGTGCCAAAATAATCGGGCATCTCAACACTGGTGGACTGAGCTTTGAAAAAGGCAGCGAGCCAAAGACCAATGGCTCGGCCGAACCCCGCGTCGGCCTTAAGCGCCCATTCACATGCTCGCATAGCCATAAGTTCATAAAAATAACTTCTGCTCACTTGCTGCCGCAGAAGTTTCTGACCGGCTGAATCCCAGAACCATATATTGGCAAAATCAGCTTCTTCCGCCGGTGCTAATGACTCAGTATGGTAGTAATATTGCTCCGCAAGCCGGTAAAACAAATATGTAGCAGGAATTTCCAACGCTTTAGGGTCAATTTGCCTTATGCTGTTAGTGGCAAGCGTCCGTAGTTCCGATGACTGGTCGTTTTCGACAACATACTTTAGATACGCCTGCGATTGTGGATAGCCGATTTGCCCCAGTGCTTTTGTTATCTCGGCTTTAATCGCCACATTTTCTATTTGCAGTGCAGCCACAAGCGGTCTAATTGCATCTTTGCCTATGTGTGGAAGGGCAAGGACAATCGTCGGTAATTCTTCTTTGCGGTAAGGGTCAGCCATTGCATCGAGCATATATGGTATTGCGTATTCGCCGGCGTTTTGGAGGCGTTTAACTGCCATTGTCAAGCCGCGCTCTGTACTGCTAAGCCGCTTTATTTCCTCCACGATATTCTTAGGGTCAGCCCGTTTGGTGAACTTCCCACGCTCGATAATATCTATGATTAGCTTGCTCAGCGCCACAAGCTCAGCGTCTGGTGCAGAATCAACAACCCTTAACAAAATCTCATAGCCAGCTGGATATTCTTTACTTAACTCCATCAATTTCACGGGGTCGGGGTTGCTCACCAGAATTGCCTGTGCGTATCCCTTGGCCAAATCGAGTCGGCCGATTTTTGTGTAGTGCAAAAAGTCATTCCAGTTATCCTCAAGGGTCTGGGCAAAACCTGCCGTAGCTACAGAAAGAATTACCAATAAAATTGTCGCCGAGATTGTTTTTCTCCAAAACATCAAAACGCCTCCAAAAAGTTGTTCAACCCACAAAATATGCAGTTTTTTCATATTAATATTAACAGTAGTTCACTTAACGGCCATATTATAAGCAAATGCCAATTTTGTCAATAAAAAAACCGCTCTCGGTAACTGCAAAGCCGTAAAGTATAACGGTCAGTTTGAGTCCTTAAGTTAAATCAGTTTATCTTCTATTTCTCAGTCACTTTATGCTTTTGTAACCAGTTTTGCGCCCAGTGTCTGGCCTGTTTGGCTGTTTGAAGCGTTCCTTCTAACTGGGCGATATACAACTCCTGCGCCAACTGCCCAAGACCGGGCCCCGGCACCGCTCCCAATCGAATCAAATCGTGACCATTAAGTAATGGCTTCGGCCGAAGCTCAACATCACCAAGCTCTTTTATCCTCCTGCGCAGGTTTATAAGTGGGGCAATACTTTTCGGGCTACGGCTGGCTTCCCGTTGCGACGCGGTCGCACCGCGGCGAACGCCCCGACGAGTGGGCTCCCCGGCTACGGCACGCTCCGCCGTGACGAGCGCCCCGACAAGTTGAATCACCCTTTGCAGCTCGTACAGGTTCCGGAAATATGGCTCAGATGCGATTAACTTCAACTGGGCCAAGGACATCCGGTCTTCCAGCAGTTTACCCCGATTAGACAACAAAAATTTTATCTGTCTGTTCAGGTTTGTGCTTAGTTTTAGAACCCGGCAGCTCTGCAAGGCAAATTCTGTTTCACAGCCAGCGAAAAGACCAGCTAACGCCAAGGCAAAATCAACTTTCTTTCGAAGCTGGCTTAAAATTCTAATCGCCAATTTTGCCTGTTTACCAACAAAGCGGGGAAAGATTGCTTTTGCCAATCCGCTTTCTATAAGCATTGATGCACCAACAGAGCGCTTGGGATGAACGAGGATGCCCTCAAGCTCCATTGCAATTCGCTCACCGCTTATTTTGGTTATTTTTTTTGCGTTTTTGCGGATTGCTGAGAAGGTTCCCGGCTCTATGCTAAAGCCAAGCTGTGTGGAAAAGCGCACAGCCCGCAGCATTCGCAGGTAATCTTCACCGAATCGTTCTTCGGGCTTGCCGATGGTTCGAATAACCTTTTTTTTCAGGTCTTTTCGCCCACCGACATAATCGATTACCTTCTCTTTTACAGGGTCGTAAAACATTCCATTGATAGTGAAGTCTCTTCGGCCGGCATCTTCAGCGGCGCCGGTAAATTTGATATTAGTCGGATGTCTGCCATCAGCATAGCCGGTTTCGGTTCTGAATGTTGCAACCTCTACCTGCTGGTCTTCGACCAGAACAATCACGACGCCAAATTGCGCTCCAACCTTTAACGTGCGTCTAAACATCTTCATTACATCTTCAGGCAAAGCATCTGTAGCAACATCGTAGTCACTCGCTGCACGGCCCAACAGCATATCCCGCACACAGCCCCCTGCCAATAAGGCCCGAAAACCATCACGGCTTAATCGCCTGATTACTTTTATTGCTGCCTGTTTATTGGTCATTGTCTTTCTTTTGTAATATAGTTACCGCCATTGTCCCCCACTGCCGTCGCTCTATTATCTCCAATAAGCCGTATCCCTTCAACAGTTCCGTTCGCCGCTCAGTTCTTACCACGACGATTCCATTTTCAATCAATCGCTCTGAAACAGAGCTCAGCAATCTTCCCAGTGGCGAATCTATTTCCACATCGCTCGTGTTTGCATAGGGCGGGTCGATAAAAATAAGGTCATATCTTCGCTCACTAACCGACGCTCCAGTCTTAAAGGCGTTGGCCCTTATGACTTTCGACTCTTTGACAAATCCTGCCTTTTCAATATTCCTCTCTAAAACAGCAGCGACTTTTGGGTCCTGCTCGACAAAAGTAACAAACTCAGCCCCCCTGCTCAACGCTTCAAGACCAAGAGAGCCGACCCCACAGAATAAATCAGCTACCACGCTCCGTCGCCATAGCTTCCGCCTTCGCGCGAGGGGCATAGCCGCTTCGGCGGAGTCCCTTGGAGCGTCGGCGACTTTTTCATTCGGCAAATCATATTTGTAAAGCACATTAAAAAGAGACTCTTTGACCCTGTCGGTGATTGGCCGAGACGCATCTGTCTTCGGGCTGAGCAGTTTCATTCCACGTTTTGTGCCGGCTATGATTCGCATCCCGAATAAGTGAACATACACTTTTCTCTTCTATTGCTCGGTGAGTTTGAGTTTTTTGTAAAATCGCTGCATTACATAAAAGGCCTTTTTCTTTTTGCCTTTGTCAGAGATTAGGCCTTTACGATTCCAGTAGTCCTGAATCCGCGGTAAAAGCCTTCTTGGAGTGCGAAAATCGGTCAAAATCCACGGGGAAGTCCCGGCTAAGAAAGGAATCTTTTCAAGCATTTGTATCTGCTTTTCGTAAAGGTATTCCTGATACTCTTCTGACCATCGGGTATCCTTATCGGCGTGGAATCCGCCAAGTGCCCCGCCGCCGAATTCGCTGATAATAACCGGCTTATCGTAGGTTGTTTTCCACGTGTACAAATCACATCTGTTCGGCCGGCCTTCATACCAGCCAATGTACTCATTGCAGCCGAGAACATCCACATACGACCCGAACGGGTCACCTATTACCAGCTTATTGCCACGTTCATAACTCTTTTCCATCGCAGCTGTAATTAGACGTGTTGGGTCCAGGCTTTTTGCCCGCTCGGCCAGTGTCTTAAGAAATTCATTTCGAGCATCACCTACCGGCGTTTCGTTGGCCATCGACCAGAGAATAACAGATGCTCTGTTTTTGTCGCGGGTTATCATTTCTGTCAACTGGTTGAGAGCATTTTTCAATGTGTTTTCATTTTCCCAGAGGATTGTCCAGTATACAGGTATCTCAGACCAGACAAGTATTCCAAGCCTGTCAGCGGTTCTTGGCATATATTCGTTATGAGGATAGTGGGCAAGTCGCACGAAATTGCAGTTCAATTCCTTAGCCCAGCCAAGCAGTGTTTCGGCATGGTCTTTTGAGTGGGCTCTTGCCTGACTTTTCGGGGCTTGTTCATGTATGCTTATACCCCGCAAGAAAATGGGCTTACCATTTAGCAAAATTTTTGAACCTTTGGTTTCAATACTTCTAAAACCAATAGAGTCGTGAAGCTCGTCAGTCTGGGACTTTATGGTTATGTCATAAAGGTACGGATTATCAGGTGACCATAGTTGCAGCTCAGCATCGAATTCAATTTCCACGTACCCATCTGCATTAGTATTAAAAGTTTGCTTCACATTAGCTTCGGGAATTTCGACCGTTATTGTCTGTTCAGCTTGATTACCATCGAGTTGAATCCATCCTGCGACTGTTTTCAGGGAACCTCTTTTGAGCTGGATAAAGTAGTCTCTTATAAAGGTCTCCGGGACCTCTATAAGCTTCACCCGGCGGGTCAAACCGCCATAATTCCACCAGCCCGTATTTACGGTCGGAATGGCGTCACGGCGGCGCTTATTGTCAACCTTGACAATGAGAAAGTTATTTTTTTCACGTACAACTTTGGTGATTTCAAAATTAAATGGCGTAAATCCTCCTTCGTGCTCGCCGAGCTTTTGGCCGTTTAAGTACACTATTGAGTGGTAATTAGCTGCACCGAAATAGACAAAAACACGTGTATCGGGCCTTCTTTGATAATCAAAGGATTTCTTGTACCATATTGTGCCTTCGTAAAAGAGCAGTTTCTCCCGCTGTGAGTTCCAGTCGCCGGGGACATTTAGAACCTCAGATTTGTCAAAATCATATTCTATCAGTTCGGTTTTATTGCGGGCTTTGGCGTTTTTAAAAAAGCCGTTTTTGCTCGGCAGATAGCGGTAATCATAATAGCCGGCCTCATAGAGGTCGATAATCGTCTGCCATTTTCCATTCAAACTGACAGTTGAGCGATGGTCAACGTTGATGATTAGATTCTGCTCAAATGGATAAGCATTCAGTGCAATAAAAAGAACGAGAACACAACTTATTTTAGAAACCTTCATTTTATGGCCCTCTATAAATTCCTTTTTTCAAAAACATTAGTCGGCTATGACTCTCATTTTCTACAATATAACCAGACAATTCATTTTGAGCGAGGATTTTGTTCAGTTTTATCTCTTAAATTCCAAATTAGTTATTGCAGCTTGTCCTGAAAATGTTAAAATTTACAGTCGAACAGTATCTTATATAAAAGGGAGATATTATGAGCAATCTTTTATTAGAAGAGGTCGAATACAAAATCCAGGAGACCAGCTTCGGCATCTGGCGGCGGTATATGTATATAAACGGCACCAGCTTCCACGAATTCAAAACCCATAAGACAATATTTGGAATACCCTTGATTCATTATACTTATGGCAGAAGTCCAGAGACCGGAAAACGAGTCTGCGCAAAAGGCATCATTGCGATAGGCAGAATTGCCTGCGGCTTTATTGCCATCGGTCAGGCAGCTTTAGGGCTTTTGGCTATCGGACAATTGGCAATTGGGGTTCTCCTGGGCTTAGGGCAATTATCATCAGGCATAGCGGCATTGGGACAGGTAGCTATTGGGGCATATGTGGGAATCGGACAATTTGTTACCGGCTATATCGCCGTCGGACAGTTTGCCCTCGGCCGATATGTCCTTGCTCAGATCGGTTTCGGCGAGTATGTCTGGCGCACCGGTCGAACAGATTCACAGGCCGTCGAATTCTTCAGAACTTTTCCTGTTATCCGGTACTTTATACCCTGAAGTTTCCGTCTTCGCTAAAGCTTCCATCTTCGCTAAAGCTACGATGGACAGGACGCCGGACAAGTCCGCCTTCGCCAAGGCTTCAGCGAGACGGGCAAAGTAAAAAGTCATTGATTGCAACAACGCACCTTCTGAATTGCTCCGCAGGAAGGTTCACTGTTTTCCACCTTGGGCTGCGCCGTTTCATAAACCGGCGATAATCATCCAACTCAATACAAAAAAAGACATATCGATTTGCTTCAAAGTGGAAAGCTTCATTGCCGTCAAAATCAACGTCTATGCTCTCTATCTCGTATGCAAATACAAAAACGGCTTGATGATTTGAGCCAAACACTTTCTGCCACTTATTCAGTCCTTCAATATCCTCGGTTGTAACCCAGCACTCCAGGCCGGTTAATTTGGCAAGGGACGTTCCCTTGAATCTTCTGCCCTTGACCTCAGCAATGATGATTTGACCGTTAGGCGGGTATAATAAAAAATCAAAGCTCTTTATTTTCGACCGCCCGAAGACCGCTTTTTTATGCTCATCTACTTTGATATACCGGATGCGATTGTCAATCAACCAATTCTCGAACGCCCGCTCATAGTGATTTGGTAAAAAATCCCTCATTCTATTCGTAGTGCGTATATCGTATTGCGTTGTGCGATTATAGCTCCTTTTATTTTTCGTTTTTTGGCTTTAGTTGTGATAGAAACTCATCAGCGTTGACAAGCTGTTGCTCACCGCTTGCCATATCTTTAACGACAAGCTGGCCATTTTCAATCTCGGAGCCGACGATTATGCATTTCTTAGCGTTTTGCGACGAAGCTTCTTTTAATTGCTTGGAAAGTCCAGAAAGCGGTTTATAGCTAAAAACGGCAGAGAAATCCATCGAGCGTAATTTCGCCGTGACTTCGTATAACTTCTTCGTGAAAACCTTATCGGCGAGAGCAACAAAATAATCGACATGTCTTTCTTGAATTTTCTTGGGCACCAATCCCTTCTCACGAAGCAGGATCTCCAGAACACAATTACCCATACCCATTCCAGTCGCGGGCATCAGCCGACCACCAAAATCTTTCAATAAGTTATCAAACCTGCCACCACCACAAATGGCACGCAGATTACCTGCAATATCATGAACCTCAAATACAATGCCAGTGTAATATGCTAAACCTCGCACTATGCTTGGATCAAATTCACAAAAATCCTCCACTCCCAAAAATTCTAAATTGTTAAGCACACTCTTAATATCCTGAAATGCACGGAATTCCTCTGATTCAAGTTTTATAAGGTTTTCGACCTCTGGAATAGAAGCTGTATTCATAAAGTCCAGTATCTTAGTAACGATTGACTTATCTGAAACCTGTTTTAGAAGCATTTGTTCAAAAGTTTCAGCTGATAACCTATTTTTCTTATCAAGCACAGCATATATTGACTCATGCTTGTCTATGGGAATACCCAAGCTTGTAAAAAAATCAGCTAATAACTTTCTGCTTGATATCTTGACTTTGATATCTTTCTTTGTTAAACCCACTTTGCGCAGATAGTCCAATGTTGTGAAAATTACCTCAGCATCAGCAATGTTCTTATTTTCACCGATGATATCGATGTTCCACTGGAAGAATTCGCGAAGTCGGCCTTTCTGAGGTTTTTCTGCCCGAAATAATCTCGGCACAGAGAACCATTTTATAGGCCTCGGCAGTGAATTGATTTTCTGATTTACCATTCGCGCCAATGTAGGTGTGATTTCCGGCCTAAGTGCCAGCTTTCTGCCACCTCTATCTTCAAATGAAAAAAGCTGCTCGGCAATTTCTTCACCGCTTTTTATCTGAAACATCTTCAGGTATTCAAATATTGGCCCATCATATTCTTCAAAGCCATTGCGGATAGACACTCTCCTCCAGCCGTCGATGAGCCAGTTCCTGACGGCCATATCCTGCGGATAAAAATCCCTTGTCCCTTTTACCGGCTGAATCTTCATCTTTTTTTCTTCTTTTTCTTTTTTACGTTATTGCCAAATTTTACCTTTATATACTTTTCCATCTGCTCATCGCTGGTAAAACGCAGCTCATAGTCATATTCGCCTTCGACATAATCGCAGGCCGAGTGACGATACTGTCTGCATATCCTCGGCCTTTTATCATAAATCTTACAGCGTCGGTCTTTTTCGGAGAAATACTTGCACTTATTCTTTATTTTTATATACCAATCACCGTCCTCTACGAACACTGTTATACCTTTATGGCACAGAAACCATCTTATATCATCGTAGTCTCCTTTATCTTCCGGCGTATCAATCGGCAGGGCAAAATACCTGCAGCACAACCCCGTGCAATCATCACATTGACTTTTCTTAGCCATTCAAACAAACTCCAAATAACCAAATGCCGGTTCCTTACGCTAAACGCTACAACTATAAGATATTAGCCCTCAGCCGTCAAGAAATGCAAAAAAATTGCTGCCGCAGAACAAACGCCTCTGAAACATCAACGCTCAAAAACCTTATTAGTTTTTGACCTTGATTTACTTCATCCTTTGTTCGTTGAATTTACTGTTTGCAATAGCCGGAAAACAAGTAATTTTTTCATTCTAATTAGGATTTGCAATAGTTTCAAAAATGGGTATAATTTTGGAAATAGTGATAATAAGGATTAAACCGTGGAACAATTGGTGGGGCTAAATCATGTCTAAATATAGAATAAAATTTGTAATATTAGCGCTTATGACCGTGCTGCTCTGGCAAAACGGGGTGTTCTCAGCCGATACCTGGCGCCTGCAGCCTGCCCCCGCGTCTTCCGAGGCGAGTCGGGGCGGCGGGCAGGACGAGGATTGGCAGCCCATATCGGCCGAAGGTGAGGACAAATTCCTCCTTACAGTGGCCAAGATAAAAGAGTTAGTAAACACAGGCCAAACCGAAGCTGTTCGTAAGGAATTCGACCAGCTTAAAAAAGACTTTCCGGAAGTTGCAGGGCATGATTTGGATGCCTTCATCGAGGCTGAGCTCTTATTTTGCGAAGCTAAATTCACCAAGGCCGTCAGTGCCTATGATAAGCTCTTGAACGAATTCCCCGATAGCCAGTTTACAGAAGCCGCTCTGGGCAGGCAGTTTGAAATAGCTACGGCTTTTTTAACCGGCCAGAAAAAAAGGGTTCTCGGCATCTTCAAATTGAGCAGATATCACGAAGGCGTCAAACTTATGGAAAAGATTTCCACACGGGCTGGTATTGATGCACAGATTGGACTAAAGGCGGCTTTATCGCTGACAAAAAGCTACGAGAAAAGACAAAAGTTCAACGAGGCATACCTTAAATGGTGGGAGATATCCCAACAATGGGAGACTGACCATGTCGGTAAGGATGCGATAATGGCTATGGCTCGATGCAAACGCGCTGATTATAATAAACGAAGTAGCAATAAAAGGCCACTCTACGATAACTCAAATCTGATTACTGCAAAGACCTACTATAAAAAACTCAAATTATTATATCCCGAAGAAGCCCAAAAAATCGGTGTTGACGAAATACTTAAAGATATAGATGAACAATCAGCCTATAAACAACTAAACATCGCACAGTACTATCAAAAGACAGGCAATATCCAGGCAGCTAACCTTTATTACGACATGGTAATAAACGATTGGCCCCAAACTTCGGCAGCGGAAATGGCAAAACAGGCAAAGAAAAGTATTTAATAGGGATTTGAGTAGCGAACAGACATATACACGAAAGGGCGTAGCCAAATGAAAATAGGATTTCTCAAAAAAAGTCACACCTGTATAAATCAAAAGATAATTATGCCCTTATGCCAATTTGCTCTTCTGCCCTTTATTTTAGTTTTTAACGGTTGCTCCGGCTACTCCAACGAATCTCTGTATCCACAAGATGTTAGCAGCGTCTGCTTGGAAATGTTTGATAATCAAACCTTTCGACGGGGAGCCGAATATGAGCTGTCCGATGCGCTAGCCAAACGTATCGAGGCTCAAACACCGTATAAGATCATTTCCAGCAGAGACCGGGCTGACACCGTAATAGGCGGACAAATAGTGTCAATTGGTGAATCAGTGCTCAGCATCGAGCGAACGATGGGCACGGCCTTAGAAAAAGAAGTTCAGCTGCAGGCAGTAGTTAACTGGAAAAATCTAAAGACAGGAGAACTGCTGATAGACAATCAGACGGTCAGCGCGGAAGCTACCTATTCCCCCTACCAGAATCAGGACTTTAGCTACGCATCCGCTCTTGCAGCAAACAATCTGGCAAGAAAAATCGTAGAACTAATGGAAAAAAGCTGGTAGAAGCTCATAGTATCTTCGAATATACACATTATAGCTGTGCTAAATACGCAATAGCAGATAGAAAATTGCCGATAGTATTAAATTATGAGTAACAGTCAAAACAAGAGGTCGATGGGATCACGTCCTGGCCCAAAAGGCAAGCCAGGCAAAAAGCCGCCCCTGCCGAGCTATAGACGCGGGCCTTTTAGCTGGTTAATAATTGCAATTCTCATATTCACAGCGATGATGATGTTGCAACACTGGCAGAAAGTGGACACTATCAAATGGGACGAATTCAAAAGGTATCTTGATAATAGCCAAATCGAAAGTGTCCAAATTGGCGAGACCGAAATCACAGGCAAGTTTAACCAAAAAGGCATCCAGGAACGAGGCGAAAAGATGCCAGGTTCCTTTACGGTAGATTATAAGCCCGATTTGGTTGGTGAGCAATTTCTCCAAAAACTGGAAGAAAGTGGCATAGAGGTCAAATTCGCCAAGCAACACATCTGGTTAATCATGTTAATGCAATGGGTCTTACCGTTGCTTTTATTAGTTGGTCTTTTCTACTTTCTTTTTGCGCGCAATCTTCGCAGCGGGGCTGGTGGAATGCTGATGTCGTTCGGTCGAAGCAAACATCGCCTGCAGGGTAAAGACCGAGTTAAAATTACATTCGACGACGTGGCAGGCATTGAAGAAGCAAAAGAAGAAGTAGCTGAGATAATTGAATTTTTGAAGAACCCGAAAAAGTTCCAGCGTCTTGGTGGTCGTATACCCCGTGGAGTTCTGCTTATAGGCCCGCCCGGCTGTGGGAAAACATTGCTGGCAAAGGCAATAGCCGGTGAGGCCGATGTACCTTTCTTTAGCATATCAGGCAGCGACTTTGTAGAGATGTTTGTCGGCGTCGGGGCATCGAGGGTGCGCGACCTGTTTAAACAGGCAAAAGACAACTCACCTTGTATTATTTTCCTTGATGAAGTTGACGCAATCGGACGCAGACGCGGTGCTGCTTTTATCGGTGGTGGACACGATGAACGCGAGCAAACCCTCAATGCTATCCTGGTGGAGATGGACGGCTTCGATACAAACGACCAGGTAATAGTGGTTGCAGCAACAAACCGCTCGGATATTCTCGACCATGCCTTGACTCGGCCAGGCAGATTCGACAGGCAGGTTGTTGTTCCCTTGCCGGATATAAAGGGCCGAGCAGATATTTTGAAGGTTCACGCAAAGAAGGTGAAATTAGGACCCGATGCCAACATGGAAAGGCTGGCACGCAGCACACCTATGTTCAGCGGTGCAGACCTGGCGGCCATTATTAATGAAGCCGCCCTTATCGCAACTATGGCTAATAAAGACAGCATCGAAACGGCTGATTTAGAAGAAGCGCGGGACAAGGTTCGATGGGGAAGAGCAAGAAGGAGCAGAGTCATCGACCAGAAGGAAAAAGAAATCACCGCCTATCACGAAGCCGGTCACGCACTTGTGCAGTCACTACTCGAGGACGCAGACCCTTTGCATAAGGTAAGTATTATTCCTCGCGGGCCGATGGGGGGAGCAACCTTTGCCCTGCCGGAAAAAGACAGAACAATATTTACAAAAAGATATTGTATGGCGATTCTGCAGGTCTGTTTTGGCGGCCGAATCGCAGAAGAATTGTTCTGTGATGATATATCCAGCGGCGCACAGTCGGACATTCAGCAAGCTACAAATATCGCAAAGCAAATGGTCTTAACATGGGGAATGAGCGATGAGCTTGGTCCAGTCAGTTATGGGTCTGATTTCACTGTTAAAGAGTCGATGTACCTGATGCCAGGCGAAAAAGAGTATTCGGAAAAAACAGCCGAAGCAATCGATGGCGAAGTAAAAAAGATTAACAACGAAGCGTATAAAAAAGCAAAGCAGTTAATAGAAGCTAATAAAGATAAACTTGAGCAAATAGCAAAGGCCCTGTTGAAATACGAGACTCTTGACGCTGATGATGTGAAACTAATTATCGAGGGCGGCCAGTTAGATAAACCCACAGTTGCCGACCTTTTAGCCGCTGAACAGGCCAAGAACCAGAAGAAAACAGAAAGTAAAAATAAAAAATAAAAGTTACTTCTCTTTTTCCTTTTACATTTTCCCTTTTTGTAAGGTGTTTATGCGGGAAAGAGCTACTGTGATATTGTGGCTAATTTGTATTTTTGGGGCTGCCTCCTGTGTATCAGGGCAAACCACAGCTGCACAAAGTTCAGCATCTACAAACGGCACCAGTAATAAACCGGTTGAACTGGCAAGGCACAAACAGGAGTTTTCATCCGCACGTCTTGAGCCTGCTCGAATGAACTCTAAAGCTGGTATAGCTGTTATACTCGAAGGAACTGACGACTTGCATTACTACGCAAAGCCGGAGACCACTCCTGCTAAGGATTTTGAGCTGAAAGTTGAAGCAAAATCCGATATTTTAAGCTTTGGCGAACCTGTCTTTCCAAGGTCGCAGGTTTTTCAGGACCCGATAGGACAAAAAGTCGAGGTATATGCCGGCAACTTTACCGTTTTTATTCCATTTGATTATGAACTTATGGGGGCAATCCAATCAGATAAGGCTGATGTCGAAGTCAGGATTTCCGGTATTGCCTGCACAAGTATTGTTTGTCTGGCGCCGTTTGAGAAAACACTGCGAACGACGATTGACTTCAGTCTCGCAAATTCCTGGCAGCATTTGAATAGTTTTGAATCGGCTGCTGAGAATAAAGAAGTCAGGGCATCCTCTTATTCTATTCCATTTGCTCTGTTATTGGCGTTTTTAGCAGGTCTGTCTCTAAATATTATGCCCTGTGTCTGGCCGGTTCTGCCACTTATCGTAATGCGAATTATCAAGCAGTCAGAGTACAAAAAGGCCAAAGCCGTATCACTGGGCCTTGCATTTTGTCTTGGAATATTACTGTTTTTTGCCTGTCTTGCCGGTGCAAATATCATTCTGCAAGTTTTTTATGGAACAGTGTTGCAATGGGGTGACCAGTTCCGAAACCCTGTTTTTCTAACTTCAATGGTGCTGTTACTGGTAGTGTTGGCGCTATTTATGTTCGGCCTCTTTACGATTACCGTACCTTCATCAATAACCGCCAAATCCGGCTCAGGCAAAGGTTACTCCGGAACTATTGCAACCGGTTTTTTGGCAGCGGTTTTGAGTACGCCCTGCAGCTTTGCGATTTTAGCAGCTGCCTTTGCCTGGGCACAGGCCCAGCCATTGCTGCTCGCCACTATTGCAATAATGGTCATAGGCGTCGGAATGGCTTTACCTTACGCTATATTAACTTCAATGCCCGGCTTATTGAAGCGCCTGCCAAAAGCAGGTAGATGGATGGAGCTGTTTAAGCAGGCCGTTGGCTTTATTCTACTAATCATCGCTGTAAAGCTTATTGCCGCGCTGCCTCAAATCCAGAGAATAAATGTATTATATTTTGCAATCGTGCTTGGTTTTTGCATCTGGATGTGGAGTACCTGGGTCAGTTACGGAACTAAGCTGTCCCGCAAATTGGTTATTCGCATTATCGCTGTAGCGTTGGCCGTCGCCGCAGGATGGATATTTCTGCCGGGACCTAAAGAAGAGCTTATCGATTGGCAGGATTACAATGCTGATTTAATAGATGAGACAATAGCTCAAGACCAGCCTGTTTTGATAAAATTTACTGCTGATTGGTGCTTAAGTTGTCAAACCGTGGAAAAACTCGTTTACTCTCGCAAGGATATTGCACAGCTAATCGAGCAAAAAAATGTTTTAGCGATTAAAGCCGACACCACGGAAAGGAATTTCCCCGCAACACTTGCTTTGAAAAATATATATCAAGAACCGGGCGTACCGGTTAGTATATTACTTCCGCCTGGCAAGGAAAAGCCGCTCAAATGGCGGGGAATTCTCTTCGCTGGCGACTTGAAAAAGGCTTTGGAGAGTCTTAACAAAGGCGAAGAAAATGGCGAAAAAAGCAAAGATTAAAATAGATGCAACTCAGGCCGCCCAGCGGCTAAAAAAAATCTGGCCGATATTGAAAAAAACGTACCCAGAGGCAAAAACCGCACTTAGGTTTAAAAATCCGCTGGAGCTGCTCATCGCAACGATTCTGTCGGCTCAATGCACCGATGTTCGAGTCAATATGGTCACAAAGGATTTATTCAAAAAATATAAGTTGGTCGCTGACTGGGCAAAAGCCGATATAAAACAGATCGAGTCAGATATAAAAAGCACCGGCTTTTATCATAATAAAGCAATCAATATCAAAAATGCCTGTGCCACAATACAAAATCAATATGGCGGCAAAGTCCCCGATAAGATGGAAGAACTGGTTAAGCTTCCCGGCGTTGGCAGAAAAACCGCGAATGTCGTATTAGGCAATGCCTTCGGCAAACCAGCAATTGCCTGCGATACCCATGTTATTCGGCTCTCTCGGCGACTGGGACTTTCGGAAAATACCGACCCTGTAAAGCTCGAATTCGATTTAGCCGAAATAGTTCCAAAGGCAGACTGGACGATATTCAGCCATACGTTGATTCTTCACGGCCGAAATATCTGTGAAGCTCGTAACCCGGATTGTTATAATTGTCCGATTTCAGAATATTGTCCTTCTGCAAACGACCCGGATTTATGGTAAAATTCCTGAGTTGCTGATTAAGGAGATTTTTTCCTATGATAGATATTTCTGAAAAACCCGTAAAGGACCTCTGGCGGATATTCAGGGTAATGGCTGAATTCGTCGAGGGATTTGATGAGCTTGCTTCTGTTGGCCCTGCGGTCTCGTTTTTCGGCTCAGCCAGGGCAAAACCCAACCAGAAGTACTACAAGCTTGCCGAAAAAACCGCTTTCGAAATAGCAAAGGCCGGCTTTGCGGTAATAACCGGAGGCGGCAGCGGGATTATGGAGGCGGCAAATAAAGGCGCTGCCGATGCGGGAGGCCAGAGCATTGGTCTTAACATCGAGCTGCCTTTGGAGCAAATCCCAAATGAATACCAAAATTTCTCACTGCATTTTAGATACTTTTTCTGCCGCAAGGTAATGTTCTTAAAATACGCCCACGGTTTTATAGTTTTCCCCGGTGGCTACGGTACTATGGACGAGTTTTGCGAAGCTCTTGTATTGATTCAAACTCTAAAGCAGGCACATTTTCCTGTGATTTTGATGGGCAGCGAATACTGGCAGGGACTTATCAACTGGATGAATGATAAGATGTTAAACGAATACAAGCACATTTCACCTGAGGATTTGAACGTCTTTACACTTTTGGATGACCCTAAGGAAGCTGTTAAGGTCATCGTAGATTTCAAGGAAGCCAAAGGCCGAGGCGGTATAGAGCTGCCCCCCGGCATGAAAAAAACATAATCGCATTTACGCATCCACTCATATGCTCATCAACGCATCTGCGAAGAATCTCAATCCTGCTGCAAAGATTCTATGATGGTTTCGTTCTATGAGCATTGTAAATAACTCCGCCTGAATCTCGGTATTGTGAAAGAACCGTCTGTGCTTCTTCGCGAAGAACATCCTGAACAACGTCAATACCCCGATTCTCCAGAGACGACACCCAATTTTTTGGTTTTGTCCCCTCGTCAAACCCGATACTGCGTGCGTCCTCATCGCGCGCACCACATACGACCCTTTGAACCCCCGACCACGGTATGGCTCCAAGGCACATAGCGCACGGCGCAGTGCTTGTTACAAGCTCATAAGAAGGCGTTTCTTCGCTGCTTAAGTCATAATGACCAAGCATCTGTTGAGCTATACTTATAGCCACAATTTCCGCGTGTGCGATTGAACAATTCGCAGCAATTACAATATTAACGCCGGCAGCAATCAGTCTCCCGCTTTCCTGCTCGAACACAGCCGCTCCAAAAGGCCCGCCCGTCTTATGCTC
>CAZMSP010000005.1:0-35371 GCA_964568985.1 uncultured Pirellulales bacterium
ACTCCACCGGGTGGTTACGCAAAATACTTCGCTGGACCTTGTCTTTCAGCCATTGTGAAGGTACAACTATATTGAGATATGAATTATCATAAATCAATTTTTTGTCGCGATAGAGCTGAGCACTTGCATCAACCAGTATATCAGGATAAAGCGATAACATGGGACACCGGCCGCAACCATTTTCCCATCTCTGGCAATCTAATGAATATGCACAGTGTCCTGTAGTTGGCTGCTGGTCATGCAGAGTCCATACCGTTGGCTTTAGATGCGACAGGAATGAAAGAGAAAAAGGATTAAAAAAGTCACCGTGCAAATTATGTAGATGCAAAATATCGGCGGAGAGAACAAATGGATTATCCACTAGCCTGTGGCTTCCCTGGAATTCATAATAAAGTTGGCCTTGCTGTCTACATTGGATGCGTAGAGACCTATCGGCCTCGACAGGAAAGGCAAAAGAGTATTTTGAATCACTCCTTTTTTCTCCCACAAGCATAATTGAATCGCACCCGGCGTTACGCTGGGCCTCAGCCAGACGCCAGGCAACCTTGGCAGCACCACCAGCCCGGTCGTGGGTGTTGACATGAACAATTGATAATTTGCCGGTATTCACAGTGCCGCAATTATGTTTTGTGCAGCGAGGTTCAGCTATAAAGTTGTGTTGAATCGTTGGTCTCGAAACAACTTCGGGTTCTTTGTTTGGGTTGCCAAAATAATCATTGTAATTGTTAATCAAACCTTCATTTATGACAATATCATCGGGAAATCTCCTGGGCTTATAATCAACACAGAAATTATCAAACTTATGAGTTTCACCACAATGTAACCCTGTCCCGTCAAATCCAATATTGCGAATTTGTGAAAATGTAGGATATATGTAATATCCTTTATTTAAGTAAACTGATAAAACCCAATTTAAAGTCCAAACATCCTTAATTTCACCATTTATCAGCTTTTGCACATTCTGGGGGATATCAGTTCCACCTTGATTAATATCGATATCACCGGCTTTGACCTGCTCATATATTTTCCTTAAATCAGGCTCGTAATGCATCCAGGCCCTATTCCATGTGGCCCAGCCCCAACTGCCTATTCGCGGGTAAAAATATATATCAAAGGGATAATCTGACAACAAATCCTCAGCGATAGGGGCCGTATAGCCGTTAATACCAAAAACCCTGTCATGATTCTCGTATCGCTCAAGGCACTCTTTCATAAAATCAAAAAAGTACCTTCGCGGAACACAATCATCCTCAAGCAGAATTAATCTGTCGTGCCTTTCAAATACATGATTTACAGCACTGACAATATTGCGCGCAAGACCATAATTTTCATCGCGTTCTATAATCTTTGGCTTGGTCCATCGGACGGCCTTAAAAAGCTCTCGAGTTTTTAAAACACCCTCAACATCCCTTGAGTTTTTGGGTGCATCCGAAAAGATATACAGGTTCTGAACATTGTGTTCCAGCAAAGCTTTAAGCACCTGAGCAGTGTGCCAAGGTCGGTTATAGCATACTAAAATGACAGGAATATCTCTCAAAATTATCTCCTATGTATCAATATTATCTAAGGCTGATTAACACAAATAATTATTATGTCCCTATATTCACTTCCACAGGATTCCTGCTGCTTACACACCTTTTGTGTATAAAAGTAAATTCGGTGAACGGTTTTCGCGGATTAGTATCATAGGCTGCAACATATCCCAGTCTTTTCATATGCTCTATACATTTCTTTGTGTCGTCCTCAGTGAAATCTGAGCAGAAATGGTGAAATTCTATGCATACCTGAGGTATGTCCAACCTGTCAAGAGAGCTAATGACCTCGTACTCTGCGCCTTCGATGTCCATCTTTAAAATAGAAATGTCCGGACATCGACTTAGAATGTCAGGGACATTAATTGTTCCTACTGTATAAGAACCTGCATCTGAAACATTGCCGTGAGAAGGCAGTATCGAATCAGAAACAAATTCCGGATTTGTGTTTTTGTACATTTTTATCTGTGAACCACTCTGAGCACATAATGCCTTTTGAATGAAGCTAATGTTGGGGTGTTTATTACCTTCGATATATTTTCTGGCTTTTTCAGTTGGGTCTATGCCGATTATGCTGCACTTCTTCAAATCAATCAGCCCCATATCAAAAGATATATCCTCACCAACTCCTGCAGAGATGACAACACTTCCATCCGAAACAAGGTCCAAGTCAACTGCCCAGCCTCCGTAGTCGGAACCTATCCGGTACAAATCTATAGCTTCGATACTTTTAGCGGCAGGGGCAATTGAAGACTGAGCCGGTTCAAAAACAAGAATGCGGTCTTCATCATGGTTTTGGCCTTTGTAATAATCATGATAGCGGTGCCAGAAAAGAAACTTGTTTCTCCTTATAACGTCTTTATACACGTCACCTGTTGCGGTAAATATATGATTAGTATCAGCCCCTCCTGTGCCCGTTAGATTTTGCCAATCTATATGATAAACACCACTGACCTTGCCCAGCTCTTTGTAAGCTCTTGTACATAAATCCATATCATCGAAATAACACGGAAAGTACGCTTCATCAAAATAGTTTAATTCTTTCATCGTACTTGCCCTCAGAGCCAAAGGGCCTCGATTAACTGCATCCCGGATTTTAAAAACGGCCCTTTGAGCTGACTCTGTGCAGGTACTAATCACCTTTTTCTCCGGAGCAGCAGAACATATAAAGCTATGGGCGTTTCTAGCGCTTACGGAAAAAACGTCATCCCATACCTCAATAGGGCGAATAATTCTTTTTTCCCAGCCCTTTTCTGTTATTAGCATGTCATCCTGCATGAGAATCCAGTACTCACCATCGGCAGTTTTCATACCCGCGTTATTAGCCATTAATTCGCAAATATCGGGTGTACGAACTACTTTAAGCTCCTGCATTAATCCTTTATTCTGCAACAACATTTGATTAACAACCTGTTCCGGCCTATCAGTATACCCATCATAAACAATAACCAGTTGGAAAGGCGATGTAGTGTTGTTAATAATACCTTTGATAATTCGTGCAATTTGAATTTCTTTCTTATAGACCGTCAGTATTATGCTTATCTTAATATTATTCCCATTTGAATTTTTCTGCAAAACCGGACATTCGATGGCCTGAATAGCAACATCCTCTGAGAAATTATCACCTAATTTTTCAGAAATAGACTGCTTACTGCCTGCCGGCTCACCCTCATTTACCATTCTCTCGATTCTGCCAAGCAACCTTTTCGCACCGGCATTTTCCGGATGTAGTGATAGTTCTATTTGGCACATTTTTTTTGTTGAATATACATCCCCAAGCTGTGCATATGCCGTAGCGATTGCAAAGTGAACATCAGGCATGCTGAAGCAGAGATTTCGCGCCTGGTTGAAATAATTCAAAGCCTCCTCGCTGCTTCCGGACTGCAATAGTTTTATACCCTTCTGGAAAAATTCCTGCGCCGAAAAATCATCCTGCCTTACCGTAGCACAACTTAACTCAAACTGTTTATCATCGATAATATCACCATCTTTTTGTATATTCTGCGCACGTTCAGATTCAGGCCCATTAAGATAATCAAAATAAAAAAGAGGCCGCAATGTGTTTAGTCGGTACAAAGAGCGTATGTCCTTATGTCCGTAGATTAGCTCGCCGGAATTACACCTGTCTGTAAACTCCCGTACCCATTGTTTGACAGTTTCGGTCCGAAACAGTGAGTGTGATTGTACAAAATTATCTATTATTATCGGGAATATGTTGTCTATTTTTCGTTTGCGCATACATAGAAAATTTATGCAATGTTTGTATCCAGGCAGCTTGGACTCATCCAGCCAAAAGGATGGAAAATACTTTTGAAAGACCTGTTCCTGCGCCAGCCGACTAAACAAGAATTTGTAAGGAAGCCCTAAAACGGTCTCAATATACTCTCTGTCGGTAAACGGAGTTATGGCTGCACCGTAAATATCAGCCAGCGTACATAGGTAGCTGATATGGTTACGCCCTCTGTGTTGCACAAAATTAAGAATAAATTTTTGATATTCTTCTCCCTCGCACTCCTGCCAAAGCTGCTCCCATCTTTTGAAAACCACCGGCAACAGCGAATCAACATCATAATTTAACAAACTCTTGATTTCTTCTATCTTAAACCCTTCCTCACTTACAAACTGTGACCTCCAGAATTTGGTTGTTAAATTGGTATCACGGACCTGCTCGAAAGCGTCTAATTGATGGCCAACGAAAACATCCCCGATATACCCTGATAGTATAGGGACCGGCAGTTCCGGATCACCAAATATTTTATCATAGAAAACCAGAATATACATTCCGTGCAGATGATGTGATGTGCCAAAAATATCGAACCATCGTCTGCCATAGTCTGCGTAAAAATCAGCCCCGAGGTCACAACAATCCCAGTCTTTAATTCCAGCAGCCTTAGCAACGAGCCTCGCACGGGAGACCTCATAGGCGGTCTCGATTGGGTATGAATAATCGTAAGTTCTCGCAGTTACCCGCTCCGGTTGCTGAACACATGCCGCAAGCATGCGGGAATCGTATCCACCAGAAAGGGGCAGAAAAAGTCTTCCGTATCCCTCTGTGTACTTTCGAATTGTAGAAACCGTGGCTGTATAAAGATCATCCACAGGGTTTTTTGATGTACGAAAGTGCAAAGGGGCAAGCGGGCAAGTTTCAAATACCCTGCCATTGCATCGGAGCAGGGAATTTGCCTTCATTGTGAAAATATGCGGCCAGATGGTATGTTCTCCTGTCAGATGACCTAACAAAAGGTATTGAATCAGGTTTATTTTGTCGATTGGTTGCCGACCGATACTTTGTAGCACCAGGCCCTCTATGGAGCTTACACACACATTATCCTGACCGCTGCCATAGAAAACTCTGAACGAACCAATAATGTCATTTTCAATTTCTATGGTGTCACGGTGGATACGTATGAATACGCCGCGATTTTCAAGCCGCTCTGTACCCAGCAGCTCAAGCTCCTGCTGTGTATAGCCAGCAACAATTTTCGTTTGGTCATTTTGCTGTATAATAAAAGATGTAAAATCACCATGTCCCCACAAATGCACAAACCATGGGCCTATATGCAGCTTTTCAAAACGCAGCCAGGGAAAGTGTCTGCCAAATGCAAAATCAAGAGCAACATCCCGCCGGCTCAAACAAAAACCGATAACCTTGTTTAGTTGATGAGTCGGATTTTTTGAACACGTTTCACCTTTAGCAGGCGCTTTATCAAAAAACAATGCTGATTTATTTGTTAATGGGTCATATTTGATAGGTTGTTCATCTGTCAAATGCGATACATGAGATTCCTTATGTCGTTGATTAAACAGACTCAACTCAACAATACTTTCGGCTTGATTAACTATTTTTACACCATCCAGTGCCAAAATTGGTCGATTCATGTAGTCACGTTCGGGTGTTACATCATGCAGCAAAACAATGCCATCGTATTTTTTCCGAATCAGCATTTCTATAACTTGTTTTCTTACATGACCATCGACCAACACCACATCGAAGTGGTTGCTATCAAGCAAACGCTCAATTCCTCTCAAATAAGCTATAAACTCCTCCGCGCGTCCATAGTCATTCCCCTCCGGAGTGTTTCTGTTACACCATGCTTCTCTTCCATCTTCATAGTAAGCGCAGGACTCGGGAGGGAAAAAATAGAGTTCTACGTTGCTAATCCCAAATTTTCCCAAATAAAGTTTAATTTCATCAAACCAGGGCTTTCGAGGCTCAACGGATACAACTCGTGGAACGAACCGCGAACACCATATAGTGCTGTAACCTGAGCCTATTTCCAAATAGCTATTTTTATTTTGCAGAACTTTTTGCAACAGACGGCGTTCCTCGGGCAACATTTGCATATTTTCTGCACAAATGTCATAAAAATTCCGCTCTTGTTCTTGATGAGTCGGATTTTTTGAACACGTTTCACTTTTAGCAGGCGCTTTATCAAAGAACAGCGTCGATTTGCTCGTTAATGGGTCATATTTAACAAGTTGCTCAGAGGGTAAATGCGGCAGGTCGAGAATGCGTCCGTCTATTGTTTTGATCGTCGGAGTTGATAAAGTCTTGGAATTAATCAACTGTCCTGAATTTTCCGGATGGTCAGCGATTTTGACGCATTCAGGCTTTTTCTTTATTAAATCGAATATCAGCGATGTGTAGGTTATGCCGTATTGAGAATAATAAGGACGCATCTTTTCAGGGGTTGTGTTGTACAATAACTTCTGTAATTGTTTTGATTGTGCAATTCGTCCGTCATAGAACTGACTTGAGCGTTCTACTTTGCCGTTAGCACCGTCATTTTGCCACTGTGCTTTGTGAAACTCATGTTCGTCCCACCACTCCAATAGTCGCAAGTCGTACTTATCGTGGTCGAAGAATTCATTGATGTTGTCGTATGAGAAGAAATATTTGTGGTCATCTGAGCCGATGTCCACGCCACCCGGCTTGCATAGTTCGTGATACCAGGCTGATGGATGCATCGCATCGGGGACGGCCAGTCGTATTCGCCCGCCGTCGCAGAGATATTCGTACGCGATTTTAAGAAAATGCTTTGCTTCGTCGGGGCACAGATGTTCAAGCAAGTGTTCGGCAAAAATTATTTTAATTTCACCCGGCTTAAACCGTTCTTTCCAATCATTTAGGTTCGTTACATCCAATTGAGATTTATCTGTTGTTATCCAACCGGGAGTATGTCGTTGGCCGCCAACTTCCAGCTTGTAGGGAGCGACAACTAACTCGCCAAGTGTTTTTACTTGATTAATTAATTTGTTCACAGCTTTGGGTTTCTCCAATTCTGTGTGATAATTCGGTTTGCACCAGATTCCGATGGGCATCGCAGCGCAGATAATGCAACAACAGAGCTGCATCTTCACGGCTCGTTGTTGATAATCTGGGATACCAGCTCTTATAAAGTTCGCTTGCGATAGAACTGTACATATCGAAATAATTATCAGATTTAAGCAGATTGCAAAGTCTTGTGAATTCCCCCTCATACTGATTGTCAGTGGCAATATCAACTATATTGTTTTCATCGCAGTGGATTGGTATAGCCCGAATATTGTTATTTGCAATATCTATGCTTACCGCAATTGACCAATGCGCATTGGGATAAAGCCGAAACGAATCGTTAGAGAAAAAAAAGTTACCCAGCGAATAGAATATCGGCTTACCCTTATACAACTCAAATCCCTGCACCACATGTGGATGGTTTCCAATAATAAGATTGGCACCATACTCAATCCACAATCTATAGCGTTGCCTCAAGTATGGCGGAGGAATTGGTATTAGCTCTGTTCCACCGTGAGCGACCACAGCTACGAATTTTCCGCTTTCCCGACCTTGTTTAATAATCTCAAAGACTTCATTTTGTCTATCAACGGTAGCAATCCCGGCTTTATCTTCCCCAGCAGCGCCAAATTCATGCTCTGCAACAGAAATGATACGGCAGTTACCAATATCCAAAGGCGAAAAGGCTGCGCCCAGATTTAATCCGGCACCAACCGTAGAAATGCCTGCTTTTTTACATTGTAGAATTGTTGTATCAAGTCCTTCATCGCCGAAGTCCATAACGTGGTTGTTTGCAAGCGTTGCAATATTAAAACACTCTGTGACCTCACTAAAAAAATTCGGCTCCAGCAATAAATGAGGTCCAGCCTTAAATAAGGGTTTACGAAGCCTCGAAAACGCACCTTCCAGATTAAATACCCTTACATCATGCTCAAAGCAAAGTCCTCTCAATGACCGTCCAAGTTCAAACGGTTTATTAGGCACAGTATCGCCGACAAAAAGAAGCCTGCTAACCTCATTCACTTCATACACTCCGCTTCATAACTTTTTCGAAAACCCCCTCTTCTTTTTGTCAAATATTGTCACGATAAACCCCTATAGTTTTTTTACCTTTACGAATCTGGCTTAGCTCTTCTTCGACTTCAGCTTTTTGAGCAGCAAGTGCCAGGCACAACTGCTTGTACAATCTTTGCAATTTTTCCCGGTAATTCTTAAATTCAGATATCTCTAAAACCCCCAAATCAGTAATTCTTTCTATAAGCGAACCAGCCTGTTCGACCAAAGCTTCAACATCACCGATGTTGCCTTGCCTAGCCAGCTTTATTTGTTTTTGTAAAACATTCTGTAGTTTATCTAACAAAAGTTTTTCTTTATTAATACTCATTTACTCCGCACTTTCTCTTTGAGCTAATTTATGTTCCACTTCTTCGAGAAGATTGATTGCATCTTTATTGGAAGGTTCTAAAGCTAAAATATCCAAGAGGACCTTTCGCGCCCGCTCGACTTGGCCATCTTTCATATAAAGAGCCGCCAAACAGAACATGACGGAAGCATCGCCTGGGTGCATATCCAGATATACTTCAAGGTAGTGAGTGACTTGGACAAAGGAACCCATCTGGCAGGAAGTTTGAAACAGTCCCAAAAGAGCGGTCAGATTATCTGTGTCCAGCTCCAGAGACTTTAAGTACATATCAAAGGCTGATTTATGGTCGCCGTTTTGCTGTGCGACCATTGCCAGACCGGCATATGCCTTAGAGCAATTGGGGGCCAACCGACAAGCTACTCTAAAAGCTATTCTCGCATCATCCAGAAGATTTTTTTGCAGAGCAATTACTCCCAGCCCCACGTAAGGCCCCGGCTCATCTGGACTCACTGACGCCGCTTTTTCATAATGCCGCTGGGCCTCTTCATAATTACCAACAGAGGTATGACAGTCACCAAGCTCTTGTAACACCTCGTAACGCTGGGTTGTGTTTTCCTGCTGATTAGTATCGCTTTGTGTAATATCCATATCAACTTTTTTCCTTAAATACGGGGTTGTTTTGCCACATCTGACTAAACGGGAAATCGAGCATTTGTTCCGCTTTTTCGAGTGGTTCGATTGCTGATTTGCAATCTTTTCGCCGATTGAGCTTTGCCTCTAACAAGAGAGTATCGACCGTCGGCTGTTGTTGATTGACCTGGCGGACGAGCTGAGCTGCCTGGGTATGAAGGCCGGCTTTGAAAAAAGCCTTCGCGGCCAGTCCTTTTATCCACAATTTGTTTTGATAATGTTCGGCAATATATCCAAATGTCTGCGCTGCTTTTAACCAGTTCCCGCTTTTTCCTGCGGCTCTGGCCTGCTCAAGTAACTGGTCATACTGAAACGGAATCTCTTCAGCAAGCACACGCCTTATTATGATACCGGCAGCTTTTAGAGACTGGCGAAAGGTCAGGTGCGGAAAGTTTTTTCGAGCATAATCCAAGTCCCCTCTGCTTAATATAACAGCCCAGAGTTCGTCTGTTGAATCCTCCAGTTCAAAGGCCTCTTTGTTCGCGGAGCTATTGATAAGAGCGTAGAGCGAATCCTCCACCCAGAAATTTCTTATTGGAAATGCTGCCGGTACTATGGCAATAACATCACCATCGCATTTAGCCAGGGCCGCGTCTATGATTTGCTCCTTCGACGTCCAAGATTCCACCGGAACAGTAACCATGTTTGGTATCTCCACATTGAGCTTGCCGAATTCAGACTGCTCCAGTGGCAGATAAATCTGATAGGGATAGAATGTGTGTTGCCAGATAGAAACAAGGGTATCTCGCACTTGTTCGCTCAGCCTATCCATTGTAAGAATAATGGACATATCCTTAATTTTCGGCCACGGCTTAGGAGGCCTGGTGGTTCGTATCGCAAGGAAATTCCTCAAGTATTCATCCCGGTCTTTGAAATATCGAGCTGAAATTCTGTCAGAGTCCCCAACAGGATGGTAAAATTCACCAGTGATTTCGTGGACATGATGGAAATCGGTAAAGAATGCCAACCTCCGGGTTAAATCCCAGTCAACCAGGACATTTAGTTTTTCATTAAAGGTGCCGGTTTTTTCAAGTATCTCTCTGGTGTGCATCAAACTTACATGCAGAGTATGGTTAAAACAGAGCGTAAAAAAGCGGTCGAAGTCCCGGCTGATGTCGAGAACCTTGCTTAAAACCTCTCGATCGCCCTCAGGACCAATCCGGCAGTATGTCCTGTGCAAATCACTGTATGCAAGCTGGCAGTCGCCCCCGCTACTGTCTTCCGACAGGAAGACGCGGGGGTCTTCCAGAGTATTTACCAATGTTTCTATATGATGGGGGTAATATAAATCGTCGTCATCAAGATAAGCAATATATTTGCCCTTTGCTTGTAACAGGGCCTGGTTCAGGGAGAAGGCCTTGCCTCGATTTTCCTGCCTGTCAATAAAAACAATCCTTGGGTCATTGAATGAGTTGATAACGTCGCTTATATCTTCTCCGCCGTCTCTAATTACGAAAATTTCAAGATTGCTGTAGTTCTGCTGTACAGCACTGGAAAGTGCTGTAGGCAAAAAGTTCCGCCGGTTGTAAGTTGGCAATAAGACACTGACCAGCGGTTCGGCCTTTTTTTTGCGGTCTCTTATCATCATAAAACTGATAATATTCTTTCATGGACCGAATATTACACCACAGTGTTGCTCTCGAATATCGGAGCGGTTGATTCCGAAGATGATACACCATCTACCTGAGCTTCGAATTGGATGAATATTTCGTTTATTCTGCTCAACTGGCTTTCCAGAGAGTATTTTTCTTCAACAAATTTGCGATACCTTTGGGGCTCGTATTTATCGGAAAGAATTTGCCCACAAAATTCTTCAGAGATGTTAAACAAAAATTCCGATGGGAAAACATCTTCGGCTCCCGGGAAATTGTGTATAACCGGCTTTAGGCCGCATGCCAGACCTTCTAATAGTCCAACAGGATGTCCTTCACAAATGGACGTTGAAACTATATAGTGTTTGTCTTGTAACCAGGAGTTTACGTCTCCCTGCCATCCATCAAAGAACACCACATCCCCAAGCGCAAGGGCCTGAACCATACGCCTTAAATATTGTTCAAGCGCCTGGTCCTGAAATCTGCCGGCGAAAAACAGACGGTATTCAGGGTCGATGTAGTGGAGCTTTTGCATGCACTGTAATACAAAGGCGGGATTCTTTACCATCCTCAAATTAGCCAGAAAAGCGATGTTCTTACCCCGCCGGCGGTCAATCAGTTTGAACTCGTCAAGGTCAATTCCGTTGGGAACAGCAACCACCGAGGTGTAACTTTCAAGGCCCGGAACTTTGCCCAGAAGCGTTTGTTTGGTAATGTCATTTCCAACACTTATAAGAGTGTCGATATTATTCCAGTTAACCTCTTGCGGCCATTGCTCATAAGCTTCGTAGCGATGCAGCCTAATAATGTTCTTGCAGATTTTCGGCAATTTCGACGCGGCTACCGCAAGATTAGTACACCACTCAAACCACGATATGTCGCTCCACGCCATAAGCTCGTATAATTCGTCCTCTGTCTGGCCATCGAAGACACGTGCCTTGAAACGCTGTTTTGTAAACTCGATGATTTTGTTAAGAAATGTCATCCCATCGCCGCCACAGAAGAAAGCTATCTTTGGCCTTTTCGAACGAATTACCTCAAGTACCGGTTTAAGGATTTCCTGGTCAGACCATATCTGTTGAGAACGAAGCAGCATTTCTATAGCATTGGCTTTATCGTTTTGGTTCAAAAAAATCGTGGCAGCCCTGTTAAGTACATCTGCATTTAATATTTTCATCCGCTCCATATCATCAAAAAGAAACGTTGCCTCTTTTACTTTACCGACAGTCATGCAGCTTTCGGACAGATTCCATAACATCTCAGTCGAGTCGGGTTTTAGGTTTCTTGCTTTAGTAAGATGCTCGATGGCTTCTTCTGACCGGCCAAGACAATGAAGAATTACCCCAGCATCGTTCAGTGCCTGGGCATCTTCAGGTGCTGATTGAAGGTGCTTTTGTATACAAGCAAGGGCCTCAGCGTATCTGCCTGCTCCAGCCAATTCCAAACCTACCTCATAATCATTCGAGTTTGCCTTAGTCGTCATCTGTTTTACTCCTTGTTCACGTTACAGTATCTCTTTAATAAGCTCGCAGCCAAATGGTCATAAAACAACCGTTACACAATTGAGCAAATTCTGTACCATCGACTCCAACTGGCATTTATCTGTGATTTTGTAGTTTCCCACAAAAAATCTGTATAAATATCAAACATATGTGCTATCCAAATAAAACCTGTCGAAGTATTGTTATTTTGTAAATTTTGCTCTCATTTGCCCGTTCCTTTTTCATCAGTTTTTCAAAAAAGATGACGGGAGGGGGCTTTTTTATAATTTTTTACATAAAACCACCTTCGCAAAAGGAACTACTCAATGAAATCCAAAAGCGACAAAGACATAAGTCTGCCCGCCACTGATAATGACATTTCATATAAGACCCCACGGCGGGAAATATCTATGGCAATTTGGCTAATATCGGCTTGCTGTAAAGCTGTGGTTTCATCTTCTGTACTAAACTTTATATTATCAAGGGTGTCCTTAAGGCTCTCCAGAAATCCGACTTTCGACGCTATAGAAACGGATTTTTCCACAAGACGATCTTCTAAGTCATTCAATAAATTTATTGAATTATCTACTAACTCCGCAATCTTGGCGTTGGAAAGCCCTTTTTCATTTCTCAATATGTCCCGAAGGCTAATAAGTGTGTTGAATATATCATAAGTCCCTGGCGCACAAACCATATCGGTGCCAGTGGTGCTTATATTCGAGCCATCAACATACAAAACTCGTCCGGTTTGAGAATCTGTCACAGCAAGGTTGGAGGTATCCCCCTCCACAGCCACAGTGCTGGCCCCCCCATCGATAGAAAGTTCGTATTTACCGGTTACCTCGTTATAAGTTACTGTCAGCCAGACGCTACCCCTAACGCTTGATGTCGCTGTGCCAGCTGCCGCTCCAGTATCGCCAAAAAAGAGTGGGGTACCACGATTGTCAAAGCGAAAGATATCATCGCCCACAGAAAAAATACTGGCTTCCAAGCCGGGAGCCAATTCCACGTCCCGACCATCAAAGCTTCCCTCGTAAGTTACGCTGGTAATTTCTCCATTGCTGTACTGGGCAGCATATGGTGCCGAGCTTGTGTCGCTCCCTCCAAAAAGATATTGTTCCATATGTCTGGTATTAGCTAATGAAAACACCTGCTCTAACACATCATTTACTTCTTCAGCAAGTCGGCTTCTTCCTTGTTCTGAATAGGTGCTGCTGGCAACTTGTGTCAGATGTACTTTTACTTCAGAAATAGTTGATGCAATCTCCTCAACAATGTTGTAGGAAATCTCCATTGTGTTACTGGCCTGCAGAATACTGTCCATATACTTCTCCAGCAGTCTCTTTTCAGAGTTCAATCCTAAAACTCGATAGGCTGCGGAAGGGTCATCAGAAGCCCGATTTATCCGTGAGCCGGTAGATATTTGCTCCTGAAGCCGTGCCATCGCTTCAGCCTGCAGGTTCAGGGCAAAGCCGACATTACTGTAAATGCTTAAAAACGTTCCACCCATCTTAAACCCCTGATATAAAATCAGATAATTATATTAGCTGCATAATGCTGTCATTCATCACTTGAACCGTGTTTATATATTTCGCCATTGCCTGAAACATTCGTTCAAAAACCAGCAGCTGGGTTGCTTCTTCACTAATGTCAACACCGCTCATATCGCTTTGTTGATTCGTGAGATTTTGAATCATAACCTCAATGTTATCCTGACGCATCTGTTTAACTGATAGCTGTTGACCGATGTTTGTAACCAATCGTCGATAAAACTCTCCACAGGTCGAAGAGCCCAGAGTGCTTAGAGCCAGGTCTTTTACCTCCGCCATCTTCATAACGTTAATGTTGTCGGTCGTATCCGCACCGAGGGACGTTGCTATCCTCGCAGACGACGTAATGATATCCTGACAAACGGATATATCATTGGCACTGGTGCCGGAAAAAAAGCAGTTCAGCCCGATCGCCGACAACAGACCGGAAGTATCCGAATCGGCATAAACATCAACTTTGAAATAATCGCCGACAGCCAGGTCGCCCATACCAACAGTTATGCTGATGCCGGTATCGCCAACCTTAATCCTGTCACCGGCCGCATACCCCAAACCGATATTGAGAGTGGCAATCGTATCCCCCCCGCTGTCGGTCACCAGGAGATTGAGGTCGCCATTTCCTATATCATCATCTGCGGTTCCGGTGACCATAAACGTTAAAGTGTCGTTTGCACTGCCGGTATAAATACCCGATGCACCTACAGCCGGGTCTGACGATCCGCTAAAACTAATATCATCCGCCTCAGGTTCCGGCAGTACCACGGGCAGAAAATCAAATGTATAGTTTGTGCTGGCCGTAATGGTCAGCTGATTTGAAGAATTCACGGAAGCAGTAAGTGGTGAGCCTGAAATTGCATTAATTTTCGCAGCTATCGTGGTCAGAGAATCTCCCCCGGAATCGCCGTCAATAGTGATTTTTTCTCTCGTTATAGCTCCGGTGTTAGTGTTGGTAATTCTTATATACAGCTCACCATCGGTTACAGCAGGAACGAAATCCGCTAAATCTTCGCTTGTCATCGCCCAGCCAGTCAGTCCGGTGAAAGAACCTCCTGAACCCACTCCCTGAACATGGAGTTGATTTATCTGATTGATTATTGCCTTTGCCAAAGAGTCCAGCTTATCGTGAATATCATAGACTATCTCATTTTTTAACGACAGCAGTGCCCCAAGCTTTCCTCCTTGTACATCGGTTGTGTAATCAGATACACCAGCAATTGAAATACCCAAACTGCCGTTTTTATCCAAACCCACCTCGAGTTCGATAGCAGAATCGTCCGCCACCACCGGTATTCCCGCAACGGTTACATCAACTACACCAAATTCTCTGCTATAAGTTTGGAGACCAACCAACTTAGACAAGTCCGATATGCACTTATCTCTTTGGTCGCACAGGTTGTTGGCCTGTCCTCCACCTATCTCCACTCTTTCTATATTGTCGTTGAGTTCAGCGATTTGGCTCGTAAGCACATTGATAGATTCAATAATGTTTTCAGTATCTAAGCTAATCTGTGTCTCCAAAGTAGCCAGAAATTCTCCTATTGTTCTAAATTGATTGGCCATTGTCTGTGCATCGCTCACAGCCTGATTTTGCCAAATGATCTCGGTGGGATGCGCGCTTAAGTCCTGCAACGCATTGAAAAACTTGTCTATTGCCGCGTTCAGACCCCCAGATTCCGTTGAAAGCTCACCAAACACACTTTCAATTGTCTGCAAAGTGATAAGTTCCTGTGAAACCTGCCCCAATGAGGATTGTTGTCGGAGAATCTCCCCTTCCAAGAGAATATCAACTATTCTGGTAACCCCGCTGATGTCAACACCTCCTCCAAGCAGAATCGAACCTTTCTGTGATGAGTAAGCAGGTCTCAGTTCTACTCTCTGACGGTGGTAACCTTCCGTAGCTGCGTTGGCAATATTGTTGCCGATTATGTCAAGGGCTTTCTGAGCCACATCGAGGCCGCTTATACCTATAGAGTAATCCGGCATCTCTTAACTCCATCTAAACAGCAATTTTTTAAAACCGTAAATTTACAAATCCCCCATCAGTTTGACTTCTGGTAAACCCCTTGGAATCGTACGTGATTGTTCCAGACCTGCCAATTTCAAAAATACTCTTCAAGAGCACGTTGTTAAATCTAGCACAATCTGACAAAAGCATTGCTGTGCTTATATGTTCCTTCTTAAGCCGGTCAGTTAACAATCTTAACATCGCCTTCCTCTCGGCTACTTGAGCTTTTTTTTCTCCCGTCAGCTCATCTTCGAGCACCGACAGAGTCATTTGCTCAAGGTTGCAGCCAAAGACTGCTGCTAATTCTTCTCGTATCGACTGCCGTTTTAATTCGTTGCATTTGTAACTGTCTGACCCAGTCTGGATACCCTCAAGCAGTTTACCCAAATTTGTATCATCACGCTTGACAACCAAGCTGCGCAGTTCGTTCAACCTTGACAAACTTTCCTGCAAGCGCTGAATATCCTTGTCAAGAACATCTAACAACTCATCAACCTTGTCTTCTATTTCAATAGCTGTTGTTTTCATACATTTTTATCTAATAACTCTGTTACTGTACTTCTTTTGCTCGAATCGGTTAGAGCCTGGTATATATCCTTCCACAGACCAAAGCCGCCGTTGTTCGCAATGTCACGAGCCAGGTATAACCAGAATATTCCTTGAACCTGCCTGGACGTTTCATCTTTTTCGAAACCCCAATCATCAATAGTATTTTTCATTTCTTCCAGCAGCTTATGGATAAATACTGATTCAAAATCTTTGGCGGACTGCTTCTTTTTCTCTTCCTGGAGAGCGTCGAATTTATTTAAATTCTCTATTGGCACGGCTGGTGGAATAATTTCAGTTGATATCAATTTGATGCTGTCCATAAAATCGACCTTACATTATTTCCAACTTAGCCTGAAGGGCCCCAGCTTTTTTCAGGGCATTAAATATCGCTATGAGGTCTCGCGGCGTCGCCCCTATGGCGTTGAGGGCTTTAGCCAACTCTGAAACAGTAACTACCCTGGGTACCGGGACCAGATAGCCATCTCTTTCTTCAATCCCCATCTCGGTTTCCGGCACAGCTACTGTTGTGCCCGCATCGGAGAAAGGCGCTGTCGGCTGAGAAACTCTTGCAGTTTCTCTGATTTTTATCACCAAGCTGCCCTGCGATATCGCCACTGTAGATATGCCGACACTCTCCCCAACTACAATTGTACCGGTGCGTTCGTTGATAACCACCACCGCAGGGGTATCTACTCGTACTTCAAGCTGCGTAATATCAACTATAAAACCTGCTATACCCATCTGGCCAATTTGACCGGGAACCTTGACATTGATAGTGCCAGCATCAACAACTTCTGCACTATTTGGGTGATTTCGGTTTATAGCCCTGCTTATGCGCTCGGCAGTCGAAAAATCGTTGTTTCGCAGATTAAGCGTGATAAACCTCCCCTTAGGGGCATATTCAACAAAAGTGGCGATTTCTGATTTTTCAACGATAGCACCGCCGGGTATTCGGCCAACCGTCTGATGGTTCTTCGTAATAGAAGCCTGTTTGCCAGACGCTGCCCAGCCACCAATCGAAACTCCTCCCTGGGCGACAGCATAAACCTGTCCATCAAGCCCTTTTAGCGGCGTAGGAAAGAGCATACCACCTTGAAGGCTTTTGGCATCTGCTATGGAAGAAACGTCAACATCGATACACGAACCCTCACGAGCAAAAGGACCTAACTCCGCCGTTACCATAACAATGGCAATATTACCTCCAGTCAAATCGTCGGGAGAAAATACCAACCCTGAATCTCGCAGGATATTCGCCAACATTTGTTGCGACGGTAAAGTGCTGTCGCCGGTACCGGCCAGTCCTATAACCAATCCGATGCCGCTGAGCGGATTGCTCCGAACGCCCTGAATATCCACGATGTCCTTTATCCGCTCACATTGCCCTACTTCAGCCATGTTTAGCAGGATTACAAATAAAATTACCAAACGAAATTTCATACTACTACACCCTTAAAAATAATCGCTTATTGCTCCCAATACAGCTAACTCTAAAATGGCCAAATCCTATCAAATATTGACCCCAGCCAGCCTGGCCTGTTATAAGGTTCTGAAACACCTCCAAGCATCGTGACGATACTGAAATTTGCAACTTGTTCGCTTTTGATTGTATTATCAAATGCAATATCACTTGGCCTGACTATTCCGCTTACTTCAATGGCTTGTTTGTCACCGGCAATATTACGGCTGCGGGTCCCTATGACAACAAGATTACCATTCGGCAGGACATCCTCAACGACTACGGTGATACAATCGACGAAGCTGCGTTCATCTTTGTAATCGGCTTTACCTTTTAACTCGTTGCTGGATTCGGCGGACATGGTAAAGCCGGGCATTCTCGGCAAAATATTATGGTTAGGAGTCGTAATCCCCAGTTCCCCATCAAAAGTATTTGAACGGCTGGTCTCTTTTTTCAGGTCTCTTTTGGCTTTGTTATCTACCTTGCTTGCTTCGGTGATTTTAATAGTTAGAATGTCACCTATCTGGCGCGCCACGTCGTCGGCATATAATTGCTTCATATTCCTGTCTCGCTTTGTCCAGATAGAGCCTGCTTGTAAATGGTCAGCCAAGCAAAACAAAAGAAATGTTAGAGCCAATCTTAAAACTATTCTATTATTCATCATCTGTCATTCCTTAAAAAACAGGTTCCACCGTTCCATCTTCATTGACTTTAGCCAGAATTATTCGCTGGGAGTCCATATTCCGTACTTTTATACATTCACCGACTTTACCATCCTGGACAACCTTGCCGTTAGCCGTAACAAGAAGCCCCAACCTGTCAATTCTAATGATTACATTCTGGTTGCGTTTAAGCAAAACCGGCGGTTGCGGCAGTCCTACCATATCCGGGCGAATCGTGGTATTGTGGCGCAACTGACGCTTCGCGATAAGGCCGTAAGGAGCCATCCAATTATTAGACTCAGGATAATTCAATATGGTCTTCTCCACCTTCACGTTCTCAGGGCTAATAACCTCACCTCGTGGAACATCAACGAGGGTTACTGCTCTGCGGCAGTTGTATTTCAAGCGGAAGATTACTTCACGTATCCCAATTTCCTTACCTTCGGAAAAAACAACTATTCGGATTTTAACCTGGTTTTTTACATGGCTTTTGACAAAACAAGGCACCAATTTGATATTTTGGGCCGACCCGGCCAAAACCAAGTCTTCGGGTACACATACTGGACTAAATTCGCAAACCGAATCATCAGGAGGATTTTTTTTCAAAAAACCCAAAGCCCTCTCAATAAATCTGCTCCCTCTGATAACTTGATGCTCTCGCATAACCGTTACCTTTTCAGCACCGGTTAATACAACTTTCGATGCAGGGATTCCATTGCAGGCCAATCTGCTAAGTATTGTGCGCCTGTCAAGTGTGATTTGCTGACCAGGTAACGAAATTCGCCCTAAGGTAATCTCGCTCGCCTTGACCGCAAGAGATTCTTCGCCCCGGACTATGCCCACCTGTCCAAGATTCGGAGTATCACTGTCGATTGTAATCTCTCTCGGCAGGTAAATCTTCAAAGCAGAATCCTTCTTCGCAGTGCCGGCCTTGCTGTTTGCTGACGCCAGTCCCGTTAGGGATGGCCAGGTCCACAAACAAGTAATTACAATAATGCTGATTGTTTTAATATTCATAGTTGCCTCTTATTTTAGAATCTTGCCATTTGGATTGCCTGTCTCAGCATCTCATCGGCAGCTCTTATTGCACGAGAGTTCACTTCGTACGCTCGCTGTGCAGTTATGAGATTTACAAGTTCGGTCATCATTTGGACATTGGATTTTTCCAAAAACCCCGCCTGTATAGCCCCAAAGCCGCTTTCTCCCGGTGTGCCTGTTGTGGGCGTACCGCTTGCTTCGCTCTGTGAATAAAGATTATCTCCTTCACTGGAAAGACCTGACGGGTTAGGAAAGCGAGCCAATTGAATAGTACCTACAACCGATTGAGTCCCCGAAGCCGTGGCAACATTGACACCTCCATCCTTTTCAATATCGATGGATACAGAATCCACTGCGACACTAATGGCAGGCTCTACGTTATAACCGCTCAGAGTAACTATTTGACCATTAGCGTTTACTTGTAAAGCACCATCCCGGGTATATTTTATGCTGCCATCAGGCATACTAACCTGAATAAAGCCGTCCCCATTGATTGCTATATCCAGTTTTCGTCCGGTACTCTCAAGCTCGCCGGGACTAAAAACTTTTACTGTAGATGCAGCCCTGACACCACTACCTATTTCCAGACCTACCGGAGATTTTATACCGGAGGATACTTCTGTGCCGGCTTCTCTGACCATCGTATAAACCAGGTCCTGGAAATCAAGTCGGCTACGCTTAAAACCCGTGGTATTGATGTTGGCGATGTTATTGGCCGTTACGTTGACCATTTTCTGCTGGGCATCCATACCTGTAGCCGAAGTAGAAAAAGCTCTAAACATAATTCATTTCTCCTGTGATTTTTAGCACATAGAACACAAATCCAATTATCAATTCTTAAGCCATAGCTACGCCTATTATGCTTTGGGATACATCTTTCTTGGCGGAAACGAACTTCATATTCGCCTCGTAGAGCCTGGAAACCATCATCATATCCACCAGCTCCTCGACCATTCGAACGTTCGATGATTCCTGATACCCCTGCTTTATAATCAGGTTCTCCGGCGTTGCCGCTGGTATGTTCCCCGGCGTCTGGAAACAGTTTGCACCCACCGCAACAAGTTCACCCTCTCCGTCTTTGAAATCCACCAGATGGAATTTCCCTATAGGTGTACCGTCAGCACTGATGCTGCCGTCGCTTGAGACACTTATCTGTGAGAGTCCTATGTTGGATGGTACAGATATCGGCCCGGCCTCACCTGCAACAATCCTTCCGGATGAATCTACTATCTGGCCGTTATGGTTCAGGCGGAAATTTCCATTGCGCGTGTAAAGCGGCCCCTCGGGGGTCTCTACCACAAAGAAACCTTTACCACACAGCGCAAAATCCAGTGACCGACCAGTCTGAATCAGCTCGCCCTGGGAGAAATCAAACGCTGTGTTCAAACTAACTTCGCTGGACGCTCCTGCTGCCGGCTCTTGAGCCATTAGGGACTTTGAAAATGCGTTGCATCTGCGTTTGTATCCGGCCGTGCTTAGATTGGCCAGATTGTGAGTAATAATATTAAATTCGTTTGTTAAGTCATTGATACTTGAGCTAATTTGTGCCGCAAGATCACTCATTTGTAATCCTATGATAAAAATCCACTCCAACTTTTCATTAAAATCTTCTTAACTATCTACCTATCAATCCGGATTGTTTTTCACTTTTTTCGCCCCTGTTTTAAGTGAAGGCAGAAAAAAGAAAGAAAAACAGTTAATTAACTTTCTATCGTATCATTTCCTTGTACAGCTACCGGCTGGCCAATACGTTCTTCCTCGCTTGTCGAAGCAGAATCATTTTCATTTTCGACACTCAACCTTACCAAAGCTGCGTTGGTAACGCGGGTCAGCTCATCAATATCCAAGTCCATCAGGCCTGTTAATTCAACTGCAATTGACATACCGCTTGGTATGGCCTCGGTGTGTCTAACTACACCGATATCCTCTACTATTTTTAATGTACCAGTGTCAGCGGTGGTTGAATCTCGGCCCTGCTCTTCATCCAGACTAAATAGTACCAGAACTCTTTCGCCTGTCTTTACCTGCAGTGAAGTTTCTATACGCAAACCAGGACCAGCTAATTCAGTAACAACCGCAGCGACAAATTCCGGCGGCCCCCATACCGACTCATAACTTTTTGCAAATGGGAATGGAGCAATAAAGGCCGGCTTTCTTACAGGAACGCGCAAGAAACGACGACGGTTAATGAACCGAACGTTATCGCTGTGATTCAAAACCAATATGTCACCGTCGTAGCTGACCACAGAAGTGTCAAATTCCCAAACCGATGAGCCAAAATAGTAACGAACACACCAGAACTCACCGAAAGTAATCTTGACCGGCTCGGCCAACTTAACCTCCAGCCCAGTATCACTGTTTCTTACAACGGTCGATTCAACTTCACCGCCGCCCCGGGCCCTTCGACGTGTCATATGGACTTTTTTACCTACGGGAATTTGCCTGCTGCTCAATTCTTTCAAGGTGGCGGATGCTCCTGCCGGCACAGCAGTTTGTTTCTTAAACCCAAGCTTTTCACGAAGGCGGAATAGTTCTGTTCTCAACTGGCTGCTTCCTTCGCTTGTCTGCCGGTCTGCAATGCTTTCTTCCAATTTGGCAACCCCGCGGTCAAAAGCAGAGGCCAAAGAAAAAATTGACTCTTTGTTTTTCAGCTTTGCTTTATTCGCTACATCAAGAAGAATTTCACGCTCGCGTACGCTTAGCCCTTTTCCCTCGGCATACTCAACAAACAACGAACTATCAGCTTTTCGCCCCTGCCTGATTCGATTGAAACTAACTATCACCAGCAATGCTATTAAAATAACTATGGCAATTACAGTGATTAGAATGAACCATCGTTCAGTCATAATGCCATTAAAATTACGAGCAGCCTCCCAGCGCTGCACAGGTGTCAAAGCTATAAAAGTTCCGAGTGAACTAAAGTGTCTAAAATGAACTAAAGTGAAAAAATAATCCATAACTTTACTTAGTGCCTAAAGTGCCTAAAGTGAAAAGTAATCCATAACTTTAGGCACTTTACACTTCAGGCACTTTCTTTTTATCTGATAAGGTTAGTCAGTTCTCTGAGTATATCGTTGGCAACTCTGATGGTCCTGGCATTGGCTTGGAAGCCATTCTGAGCTTGAATCATGCTAACAAACTCACTCGCCACATCTGTATTGGATTTCTCTAATGCCCCGCCGTGAATATAGCCGGCACCGCTGGATAGACCCTTTGTCGCTACCGCAATGCCCGAGTTGGCCGAAGGAACGAAAAACCCGTTCCCAATGCTTTCCAGACCACTTGTATTTTGAAACAGCGCTATCTGTACGGCAGCAAGGGTTTTCTTGACACCATTAGAAAACGCCCCGATAAGTACACCTTCATTATTAACTGATACACTTGAAAGTGCACCTGATTCGTAGCCGTTCTGCTCCCTTATCACCGCGGTAGAAGTTCCTGTTCTTCCCGTTGCAAACTGCGTCAGGCCATCGAATTTGTTTATGGTACCAAGGTCTACAACGACGGTCTGAGGATTCGCAGTATCATGCGGAAATGTTACTGTAAACTTGGCAGTATCACCTATCCCAGTATCTAACCCTTTGTAAGAACCGTCGGTGGAGCTAAACCGTATGCCACTGATACGCCGATTATTCGAGGTTAACTCGTGGACATCGCCACTGACCGAAGTTATTACCATATCCCAGAGGCTGGGAGTATCTGTTCTGACAAATGCCCCTGCCAGAACGTGTGAACCGCCCCGCGAGTCGTAAACTGTAACATTGACCTCTTGAACCTCTTCACCGCCAACGGTAGCTATTTTGAAGTACCCTGGCATTGTAAGGTCTGTATCGTCGCATGACATACGCAAGTCCAGCTGGCTGTACCCACTACTTGCGCCGGTTAAAACGATTCGACCCTCAGCCAAACTCGCTGTTGCTTCACCGCTAAAAACCGTGTTCAATTTGTCAATAACATTCTGGAAAGTAGTGGTTTCATCTACTGCGAGAGTGTCGCTGACTGGTGTGCCATTCTTTTTCTGGCCAGTTATGGTAATTGTCCCAGACAATGTTCCTCCACTGGCGAATTGATCGACAGCATCAAGTTCCGTACTTAATGAGGGTGAAGTTCCCCCGACGGTATAAGCTATACACGATTGCAATACCTGCGTCTGAGGTGCATCAAGCATTGCGTCAGGGCTCAGGTTTCCCTGTACTCTCATTGATGATGTTGCGCTTGCCGGTAGTGTTGCATCGTAGGGAACATGGATGCTGCTGTCCCCACCGACCTGGAAACCGTCCGCCTCACCTTCGGTACCAAAACGCTGAACCAGATAGCCCGTGGCCGGGTCAACCAAACGTGAGTTCGCGTCGACTGCGAAGGCACCTGCCCTCGAATACACCAGCTGAGAACCGTCACTTAATACAAAATAACCCTCTCCTTCCATTGCTAAGTCCAGAGGATTACCGGTATTTACAATATTTCCCTGTGCCATATTTGGGGTTATACCAGCTATTCCAACACCGCTGCCCATCTGCTGAGGGTTGGTACCACCGATAGTATTTGTCGGTTGAGAGGCCCTCTTGATTGTCTGGCTAAGTAACTCCGAGAATATTATTCGCTGGGACTTAAAAGCGGTAGTGTTGGTATTGGCCAGGTTATTACCAGCCACATCAAGCATTTTCTGGTGGGCCTGAAGCCCTGTAACGCCCGCTGATAATGCAAAGCTCATTTTTGTTTCTCCTTATTTTTTTAGAATACTAATTCGATTTTAGTTTTCTATTAATATCACACCATCCAAGCTAAGGGTGTATTCTTGGGCCTCTTCCCCTTCGCCAACCATTACTCCCAGAAGGTTTTCACCTGTCTCAGGGTCGTTAAAAACCGAATTAACGGTGCCCACTTTTGTTTCTAATTCTCCGGTTGCTTCATTTCCTATATAGAATGTAACATTCTTGCCTAATAACGAATTGGCATAGCTGCGATTGGTAGTGGCAAGAACTTCCGCAAAACTTGTACTCATTGATTCGAGCTGCTGAAGTTGCGAGAACTGTGCTAATTGAGAAGCCATTTCGTTATTGTCCAATGGCTCCAGCGGATTCTGGTTTTGTAACTGCGATATCAGAAGTTTCATATAATCCATTTGGATACCGCTTGCGGATGTTATTGCTGATGTACTCATAAGTTTTTTACCCTTTCAAAAAGTCTCACATCAAATAATGCTGCTCAAAGTACTGCCTAAAGCATGCAAACGGAGCAATTGCCGTGCCATATTGAGAACGACAATCCCCCTATTACAGGTAAGTTATTGCTAAAAAACAGGTTATGAAGAGATAAATTTCAATAAATGTCTATATGAATTTCGTTACAAAGCTATATCAGAGGATAAATCTTCCTATGCCCGGAAGATTCTACCGGCATTACTACTGCTCTGTTACTCGTGATTTGCGGAAATATCATGCTGAGCCGACCTCACTCCGCCGATACTACTCTGCGAAACAGCGCTTCCGACCTTCGCAGCCGCTTCGGCGGAGTAGGCTCGCTGCGAAGTACGATAGCGGCTATGCAAAGGCGAGAAGGCAAAGCATCTGACATTAACAGTATAAAATCACTTTTATCAAGAGTCAGATTCTTCGCTTCACTCCGTCACTCTCAGAACGACACTCATCATTGGACCTATCACAGAATACTACAGTCTTGCTATGCAGGGATGCTAAAAGATTTTCTGCCTTACTTTTAATAACGCAGTGACATCAAAACTATAGTTGAGCAAAACTAAACAACGTCTTATAAAAATAATACGTCCCATAAAAGACAACCTGCCCCTGTTTCATGCTTTTGTTTTACTAAAGAGTCCTATAAAGTTACAACGAAATAACAACTCGTCTTTGAGACTAACAAGTTAGTGACATTATTGGCCCGTCCTATAAAAAACTAAAGTTGTTGTAAGCTTATGACGATTTATTAGACATTAACATAATGTTAAATAACATCGTGGGGGATAACGCTCATGATTCTTAGATAGGGATGGTTTTACACAGAGTCGTTGCTATAAGCAAGGAAACAGAAGTCCATCAATTGGCTCGGCAAGTTGGCCAGCAAATATTCGTAGCCGACGACCTCCCTGAAGCTTTGGATATTGTTGAGACAGTCAATCCTGATTTAATCCTTTTTGACCATCGATTCAGCCCGAACTGCGTTCAGGAATTTCTCCGCACAACCAACAAAAATTCAGATACTCATATCATAATAGTTGGAAGCGACGAAAACAACATACATTCTCGTGCAGAGTATGAGGTTATAGGAGCCCGCTATTATCTGCGAAGTAAGCAAGACCATCATAGTTGGGAGAAAATTGTAAACCAGATAAAAAGTGAGCTTAAAAGTTGCGTCTTGAAGAAAGATACAGTTGATTTCTTTGCCAATGACCTTGCCGCTTCGGTCTCTATGGTTGGCCAAAGCAAAGCAGTGAAGCATACTCTTAAAATGATTAAACTTGTTGCTGCCAGCAAATGCAATCCGGTCTTAATAATCGGAGAAACAGGCACAGGCAAAGAATTGGCAGCGAAGGCAATTCATAACCTGCAACATCCGAACGAGCAGTTCGTAGCTGTAAATTGCGCCTCTTTAACCGCAAATCTGCTGGAAAGTGAGCTATTCGGCCATGCAAAGGGCTCTTTTACCAGTGCCGACCGTGAAAAAACAGGGCTTTTAGAATTAGCAGCAGCCGGAACAATCTTCCTTGATGAAATAAGTGAGATGCCGTTGGATTTGCAGGCCAAGCTGCTGCGAGTCCTCCAGGAAAAAACCTTCCGAAAGGTCGGCGGCACAAAAGAAATCAGCTGTGAAGCTACAATTATTGCATCCAGTAATCGCGACCTCGCCGGCGAAGTGAAGGCAAAACGTTTTCGGCAGGACCTTTTCTACCGCCTGGATATCTGTCCTATTATCATTGCCCCACTCAGATCGCCTGAGCGCAGGGAAGATACCCCGCTTCTGGCCGGATTCTTTCTCAAGACATCAACAATATGTCCCGAAAAAGCTGAAAAAATAATCTCAATAACCAAATTGGCCATTGAGGCCTTACAGGAGCATGATTGGCCCGGCAATGTCCGTGAGTTGCGCAATGTCATTGAAAGGGCAGTACTACTGGAAAACACTGACAAAGTTGGCTTAAACAGTATTGTGATTGCCACAGCAAAACCGGAAACGCTTAATCATAATGTACAGACCGATAAAATAAAGGATTTTTCGCTCGTAAAAGCCGAATGTGAGCTTATTGCCCGGGCTTTGCAGGAGACAAACTGGCAAAAGACAAAAGCCGCAGAGCTTCTTGGCATAAGCAGGGCCACCCTTTACGCCAAGGTAAAACAGCACAATATTGAAAGCTGTTTTCCTGCTTCAGCCAAAACGTTAAAAGAAATCCCGGATGAAGTCTCAATACCATCGGCCGCCGAACCTGTAGCGGTTGCATAATCCTTCCGTGTATTAAGTATCAAGCGATAGACGATATACAAACCGATTCCTGTCGGAAAATTTATCGAAACGCATAAAAACCGAACATGTCTTAAATACCCCAAAGACCACCTTATAATGCCGAAAACGTGATTTTACAGCAAAAAACCAAGAAACTTACCCCTCATATCCTATTAAGCTGAATCTGGCACAATTATTGCTTTCAGAAAAGATAAGGTTTAGTAGTGCGCTCTGAACCAGGCTGATAAATGTTGCATTCGGATAGATAGTTAGAAGCTATGACGACAGAAAACCAAGAAAACGATATCGGGTATTTGGGCCGTACATGGCTCGAAAAGCTCAAGAATATCCGCTCAAGGGCACAAGAAAGGCAAAAAAATAATATCAAGAATTCCAGCGAAGCGCCAGCAGCGGAAAATGCTACAGAGGTGTCCTCGAACAGTGAATTATCCCCGGATCAGGCTGACGAGGAACGCTTGGAACAACAAGCTCTTACTGCTCAGGAAGATGCCCAGACCGCCGGTACCTCGCAATCTCCTGATGAGAGACGAGTACCAATTAGATACAAGCATTTTTCGGCTGCCCAGAAGGTACTTGTTGTCATCATTGCCGCATTTACAGCAATGTTGCTGTATGCGTTGTCAAAATCTTCATCAGTACCTGTTGCCGACCAACCATCTGTACCTGCCACCCAACAAACATCTCAATCTAAACCACCCCCCGCAGCTTCTTGCGAAGCAAGAGCGGGGGCTGAATCTATCAGCGTAACACCACAACAAGTCCAGCAGCCGGAATTCATACCCGACTCGACACAACCATTATCTATAGGAGACGCTCAAAGCCTATATCTCAACGGAGATTATAAAAAAGCTTTGCTTCTTTATGAAAAGTTGTACCAAGGACTTTCACAAAGGCCTCAAGAACACTTAATGAGAGATTTTCTTCAGCTAAGAATGGCAATGTGTATGGAAAGAACATCTGACCACAAACAGGCCGGTTGTTTATTCAGAACGGCTTCTAACAGTCGCAGTCCTATTGTAAGGGTGCTTGCTAACTACCACCGAAGCTTACTTGAAATACAAAAAAAACAATACATAAATGCGCGAACCAAAGCGTACCAAGCTATTGCCTTAATTGACGCAGTTCACTTTGACAAAGATTGGAGTCTGTCACTGAAACGAGATTGCTACTTTCTGGCTGCTGAGGCAATAACAAAAAAAGTTCTATCCCTTTGTGATGCCGATAAAGACCTTCCTGAAGATTTGTGGAGTCACCTCGATACAGCAAATGACCCTTTCGCCGAGCTAAGTGAAATGCAACTGCGAACCTTCCTGAATTCCGGTTCGGAGCAACTAAGCAAGGCCCTGCTTGGCCCACAAATTCAACGGTTCAATCACCCGGGGGGGCCACGTCGATATACTGTCACTTGCTATGGTGCATCGGTGGAAGAGCTGCTGGCCAGGTTTGCCGCCAATGCAGATCTCGATGTTCATTGGGTTTTAGATTCAAATGAAATTGGAATGTGTAAACGAGTTGTAAACTTACATCTGTCGGCAGCAACAACACAGCAGTTCGTAACAGCAGCATCCGGCTGCGCCGGTTTGTTAGCCCAGCTGGATGAAAAAGGTGTTGTACATATTTTTAATCCATCCGACTGCTCTTATGTTTCAGAGCAAATATCTTTGCTTACTACCGAAGCTGTTTCACTTTGGCAAAAATTCTTGCTTATATTTCCAGAAGACCCGCGCCTTGTAAATGCTCATTTTGCCTTGGGGCTTCTGCAAACCCAAGAAGGCCGGTCCGCTGAACCAATAGCAGAATACAAATTGGTAGCTAATCGCTTCTCAAGCTCATCTTTGGCGCCATTCGCTTTATTAAAATCAAGTAAACTAAAAGTCAGCCTGCGCGACTATCCCGGTGCTCGTCAGGATTTAAAACGGCTCGTTGAGCAATATCCAGATACAGAAGTTGCCGAGAAGGCTTATTTGTATCTTGCTGACATTACAGCCAAGGCGGGTTTTACGACCGAAGCCGCACAACTTTATCGCAAAGTTTATAATCTCAGCCTCACTCCAGAATCCGAAAGTGCCGCTGCTATGGGAGCAGGCAAATGTTTCTACCAGATAAAAGACTATGAATCCGCAGCAAAATGGTTATTTCGATATATCGAACTTGCCAAAGACTGTAAAAGTAAAGACTTGTATTCAGCCTACTTTATTTTGGGAAAAACCTACTTAGCTTTAGAAAACGCTGAAGCTGCCTCCGATGCTTTTCAATATGCACTGCAAGACGGCCCATCACAACTCGACAGAGAAGAATATATAGAAGCTGTATCGGCCTTAGTTGAAGTATATATTCAACAAGGGAATTTCATTGAGGCTCTTAATACATTAGAAGGCGTCCACCCTGCGATGTCATCACGGCAAGAATCTATTGCGATATTACTGCTCAAAAGCAGGGTCCTTACGGCGATGGGGTTGGTTGATGAGGCTATTACGATGCTTAGCGACAGGACTGAATATATTTCTGACCCACAATTAAAGACTAAACTATCTATTGAGTTGGCTGATTGCTATGTTAACAAAGGAAATTTCGAGCTTGCTCGCGAAAAATTGACTGAAATTCTTGGTGTCATCGAGCCAGGGCCTTTGGCCTATGAAACTACCCTCAAAACGGCTGATGTCTGCTTGAAACTCGGCCAGAATTCCCAGGCTGAATCTATATGTTTGCAGCTCTTAGATATGGACCCTCCAGAGCAAACCAAGCAAAAGGCATTAGACCTGCTGGCAACGGTTTATAAGCAGCAAAAAGATTATGATAGAGCAGCATTAGCTCTTTTGGGGCGGTGGAATCGCTATGAAGATTAAAATTAAAAATTCAAGTCTAAAAGCGAAGAACTATAATTCGAAGCCGGACCCTACAGCTTCATCTCAGGATATGCTCTTTGAATTTCACACTATAGTTTTGGTTTTTTCGCTTTGTGTTTTCTGCTTCCTGGTGTCTCTCTGTTATGCGGAAACTTCACCAGAACAACTTTCCGCTCAGGTCAACAAAAAACAGCCTCACCTACTTATTGCCAAAAGTCCGACTACTCACCTCAGCCACCAATTGTGGCAAGAGAGGATTACTAATCCTAAAGACATAAACAGCAGCGAAAGCAAGAGCGAGCTTTACCAGATAATCGAAAAAATCCGCTCTGTTAAATTTGAACCACAGGACAAACTGTCTGAACCTCTCATTGTCGTCAAGCCAACTCAAAAAACTGAACTTGATGATACTTTGTCTGACACAAATGTGCTGGAGAAGACTGAACATAAAAAAGCCGAAGCTGAACCGAAGACTCCGTCTGGCAGTGAACGACAAGATGAAAACCAGCTGCTGTACAAACCAGTAACGGATGAAACCCTACAAATGTTCGAAGGACTACTATCGCATTCTGAACAACTTAAAAAACCTCTTGTATTGGCTGATATCCTGTTTCACAGCGGCCACCTAAAAGAAGCAGCAAAGTGTTACCAAGAAGCTCTTAATCGCCTGAATGCAGACAAGAATGTCCGGTATGAAGATAAGGCCTGGATTCTATTTCAAATAGGCAACTGTCTGCGAAATAATGACCCGCCAGTGGCAATTGAAATGTACAGACAGCTAATTGCTGAATACCCCGACTTGCTATGGGTAGATTTTGCAAAAGCCCGGAGCAAGTTAATAAATTGGTACCTGCAAGACAAACCGAAGGCTTTGGTTAACGAAAACCGGCCTTAAATTTTTCAATTGAAAATGGAGTATCCTGAAAGTGAATGAAGCCAAGGTAGACAACACAAAGCAGGTTCAACACAAAAACCAGGTCCGGACAGTATTCTGCCCGCCGCCCCGACTCGCGTCGGAAGACGCAGGGGCAGGCAATACCTCGCAGGGAGCCCAAACGCAAAAAAACGCGTTTAGTAACCCGCAAAGTGTGAATCCAAGTGCAAATGTATTGATAGTTGATAACAACCAGCAGTCGGTTCGATTCCTGCTTGAGATTTTAGCTCGCAAAGGTATTCGTGGAATCATTGCTGATAATAAAAAAGCCGCTGTCAACTTCTTCGACAGGAGCGATTATGACCTTGTGTTCGTTGCCATTCAAATAGACCTGCCCAAAGATGGTTTCGAGCTTGTTCATGAAATCAAAATGAATTCTCCGGACTTGCCGGTGATTATGATGTGCGAGACCGGGGAGCAAAAAGCTCGAAACCAGCAGCAAATCCTTGATGTAGCTGTCAATGCTGTCAACGCAGGCTGCTGTAACTTCTTTATTAAACCGCTCGACTGTGAAAAAATTGAAAATCTGTTGGATACCTTTTTGCCAAACCACGCCGTCTCAACAGCTGACTGCGCCCAAGAGGGCGCCCAACCTCTTTACAGAATAGTAGGTAAAAGTGCGAAACTGGTTCAAACTGTTAACTTGGCCAAAAAAATAGCTCCTACTTCGGCACCGGTTTTAATAAGTGGTGAAAGCGGAACGGGTAAAGAATTGATATCTTTCCTCATTCATCATCACAGCAGAAGGACGCGAGGAGCGTACATCAGGATTAATTGCGCGGCATTAAGCGATTCGCTTCTTGAAAGCGAACTGTTTGGCCACGAGAAAGGTGCCTTCACAGGCGCCCATGCTCAGCACAAAGGGCGATTCGAAATGGCCCACGGCGGCACTTTACTGCTGGACGAAATTAGCGAAACTCCACCAAGATTCCAGTCTAAGCTGTTGCGGGTCCTTGAGCAGCAGGACTTTGAACGTGTCGGAGGAAATGATAGCATCAGAGTTGATGTTCGAATAATAAGCACTACTAATAAGGACCTATTACGGGAAGTTGCCCAGGGCTTGTTCCGTCAGGATCTTTATTATCGCTTGAGCAGCGTAAGATTGATTATTCCGCCACTAAGACAACGCAGCGAGGACCTGCCTGACCTTGTATGGCATTTTGTAAACCTTTACACGCGGCAGGTACAACGTCAAATCACTAAACTTGACCCGGCGATGATGGATATTTTTGCAAAGTACCATTGGCCGGGGAATGTCCGGCAATTACGGAATGTAGTGCTGACATCATTGATTTTGGGAACTGGGCCGACTCTATCTTTAGCTGATGTCTCATGGCTTTTTGATGAACTACAGCCGCTCCCACAAGAAAACAACCTATCAATCCTGCACCAAAACGAAACAGAGCAAAACGAGCTCCCTTATCAAGCCAGAGAATTCAACGACGCAAATCGCGTTTTGGTGCGTGACGATCAAACGGCGATTTCAGGACTAGCCGGCCTGCCGCTTGCGCAGGTGGAACGCCGGGCGATTTTGGATACGCTGCGACATACCTCGGGTAACCGGACAAAAGCAGCAAAGATATTAGGTATAAGTGACCGAACGTTACGCGAGAAAATCCGCCGGTATCACCAGCAGGAGTGCTTACAACTAGCTTAAACTATTGTTCAAAAAAAGATATTTAAGGAAAAGAAAAAATGGCAGATGCAGATGATAAAAAAGCTCCGGATGATGCAAACGTAGAAAAAAAAGATGAACCCAAACAAGGCAAAACTGGGATTGGGATTGTTACATGGGTAATATTAGCCGTTATTGTAGCGATTTGTGCCGGTTCCGGTCTCCTGCTGGGCCGATTATTTGCCGGCCCAGACAAACCTCAAACGCAATCTTCTCAAACAGACCAACCCACCTCACCGGAAATGGACGATTTGGCAGAGAACTCCAAGGGCATCTGGTATTATGATTTAGAGCCCGTCGTAGCAAATCTTGATGAGCCCGGCGTAACACGCTACGTTCGAGCAACCGTAACGTTGGAGATAAGCTCGGCGCTGGAGCAAAGCAAAGGTGAAAAACTTTTAGAGGAGAAAAAGCCCATCCTTACAAATTGGCTTACCATTTATCTTGCAGGTTTGACTTTGGAAGACGCAAGAGGTGATAGAAACCTTAAACGTATTCAATTACAAATACTCGATGCTTTCAACGAAACCCTTTTCCCTGATGCAAAACCACTAATCAAACACGTGCTCTTCAAGGAATTCGCCATACAATGAGTAATGGAGTAAATCACAATTTGAACAGAGAGAAAATGCAACAGATTATTGCCTCTATCGGCTCGCAGAAAGTAGATGACAGCGACAAGGTAGAAGCTACCGAATACAACTGGCACCAGCCCCATTGTTTTAGCAGTGACCAACTCAAAGAGCTTGACAATTTCACAGCAAAAGTGGCACAAGCATGTGCTGAGAAATTCGCTCAACTTTACAATGGTGATTTCAATGTGACAATTACTTCGACTACTCAACACTTTGCGAACGAATTTACAGTCTCTAACGACCCTCAGAGTGATTATTACCTTGCTTTCGGTACTGGCCAAGACCAGCCATTCGGCCTTGTTGGCATGCCGGGTCAAACTGCAATTGCTTGGGCCACTCAACTACTGGGGGATACCAAATCTGCGGAAAATTCTGACAGGGACTTGTCGCAATTAGAGCAATCCCTTCTGTTCGACATTGCCTTCAGTGTTGTTAAGGCGCTTTCGGATTCTTGTGATAATTACGATTTACACCCGAGCAGCAAAATTGTTAGAGGTCAGATGCCTATCGAACTGGAAGATACCGAAGAACTTTGCAAAATTACTTTCAACGTCAAGAAATCTGACTCAGAAAACCCCTCTGAAGCTTACTTTTTAATACTCTCCGACAAACTAAAGCCGATTGTAGGGCAAAAGATACAATCCAGCAAAGAATTCTCGGCGGAAGATATCGCTAAAGCAATGCTTAGCTATGTGTACAAGCTTCCAACATCTATTACAGCCCAACTGGCTTCTGCAGTGCTTACTTTTGAAGAAATAATGAGTCTGCAAGTTGATGATATATTATTGCTTGATAAAAAGGCAAATGAGCTGGTTGAATTGATTGTTGAAGGGCAAACTATCCTTCGCGGCCGGCCTGCAAAATCCGATGGCAAGTACGCCGTAGTAATTACAAATCTGTGCGGTGCAGAATGAAACATAAATCATTTTACAGATATTTAACAATTAGAAGGAAATAAAAATATGGCCCAGACAACAGAAACCGTAGAAGAGAAAACTCAAGAAAACCAGAATCAGCAAGACTCGGCTGGCCAACAGGATTCCAAAACACAGGCAAAATCTGTCGAATTTTCTGAAGCGGCTGAGACCAAAGTCACAGGTCACGGCACAAGTATAGACATCCTGCTGGATATGAAGGTACCTGTTACGGTTGCTATCGGCCAGACGGAAATACTAATCCAACGGCTCTTACAGCTTGGCCCCGGTTCGGTATTAAAGCTCAGTAAACCTATTGAGGCACCAGCGGACTTGTATCTGAAAGACACAAAGTTTGCCACTGGAAGTATTGTAGTGGTAGATGGAAAGTTTGCTGTCAAAATAAAAGAAGTTCTTGGTGCTGGGGCTGCTTTGACTGCGAACAAGCAATAATCAGAGCAAATTTACTTTGGGCAATAATGTAATGACAGGTCCTGTACAATCAAGTTCGTCAAGGTCAGGGATGCTTAATGCACCTTCTGGTTACCACAGCGATATTATTTTGGCCGTGGGTTTAGTGACGATTCTCGCCACTCTTTTAATCCCTTTGCCGACACAGTTGTTGGATATGCTTTTGGCCTGCAGCATATCATTGGCGATAGCCGTTTTGATAGTTACTTTATCCTCAAAAGAAGCTCTCGAATTATCTACATTCCCTTCGTTGCTTCTGTTCGTAACGCTGTTTCGGCTTTCTCTTAATGTTGCTTCAACCAGATTGATACTCTTGCAGGGAAATGCCGGCAAAATTATCCAGACTTTCGGTGATTTTGTAGCCGGCGGCCAGTTTATCGTCGGACTGGTGATCTTTTTAATCCTTGTTGTTATCCAATTCGTAGTAATCACAAAAGGAGCCGAGCGAATAAGCGAAGTTTCTGCTCGTTTTACCCTTGATGCTATGCCCGGCAAGCAAATGGCAATCGACGCAGACCTCAACGCCGGAACTATCACCGATGCCCAAGCCAATGAACGAAGAGCAAAAATTGTAAAGGAAAGCGAGTTCTATGGTGCGATGGATGGTGCCAGCAAATTTATCCGAGGCGATGCAAAAGCCGGAATCATAATCACCGCCATTAATATAATCGGTGGTATAGCTATGGGTTATTCACATGGTATGGCAATTGGCCAAGCCATAAAAACCTACTCCATACTCTCTATAGGCGATGGACTCGTCAGCCAGATACCTTCGGTAATAATCTCTGTAAGTTCAGGCTTTCTCGTAACCAAAATTTCTTCAAAGTACAGCGTAGGCCAGGACCTGAGCAACCAATTTCTCAAGTCCAGCCAACCCTTAATGGCAGCCTCTTGTATCATTGCTGCAATGGCTCTTGTGCCCGGACTGCCCGCCATACCGTTTTTACTATTGGCTGGAGGCACTGCCTTTGCCGGTCGATTGGCGAGAAAATCTGAGAAAGACCAACAAGGAAAACGCGAAGTACCATCGCAGAAATTAAAAGTTGACAAGCAACCAGTCGAAGAACTATTGGACATAGATAAAGTTTCTGTGCATGTCGGTGTAAGATTGATCAGCCTTGTCGACCCTCGTAAAGACAGTACTATCTTCGACCGTATCGGGGCGCTACGAAGAAAATTTGCCCAGGAACTCGGTATCATCATGCCTTTGGTTCGTCTGCGGGACAA
>CAZMSP010000006.1:0-32530 GCA_964568985.1 uncultured Pirellulales bacterium
CATAGGATTGAAGCTCTTTTGTTTTTTTGTTTAATTGTTCGAGGATTACCTCAATACAATTTGCATCCTTTTCCGAGTGCTGTGTGTCCAAATGACTAGCGCTCGCACAGGCCCAACAAACTTCCACCGTGCCCAAAAACAGAAGGAAAAATTTCATTATCATCTTCTTATTCATTAGTTGCTAATCCCTTTATTCTGTATTCTGTATTCTTCTACAATTTGAAGCACCTGTCTGATGTTTTCTATGCAAAAATCTGCGTGCTCGGCAAAATCCGGGACCTGGGTGTTATTAGTCAGCAAAACAGCGACAGCACCGGCTGACTTTGCAGATAATAAATCGAAAAGATAATCGCCAACCAGTAAAGTTTCCTGCGGCTCGACATCGAATTGGTTACATATTCGCAGGACACCAAAGGCATCGGGTTTGACCGGGCCCTCGTCTCTGCCCACAACAACATCAAATTTCAAGCCGTGTTTGTCGGCGATAGCAAGCGCATTGCTTCGCCTGTTGCGAGTCAATATCCCAATACTAATGCCAGCTTTACAAAGTGCATCGAGTGTTTCTTTCGCACCAGGATTGAGTTTGGATTCTATTACCGCCCTTCTCTCGTGAGAATGTAGAATTTTCTCTGCGTTTTTTCGCTGCTCTGGCAGCATATTCTGCACCGACTCCAGGACCGGCCCGGAATTTCTGTCCAGGCCCATCTCTTCGCGAATGGCGTCAAAATCAAAATATGGCTGGGTTATTGTGCCATCTAAATCGAATATCACTGCTTTAATCGACATTTTTCGTGTCTCGTCGCTTCCGCCTTCGCTGAAGCTACGGCGGACAAGCGTGACTCGTTGCTCGTCCGGGGCACGAGTCACAGGTCACGCTTTACGTCTTTTGCGGAGTAATTCAATAAAGTATCGCCCTGCCTGGCTTAAAAGCTTACCCTTGCGAACGATTATGCCGGTCGGCCTGACAAACTTTTCATTCGAGAACGGAATCGCCTTTATCGTTCCAGTGCTAACTTCCTGAAGCAATGCCGCCTCAGGTAATATACTTATACCTGCGTTTATTTCTACTGCTCGCTTGGTAGTTTCGATATTATCGAATTCCATCACCGGCCGAACCATAATATTATAACGTTCTAAAATCCCATCTATCCACGCGCGTGTCGGAACATTCTTCTCAAAAGCAATGAATCTTTCAAATTGTAATTGATGAATATCCACCTGTGACTGGCCAGATAAGAGGTGCTTCGGGCTGCAGGCCAAAACCAGCGGCTCTGCCTCAAAATCGTACACATCCAGCCGCTTGTCTTTTTTAGGAACCGCTACAAGACCGATATCGATATCACCCACTAACACCAACTCATAAATCTTAACGGCGCTGAAGTATTCGATATGGACATTAATATTTGGATAGCTGACCATAAATTTTTTAACATAATCCGGCAGAGTGTGCATTCCAATACTGAAGATTGCAGCTACATTTATTCTGCTGCTGGCTGATGCCTTCAAGGCACTTATTTCGCTTCTCAATTGTTCATACCTATCGAGCATATCCTTACAGGCCTGATAGAGCAACTGCCCTTCCCTTGTAAGCTCAATCGGGCGTTTTTTCCGGTCGATTAGCTGGCACTTGTGAACAAGCTCAAGCTGTGCAAGTTGCTGGGATACTGCCGATTGGCTTAGAAGATGCTTTTCAGCGGTTTTTGAAAAGCTTCGTAAGTCCGCCAAATCGCAGAATATCTTTAGCATTTCTATATGCATTATAAGCTACCCTGATACGTTATATTATTTTTAATCTCTTGTGTTTTACTACTAAGATATGTTATTTTACCAAGCTGCAGTTATCAATGCAATTATGTAATTTTGTTATTAGTCCAGCTTATTGAAGCAGCCAGAGAAAACGAAGTATTTAACTTGTTATGGAGGTTACTCAAGTGGCAGTAAATATAATTATCCAATCCGCTTACGAGCAGGTATTAAAACGCAATCCAGGCGAGGTAGAGTTCCACCAGGCGGTAAAGGAGGTTCTTGACTGCCTGGGGCCGGTGCTGGAAAAACACCCGGAGTACGTCGATGCCAAAATCATTGACAGGATTGTCGAGCCGGAAAGGCAGATAATGTTCCGGGTGCCCTGGCAGGACGATAAGGGCAACGTTCAAGTCAACCGTGGATTTCGGTTTGAGTTTAACAGCGCAATCGGCCCATACAAAGGCGGGCTGAGATTTCATCCCACTGTCAACGCCAGTATCCTGAAATTCCTCGGATTCGAGCAGGTATTCAAAAACGCTCTTACCACTCTGCCAATGGGCGGCGGCAAGGGCGGGGCAGATTTTAATCCCAAGGGCAAAAGCGATAACGAAGTTATGCGTTTCTGCCAGAGTTTTATGACCGAGCTTTTCCGCCATATTGGTCCTGACAGCGACGTTCCTGCAGGAGACATTGGCGTCGGCGGGCGCGAAATCGGCTATCTGTTCGGCCAATACAAGCGTCTTCGCAATGAGTTCACGGGCGTTCTCACCGGTAAGGGATTGAACTGGGGCGGCTCGCTGATTCGGCCGGAAGCAACCGGATATGGTTGTGTGTACTTCGCTGAAGAAATGCTAAAGACCCGTGGTGAGAGCTTCGAGGGTAAGCTCTGCACAGTATCCGGTTCTGGAAATGTGGCACAGTACACGGCAGAAAAACTCAACCAGCTTGGTGCAAAGGTTGTAAGCTTATCCGACTCCAATGGTACAATCTATGACCCTGACGGCATTGATGATGAAAAACTTGCCTTTGTACTTGAGTTGAAGAACATCCGACGTGGGCGCATTAAGGAATACGCGGATAAATTCAAGGTTGAGTATAAAGCAGACGTTCGTCCCTGGGGAATAAAATGCGATTGTGCGTTCCCCAGCGCCACTCAGAACGAAATCGACACTGATGATGCCAAGACATTGCTGAAAAATGGCTGCATTCTCGTTGCAGAGGGAGCCAACATGCCAAGTACACCGGAAGCTATTGAACAATATATCTCCAACAAGATTCTCTATGGCCCAGCAAAGGCCGCAAATGCCGGTGGTGTTGCTACCTCCGGTTTAGAGATGTCGCAAAACTCTATGCGTCTTTCCTGGACACGGGAGGAGGTCGATGAGCGGCTCCACAATATTATGATTGCCATTCACAAGCAGTGTTACGATGCTGCTGAAGAATATGGTCAGCCGGATAATCTCGTAATGGGTGCGAACATCGCCAGCTTCGTAAAAGTAGCCGATGCGATGCTCGACCAAGGCCTTGTATAAAAAAGAATACCATACGGTTTCTGAAAGGGCGCTTGTTACAAGCAGGCGCCTTTTTTATTGACTCATCTTAAAAAGCCCTTACAATCTACTTATATGGAAAAGGATGTGGATATTAAAAAGGTTGTTCGCCAGCACGCAGAGATGGAGCAGTTTTTCACCGGTGGTTTTGCCGTCAAAAGCAAAACTACTCAACCCAAACAACAACAGAAAGCCAATAGTGCGAACGCAGCAGAAGCAGCGAAAGAGCTTGAAAAAATCGCTGAAGAAGCTAACCAATGCCGCAAATGCCCGTTGGGGTCGCTGCGGACAAATGCGGTACCCGGCGAGGGCAATCCAAAAGCACGCATAATGTTTGTTGGGGAAGCACCCGGGGCAGATGAAGATGCTCAAGGCAGACCCTTTGTCGGAAGAGCAGGCCAATTACTGGATAAGGTAATCGCAGCTTGCGGGCTAAAACGCAGCGATGTCTTTATCGGCAATATCCTCAAGTGCCGCCCGCCGGAAAATCGCGACCCCGCAGCTGAGGAAATAATAAGCTGCCTGCCATATCTTCAGAAACAGATTGAGATTATAAATCCGGAGATTATTGTCGCTCTGGGTGCCCACGCGGCGAGGACTCTGTTAAACACCAATAAGCCAATCGGCCAATTGCGAGGCCAATTCCACGAATACTACGCCGGCCTCGGCAGGCCCCCTATTAAGCTTATGGCCACGTATCACACTGCCTATCTATTGCGTAATTACTCACAGGAAAACCGCCAAAGGGTCTGGGAGGACATGAAAAAAGTCCTCGCTGAACTGGACCTGCCTATCCCTGAACACGGCAAAAAATAATCAGTTTCATCGCGGAAACGCGTTTTTCAAAACATAATTCAATTGCAATACAAATCTGACAATGTGTTTTCCCCCGACGAAGACTACGTTTTCGGCCAAAAACTGTCCATTCAAGCAAATAAGCAAAATTTGGAGATTTTTTTCGGACTTTTTCTAAGAATTCTCTTGACATAATTACAATTTTGAGGATAATTTAATTACACTGGTACTTGAATACAGAAGAAGAGGGTACTTCTTCAACGTTACACAAGCATTCACGAAATATTGTGCTGTGCGGGTGTACAAACAAATTAAATCCATAATATCCTGCAAGGAGGTGTAAGGATGATGGAGAAATTAGCTTTTTTGTGTATGGTTGTAACCCTGACAGCAGGGTCAATGGCTTTCGCAGATGATGTGGCTATTCCAACTTGGCGTTATGCAAATGGCAGCACTTATCAGGTATGGGAGTTTTCGGATGATAATTCTACCCCAGTGCCTGATGTTGTCTACAATCCTTATGGCGACCCTCTCTTACAAGTGAATACGTCATATGGTTGGGAAGCCGGGGCATGGGCACTATCGGGCGAGATAGATATATTGATTCCCAATTTCCCGGAAATTCGTCCGGAGAAGTGGATCCAGATCCAGTTGACGTGGAAGGCGGCAGATAATGACCCCTTCCTGCTGGGTGACCCGCTCATTGCTATTGGGCCATTTGACAGTATGACGATATCTCGCTATGACGACGACCAAATCGTGCCAGGTTGTATACACTCGATATATGACATTGTTATTCGGCCAAATCCTGCCGAAGAGTGGATTGCCATTAAAGGTGATATCTGGGTCGATGAGTTGGTAATTGACACCATATGCGTTCCTGAGCCAGCGACGATTTGCTTGTTCGGCTTAGGAGCGTTGACTCTGTTGAGAAAACGCAGGGCATAAGCCAAAAAATTAAAGGAGTCTTGGTTACAAGCTACAAGCTCAAAGGGCTGCAGAATTCTCTGCAGCCCTTATTATTATCACCCCATCCATACATAAATAAAGTAAAGGCAAAGCTGAATCCTTTTTAAGATTTCTGATTCGGCCCAGATTCGCCCTTGCTGCCGCTCAACTATTGCCCTGCAGATTGCAAGACTGAAGCCTTCTCCTTTTTATTCTTATTCTAAAATGCTTGTTATCTTTTCAAGCAATTCTTCCGAGTCGAACGGTTTTAGTATGAAATCACTGGCTCCAAGTTCTTTTGCTTTCTCAGCAACCACAGTATCTAAAGTTGCCGTAAATAAAATAATGGGTATATGCTTTAGCTCTTCATCGCTCTTGAGCTGTCTGCAAACTTCAAACGCATCTAAAACGGGTAAACACGAATCCAGCAGCACCAAGTCGGGTCTTTCAGCCCGTATCGAATCGAGCCCCTCTTGCCCGTTAATCGCTGTTAGGACACCATAACCACGCTTTTTTAACCTGTAGGCCACGAGCTCAAGAACATCCAGCTCATCATCAACAATCAGGATTCTTTTCGTCATGCTTTTCTCCGTTGTTCAGTAGGCAACACAAAGTGGAAAGCTGTCCCCTTACCCGGCTCTGATTCTGCCCAAATTTCTCCTTTGTGCTGCTCGACGATTTTTTTACAAATTGAAAGTCCCAGACCTGTCGAACCCTTTTTCCTCTCTAACTGTTCAAATTCCTTAAACAGTCTTGGCATGTCCTCTTTCTTAATTCCACAACCGGTATCAGAAACGGAAATCCGGATTGTATGGTCGTATTTGCTTGTGGCGATTGTGATGCCTCCTTTTTCTGTAAACTTTATGGCATTATGAACCAAGTTTGTCATAACTTGACTAATCTGGTCACTATCAAGCTCTACTTTAGGCAAGCCGTCCTCAAGCACAATAGAGAAATCCAACTTTTTCTCCTTTGCTGTACGAGCCATCATCTCATAAACATCTCTGACAATTTTATTTACATCTCTGGTCTCCATATCGAATTTCGCCTTGCCGGACACAAGTTTTTGGAAGGTAAGAACTTCATTGATAAGCCTGGTAAGCCTGTCTATGTTTCTCTTTGAGACATTCAGTAGTTCCTCCTGCTCTTCATTAATTTCTCCTGCTAATCGATCTACAATAAAGTCAATTGACATTTTTACGGCCGTCAAAGGTATCCGCAGCTCATGTGAGACCATAGATATAAATTGTGATTTCATTTCCATTGTCTTTTTTAACTCCTCCTCCGCTCTTTTGCGTTCGGTGATGTCTCTGACGACGCCTATCGAACCTATTACCTCCCCTTCCGGATTTTTCAGAACGCTTAGTGAAATATCAACATCAATCAAATCCCCATTTTTCTTAATCATCTGGGTTTCCAGGTGATGCTGTATTCCTTTTTGTCTGACATCGTGGTTCCTTATCATCTGCCAGTGCCCTTCAGGATAGAGCGATTTTATCGGCCTAAGGTACAAATCCTCTCTGTTCATACCCAGCAGGTTTTCTGTGAATTTGTTCCAGGAAATGAGACGCTCCTGCTCATCAACCAGCGAGATAGCAACCGCAGAATTTTCAAAGATAGTTCGATATTTATCTTCGGCCAACTGGCGTTCACGCTCTGCTATCTTGCGCTCGGCAATTTCTTTGTTGAGCTTTTCTACTAAGGCGGTGGTCTCCATCAACTTCTTGGTTTCCTTACCAAAAGCCCGTGAGAGCTGTCCAATTTCGTCTTTTGCTTCTGTCTCTATTTTATAATCCAGTTTACCACCGCTGTTTACTATCTCAGCCCCTTTGTTCAGGGCCTTAAGCGGCTTTACTATTGACCTCGTTGTAACAAATGTAACAACGACAGTTAAAAGCACGCCCAATACGGTGACGAGCAAAGTAAGTCGGACATCAAGAATATATGCCCCGCTGACTGCTTCTTCAGCATCGGCCAACTCCTCCATCCGAGTTACCTTGTGTTTCCGGAGCTGTTCTAACAGAATTTTCCTTGCAGAATGCAGCTTTTCCACTTTTGTTTTTAATAATTCACCACTATTTACTCCCTGGTCTTTTAATTTAATAATGTCTAATCCTACTGAAATGAAACTCCTTATTTTTACAATTAATTCCCTGGTTGCTTCACTTTCACCGGGGTTAGTATGTGTTTCACTTCCGAAGTGCTTTGGTCCGACTTTTTCAAGCTGCGCAAACGCAAATTGTGCATTTTCTTTTTCTTGGGCGGTTCCCTGAATCAAATATTCCATAATCGCATGATCTGCATCACTAACTGCGATATCTACTTTATTCGCCAGAATTGTGTCAGGAGCAACAACATTTTTCAACGCTTCAAGCTTTTCATGTGTCCTTCTGGAAATCGCTGAACAGAAAAGAAGAGTCAGCAGTATTAATAAAACTACAAGTAAGAAACCAGTAGCTAATTTTGTTCCTACTCTCATTTTTCACTCTCTCAATTTATAGGGCTGCCGAACATATCCAGCCGCCTTATCCAATAATGTTTTTTACCTTTTCAAACAATTCTTCCGGCTCGAATGGTTTTATTATGTAGTCATCAGCTTCTAATCCTTCCGCTTCTACAGCAGCTGTCGTATCTGTGGTAGCCGTAAATAAAATAATGGGTATCTGTTTCAGCTCTTCATTGTTCTTGACCTGTTTGCAGACTTCCGGGCCGTCCAAAACGGGTAAACGCAAATCCAGCAGTATCAGGTCAGGTTTTTCGTTCCGGATCGAACTAAGCGCCGTCTGGCCGTCAAGCGCCGTTAGAATTTCATACCCGGCTTTTTTTAACCTGAACATCGCAACTTTAAGAACATCCGGCTCATCATCAACAATTAGGATTTTCTTCGCCATGCTTTTCGTCTCTCCTTGACAGGCAATACAAAGTGAAAGGTCGTCCCTTTATCAATTTCTGATTCTGTCCAGATTTTCCCTCTGTGTTGCTCAATGATTTCTTTAGAAATAGCAAGTCCAAGACCTGTTCCACCTGTCTTTCTTGCCCCACCTTTCGCTAATTGTTCAAATTGACGAAATACTTTTGGCAGGTCCTCTTGCTCGATTCCACAACCAGTATCGGACACTGAAACCAGAATTTTATTTTCTCCATCATTTGTTGAAATATTGATGCTCCCTTTTTCCGTAAACTTTATGGCATTATTGACCAGGTTTGTTAGAACCTGAGTAATTTTATCGCTATCAAATGACACTTTGGGCAGACTTTCCTCAGCTTTAAAGGAAAAATCTAAACCTTTTTCCTTCGCCAGGCAGACCATTGTCTTGTGAACCTCTTTAACAATCTCATTTATATCCTTTTCCTGCATGTCAAATCTCATCTTGCCCGCACTGAGCTTTTGAAAATCCAAAACATCGTTAATCAGTCTTGCCAGTCTATCTACGTTTCTTTTTGCAATATCCAAGAGTTCCTTTTGGTCGTCATTAATTTCTCCTGCCGCTTCATCCAAAACAATGGCAATACCTTCCTTTATAGCCGTCAAAGGCGTGCGCAGCTCATGTGAAACCATAGATATAAACTCTGATTTTATTTCCACGGTTTCTTTGATTTTCATCTCTGCCTTTTTTCGCTCTAAGGCATAGAGGATTGTCCGAACCAATAACTCTTCTAATGCCATGCCCTTAGACAGGTACTCCATCGCTCCGTTCTTTATCGCCAAGAGCCCTATCTCTTCGTCCCCGGTTCCTGTTAACACCACAATAGGTATGTTTGGATCGGCACGCTTGACCATTTGAACCGACTCAATGCCGCTTGTGTCGGGAAGTCCCAGATCAAGCAGCGCAATATCATAGTCTCTATTATCCAGGCGCTCGATGGCCGCCGACATACGGTTTACTGATTCAATATTAAATTCAATAGGCCGCGAACACCCGACCAAAATACGCTTGACTAATTGGCGGTCAATTTCGTCATCCTCTACATGTAATATTCTTATCAGTTCTTTGTCCATTTATACGCGCTCTTTTACATACGCCTGCATATTTGTTTTTCGTAGATTACCGGCTCTTACTTGAATTTGGATTTCAAGACTCGTGAAATTTTTTCAAGCAATACTGGACGATCGAACGGTTTGACAACATACTCAGCGGCGCCTGCTTTCTGCGCGCCGTCGATATCTTCGCCATTCGTACAGCTCGTAAACATTATGACCGGAATGTTCTCTGTTTTCTTTGAAGCCTGCAGTTTTACCAAAGTCGTCTGTCCGTCCATATTCGGCATTTTCTTATCAAGCAAAATAAGGTCCGGTTTCTCGCTTTCTGCTTTGGCAAGGCACTGGAGGCCATCGCCGGCAGTTATGACATTATAGCCGCTGTATTTAAGAATCTTGCTTACGACCAGGACCACATCCGGCTCGTCGTCGACTACTAATATTTTTTCTGCTTTTGTTTGCTTTTCAAATATTCCGGACAACATAATATGCTCTCAACATCAGCGCTTTATATCATCATTTGGCTGCAGTCTCAGCAAATCGCTGGCTTCATATAGAGATTTACTTTTTTCGCCTTCTTCGATTAGTTTCAACTCCTCATCAGATAATTTACCGTCGGTATAAATATGCGGTGTTATAAAAACTCCAAGCTCACTTTCTATCAGGTCGGTATCTACCCTTCTAAACAGCACACCTATAAAGGGAACATCACCGAGGATTGGCACCTTGCTTTCCTGTACACTCGGCCGTCTTTCACGAAGACCGCCAATAATTATCGTTTGCCCGTCTTTGACACATAATGTTGTGTCAGTCCTCCGTGTTTCAATAACCGGCGTCTCGCTGTTCTCAATCGTAAATGTGCTGGTCTGGGCACTTTGTTCGGGCTTAACGTGCATAATAATGTAGCCGTCATCGGTGATCTGGGGAGTTACTTCCAGTTTAATTCCAGCCTCTTTGAAAGATATCGTTCCGATACTGCCGCCTTCAGATGTTTCGCTCAGTTCCTTGTATGGTATCTCCTCGACCGAGTCGATCGTTGCTGTGTGGTTGTTCAGCACCAGCACCTTGGGATTTGCCAGGATTCTGACGTCCTTGTTGGTTTCAACAAAATCTATCAAGCCTTGAATGCTCCAGTTGCTGGGTGTAGCCAAAAAAGTTACCTTTCCAAACGGGCTCGCACTGCCGGTAACTGAAAGCCCCTGGCTTAAGTAATTTTCCGAGGTGCCGAGCTTAATCCAATCAACACCCATCTTCAGTTCGTCAGTCAGCTTTACATTTATTATCAGGGCTTCAATCATAACCTGAGGTGCTTGGGTATCCAGCTTTTGGATGGCCTTGCTGATTCGTTCCAGATTCTCCGGCGTATCAGTTATCACTACACTGTTGAGCCTTTCATCGATTCCGACTTTTCCGTTACTTGATATGAGTTTATTAATGGTCTCTTCCACATCTTTGGCGTTAGCGAAGTTTAAGTTAAACACCTTGGAAATCATAACCTCAGGAGTTTCAGTATCCAGCTTCTTGAGGACCTGGTCGATGCGTTCCAGATTGGCCGCTGTATCAGTTACTATTATACTGTGGAGCCCTTCATCGATTACAACATTTCCGTCACTTGATACGAATCTATTAATGGTCTTTTCCACATCCTTTGCGTTAGCGAAGCTCAAGTTAAATACCTCGGTAATCATAACCTCAGGGGCTTTAGTATCCAGCTTTTTGAGGATCTGGCCTATCCGCTGGAGATTTGCTGCTGTATCAGTTACCACTATACAGTTGAGCCTCTCATCGATTCCAACTTTTCCGTCACTTGATATAAGTGTATTAACGACCTTTTCCATATCCTTGGCGTTAGCGAATTCTAAGCTAAATACCTCGGTGCGAATTGGCTGTTCTGTATCGGAGATAACTGGCGGATTATCTTCGGTCGCCGCTTTTTTCTGAGCTGCTGGTTTGCCTAATGAGCCAAATGGATTTTTTTTATCCGGCGTCTGCTGGCCCAAAGACACATCAAAGGCAGTTAACACCACCGAAATCACCATTATTATCGTAAACAATCGCATCACTGCTCTTGCCCTTTAGACGAATCTATTAATATAGTCACCTTAAAAGATGCTCTTGGATTAAACCCCTCGCCTACCTGCAGAGTTATATTCAGATTAGTTATGCAAACTTTCTGCGGTCGGTCGGCAAGCTCGTTCATAAAATCAACAATATCAAAATAATTACCGGAGACGATGAGCATTGCCGACTGTGTCTTCAGAAATTGCTGTTGCGTCTCGGGCTTTTCGTCGTCAGCTTCCCCCCGAATGCTACTGTCGGGGGTAAGGTTTTCCGGTTCGGAAACTGCTCGAGATACTGGTTTTAAGTTACAGGCCAGCGCCATTGAGTTTATATTTTCGAAGAACTGTACCGCCTGGGTGTTGCTAAAGCAGCTTTGCTGATATTCCTGAAGCTGCTTTTGCTTTCCCTCAAACTGTTTTTGCAAGCTTGAAAACCCAGCTTGTTGCTGTTCGGTGCTGGCATATACTGCCTCGATACCGGCATGTTTTACATTGGCAGCCTTCAGTTTCACTACAGAACCTCTGGTTACCACGAAATAGCAGATATAACCCAGCACCAGCACCGCTAAGACGGCTGTTGACATTCTTTTAGGTCTATCAAATTTTGCTAATCTTTCTATAATCATAAATCACTTTTACTACTCTGCGAAGCGGTGCTTCGCTGCGTAGCACTTTCCGGCAGTCGTATCCTGCAAGTAATCTTATAATCCACGAGGTCCTCGGCACTATCGTCGTCGTACTCGATTTCTTCCACTTTGGCACTTTCCAGAATCTCGGTATTCTGTAGTCGCTTTGTGAATCTATAAACATAGCTTTCAGCCAGGGCTTCTCCAATCAGTGTGAAATTTCCTGAATCATCCGTTGCAATATCAACTATTCTTACCCCATCCGGCACGGTATCACCTATGACCTTAATGGCCTTTGGCCATGGGACACTAATTAACTGCTTGCAGGAAACATAAGCTGACAGTTTTTCCTTCAGTTGTTTGAGCTGCTTTTCGATGTCAGCTATTTTCTTGCTCATTGGCAAAGTTTCTGTTACTTTCGCTTCAAGGTTGGCTGATGCAGCTTCAAGGCTTTTTATTTTCATTTTCAGCGGGACCAAAGCTGCGATAGACAGCAATATTACTGCTGCTATGGCTTTTGCTGTAAGCGACATTTCTTTTTGTGTTCTTTGCATAGTAAGCGACTCTTTTGATATAAGGTTTAACTGCCCTGCAAATTCACAGACGCCGAAGGCCATCAGGACCGAAGTTAGCGCAAAAATGGGCACCTCCCCTCCATCGGTGCCTTGAACACCAAATTGCTGTGCAATCTGAGATTGGTCTATCTGCTCAATTGCTACATCGACCAGCTCTGCCACAGGTACACTTTGTTTTATCTGCCTGACAATTGCACCAAGTTCTTCACTGCTACAGGCAGCTGCAACTTTCAGGACAAGCTGCTGTGAGCCCAGCCCGTCGACAGACAGGCTGGGTGAACCGGCGAGCCCCGCACCTGGCAGGGGCGGGACGAGCGAGTGTGCGAAGTCTAAAACAGGTTTCATTTGTTCCGTCAAACCGGCAAGACCACCATTGTCTTGTGATAAATCTTTTACACCAAAACCCAAATTCTGACAGAGTTGGGGCAGGCCATTTTTAAAAACGCTTAAATTGGCCGATGCAGAGTCCAGAGCCAACAGCAGAGAAATGGCCTGGGAATCTGCGGGTGGTTTGCCACAGGCCAGTTTCATAATGGGCAGGATTGCAGGCTCGACTCTTAGCAAATCCAGCCCAGCACCTCTGGCAACTGCCAGACAGGCATCGCTTATTTGTCTGGTTGTAACCGCCTGGAGCACTATCTGCTTGCCGGAAGACCGATTAGCTTCATCAAATACGCAATAGTCAAAGACTATCTTCTCGCCGCCAAATAAGGCGTATTTTCCTATTTGTTCTTCAACTTTTTTTTGCAGCTGCTCGTCTGATTGCGTCGGAAATTCGGAAGACTTCAACCTTACGGCAGAAATTGGCATTGACATTACCGCTTTGCAGTGCTTTAGCTTGTTTGCTTTTATAAAGTTGCGAATTTTTTGCGAGACTGCTTGTGTATCAGCAATCAAACCATCCTTTACGATACCTTCCTCTAAAGGCTTAGCAGTCCAGCTGTGAACCTGCAGACCATTGGCTGACTGTCCCAGATGAACGATATTTAGAAAATCGCCATCTATGTGTATCCCAAGTATGAATTTATCCCGATTCATTGGGCTATTTTTCCTTCCACTTATTAATTCGCACTTTATATGGCACCGAGCTGCCGGTCCTTCTTACATTTACCTCCAACTCTCTGCTGAAATTAGCACCCGTTACAGTCCCTGTGGAATTTATCGCTGTGGTTGAGCCCACCGTCACGACAACCTCATATTTATTCGACGTCCCCGAAGGAAATTCACTTTCCCATTTAGTTTGCGTAAGAACGTCTCGCTGAATTTTGTCTATTGCGTCGGCAACTCCAGCTTCAGCGATGTAGTAGGCCTGTAAGCTGCACATATGGTTCTTAACCAGATTCAAATCTATCGCTGTCATGTTCAGGAATCCTATAATCAGTGTCGCCAGTATTACAGCCGTAAATACTGTCAGCACCAAGACGAATCCTTTTTCACACTTCGCACCGTCGCCATAGCGGCTTTGGTGCGTCGGCGACTTTGTATGTATGTTATTATTTCCGTTCATTCTCTTAACTTTATCAATTCGCTGAGCCGGGAGTTCCATTAACAGGCCCCTCCTGCCAGTTATCAGGGTCATTAGAACCTCCCTGCGGGTCAATTCTGGCCAAACTTTTCCCGTTACCATCTCCGCCCCAGCCGTCATCATACGTAACACTATCGACTGTTGCACTGCCGTCAGTAACGACTATTGTGCCGTTATTGTTTGCAAGCCCACTTCCGATTCTATCATCATCAACACTGAGTCTGGTTGCATCTGCATCCACGAAGGAGCTTGCCACAGAAACATCGTCGAGCAACAGTACGCCCTGGTTGGTGTTTTTGGTTGTTTCAAAATAAATCCTCACCTTCCGGCCGGCATAAGCCGTAAGGTCCATCTTGTGGCAGGTCCAGTCCGAATGCATCTGACCTGAGTAACCGGTGGCAAGGATATGATTGTTCCATCTGCGTAGCGTTACTGTTATTTGCGTCTGGGCAACTGATGCGGTTGTCATTTCCCAGAAAACAAATAAACAACTATTGAGGTTGTTTGGAATGCGAATATCCTGGTACAGCCAGGCACTGCCTGATGTCTTTTTTCTCAATTTCCATTTACCACTGTGTGCGCTCCATTTTTTTCTTTCCCAGCTATTGTGCTTTTCCCATGCGCTAAGGTCCTGGTCTTCAAAACCTCCGTTAGTTACTTGCTCGTCATAGACTTCCGTAGTTTCTGCGGTTATCACCGCATAGCCGTTTGCCGGGATTGTCGTTGAGCAACTGCCAAACTGCGGGTGTACCGTTATAGGGTCTGCCTGAGCCGGGTTGTTTGTGTATATTGTCCAGCCGGTTACATCCACAGCGTCATCGGTCAGGTTATAAAGCTCAACCCATTCCCTGGCCTTATCTTTGTTGCCCGGCGGGTTATACATAAACTCATTAATCACAACGGACTGGAAATCTTTATGTAAAAAGGCCCTGCTTGAGAGAGTGAAGCTGTTTGTGCCATCGGTGAGCGTCGTCTTAATTTGTACCGACTGAATGCTGCCTGTCGGGACAGAACCGGTTAATTTATCACCCTTTATATCGTAGCAAGTAAAAAAGAGACTGCTTACAGAGCCGGCCAAGGCACTTAGAGAACCCGGCTCGCCATATTCAAGCTCCTTGGTCTGAGCGTTTAGTCTGAACTGTTCGGTAATACCATCAACGTTCGTAAACGTTATGTCACCTGCCTGGTCAGTTGATGGGCTTACGGCACTAAACGCTTGTGCCTGGCGCAGGGTACGAACCATCTGCTCCATTGCTGCCTGGCCATCCTGCAATAAAGTTGAACGGTCGCTGCCAAACTTGAAGTCATCGTAGCTGTTGATAACCAGCCCAACAAGTGCTCCTGCAACAATAGCTATTGTGCCTACCACCAGTATCAACTCAACCAGCGTGAAGGCCGAATTGTGTTTAACGAGCTTTTTAGTTTCTTTCCGCATATTGTGTGGTCAAAGTGACCATAATCTCATCCGCTCCGAGCATCCCATTACCATTGGCATCGTAACCAACAGAAACTTCGATAATCTTCAATGTTTGGTTCACGTCCGTCGATGTTCTGCTGGCAAGGTAATTGTTTCCAAGGCTGCTCGGCCAGGCGGTGAAATCCGTATCAAACGATTTTCTAAGAACATTTTTTACCTTTTCCATCTCACCTTCTGCCAGCAGAACGGACTTTACCCTCCGCTCTATCTCCATACTTGTTGCCAGGCTGTCGGCGGCATACAATATAATAGGAACAATGGTTCCAGCCAGTATCAGAGTCGAGGCCAGAATCTCAACAAAAGTAAACCCTTTTGTTTTTATTGCTCTTATCATTGAACCGTTATCCTTCCTACCGGGGTAACTGTAACAACTGTAGTACCACCTGACTTTGAAAATTGCAGCGTTAATGTACTGCCATCCTTCAACTGGCCCAGAGGCGTGAACTGAAATACATCATCACCGGTGCAGGTTACGTCCTTGGGTATCCCGATAGGCCCTTTTACAACCTCCGATGTAGAGGCGTTAATAATACTATAGGATGTATATGACAATGGTACCGGTTTTGCAGGTTTTATGGGTTTTACAGGTTTTACAGGTTTCATAGCAGCTAATATACCCGCCTGGATAACCTGCTTAACCTTTAACTGGGCCAGGGCTACTTTGTAGCCTTCACCGTTGCTACTGGCGTGCGTTATGGCAAGCGACCTGGCAAGTCTTAGATAGTTGCTAAACTGCCGAGCGGCAGTTTCCGCCTCAATCTTGCCCATCGTTCCCCAGCCCATTCTTGGAATGGCTATACTTGCCAGTATCGCCAGCACTGCAACAATAAGGACAAGTTCCACGATAGTAAACCCGCCACGCGTATGGCGGGTAAAACCTGTCCGAACTGTATCAGGTACTCGCTTCATATCCATTCTCCATAGTCCCCTATTCTTGCTTTCGCAAGAAAGCATAGGGGACGAAGGACGAACTGTTATGCTTTTCTGCTCAACGGCACACCTTAATGAACATGCTTAGTTACCGTCTGTGTAGCCGGGACATACACATAGGGTGTTGCCGAGAACGGACAGACCGGCGCCCCATGCGGAAAGTACGTGGTGCTATTGAGAATATCGGCTTGAAAACGGACATTACTCACCGGATATACTCCATCGTTGTTTGCCGCATAAAGCTCAAGAGCCCTTATCAGATTAGCCCAGTTTGCCTGGCACTTTGACTTACTCGCCTCAGCAGCGGCACCGGTTATTCTGGGTACGACTATTGACGCCAGAACAGCCAGAATAAGGACCACTAACAGAAGCTCAACCAATGTAAAACCTTTTCTTGCTTTCATCTTTCATTCCTTCCAAAAATACCTGCTTTTTCAATTATGAAACCCGTCAGAGCAGGTGACTTCCAAGTTTCTCCACAGGATGGCTTACGCCAATATGTTCGGCTCATTTATGTATCATTTTCACCACATCGAAAATGGGCAAATATATAGCCAGTAAAACAAAACCTATAACCAGACTCATAACTACCATTAGTATCGGCTCTATTTTTATAACCAGTTTTCTTATTCCGTCATCAACATCCTGCTCAACACCGCTTGCAAACTTGTTTAACATTTCGCCGAGCTTTCCTGCCTCCTCTCCGGCCGAAAATGCATGCACGATAGTTCGTGGGAAAAAGTCGTGCATTCTGACCGCCTCGGTTATCGTGCCCCCACGCTTTATGTTGCGTTGTATCATACTGGTTGCTCCCGAGACAACAGCATTATCTGCAACATCCTCGGCGATGGCTAAGCCTTCAGACAGCGGCAAGCCCGCTGTAATCATAACGCTTAACGTGCGGACAAATTTAAGCAGTACGACCTTGTGATAAACCTTCCCTATCATTGACACTGAGAATTTCCATTTGTCCAGCCGGTTTTTCACGGCAGGTTCTGTCCGAAACCTCTTGTACAGGACCCACAGCCCCGCAGCCAAAGCAACTATCGAGGGGAAAATATAAACCGCATTTTTGCTGATATACATAAGTGCAATCGTTGGTCCCGGCAGTGGCACGCCCAACTTCGTATAAACTTTGGAAAATACCGGCACAACGACTATCATTATCACGGTAACAACAAGGAATATCATAATTACGACTATAAGCGGATATGCAAAGGCCTGCCGGACTTTCCTCTTTAGTTCGTATTGTTTTTCCATATATGCCGCCAGCTGGCCAAGCACATAGTCAAACTTGCCTGCACTCTCGCCGGCCCGTAACATATTGATGAAAAATGGAGAGAATACCTTTGGGTGCTCGGAAAAGGCCTCTGCCACGTTGCTACCCTGCTCTATCCTCTTACGTATATCATGCAGGGTATCTGAGAGTTTTTTGCTTTCGTTTTCCTGGGCCAGCGAAGATAAGCAGTCCATCAGAGGCAGACCAGCTGCGTACATTACTGAGAACCGCCGACACATATTGACAAGGTCAGCCAGTTTGATTCTTCTGCGTTGTCCGAATGTCTGGCTGCTCTTTTGCGGCTTGACCGAATCGACGGTATAACCCATCTGCTTAAGCTCCGAACGCACTGCACCCTCATTGTCAGCGTAACAGGTGCTTGTGAACACTTCACCGTCATTAACTGCCTGAGCTGTATATTGAAACTGGTTCATTAAAATCTCTCCGGTGCTATTACCCGCTTTACTTCCTCAACAGTTGTTTTGCCTTCGTATATTTTCAACAATGCAGAATCCAGCAGCGTTCTCATACCCTTCTCCACAGCCATCTTCTTTATTTCCAAGGCACCTTTATCCAGCAATATTGCATTTTGAATATCAGTATCTATTTTGAGAATCTCAAACACGCCTTCCCTGCCGCGAAAACCAGTCTCGTAACAATAACGGCAGCCTTTACCGTGAACAAATCCTTCTGCAGGAGGCCTATCAACTCCCAGTAATTTCAGTGTTTTTTCATCAGGCTGATAAGGCCCTTTGCAGTCCGGGCAAATCCTTCTGGCCAATCTTTGCGCCACCGCCATCACAACGCACGATGAGATAAGAAACGAAGGGATGCCGAGCTCTCTTAATCTGGTGATGGCGGTTACCGCGTCGTTTGTATGCAATGTACTTAAGACAAGATGGCCGGTCAGCGCAGCCTGCACTGCAATCTCAGCGGTCTCAAGGTCTCTTATTTCACCGAGCATTATTATGTCCGGGTCCTGTCTGAGTATCGAACGCAGTGCCCCTGCGAACGTTTCTCCGGTCTCCGGGTCTATCTGTATCTGATTGATTCTATCCAGCTGGTATTCAACCGGATTTTCGATTGTGATGATGTTTTTCCCAATTGCATCGAGACTGTGAAGCATAGCATACAAGGTCGTGGTCTTTCCGCTTCCCGTTGGTCCAGCTACAAGAACCATTCCATATGGTCTGCTTACCGCACTTTCCACCAACGCCATCTCCTCGGCATTAATGCCGAGTGTAGTCAGGTCGATAAGCATGCTGGTTTTGTCGAGGATTCGAAGGACCGTTTTTTCACCATCTATCGTGGGTACGACCGAGACACGCAGGTCGTAATCATTTTCTTCGTGCTTGAGACTAATGTGCCCATCCTGAGCCCTGCGTTTTTCAGTGATGTCAAGCTTGGCAAGAACCTTCAGGCGGGAAATAACTTCCTTTCTTACCGCCGCCGGAATCGTCAGACAATCGTGCAATATTCCATCAATCCTGAACCGAACAACCATTTCGTCACCTGCCGGCTCAAAATGAATATCGCTTGCAAGAGAAACTATAGCGTCCTTGATTATGGAATTAACCAGCCGAACGACCTGGCTAGCTTCGTCTGAGAGAACCAACTCTTCAACTTTCTCATCACTCTCCTGTATTGGTTCGGCATCAAATCTGGCGTCTATCATATCCTGTTTGGTCATCTGCTCGGCGCCGTAATGCTGACTGATAGCTTTTCTAATTTCTCGTTCAATGGCTACTAAGGGCTTTACATTGAAACCTGTCACCAGGTTGATTTCGTCTAATGTCGGTAAGTCTACCGGATTGCTCATCGCAACATAAAGAGTATCTTCCTTAAACTTTACAGCGATGACATTGTGCCGGGTGATGAGCCATTGCGGTAAGATTCGAACTATATGTGGGGAAAGCTTGGTTTCTGATAGCTTGATAAAATCAACGCCGTGCTTTTGAGCAATGGCTCTTGCTGCTGTTTCATCTAAGCCAAGCTCGCCCTGGATAGAGATGACTTGCTCTGCGTCGGCCTGAGCCACACCAGAGGTTTCCTTGAGCAAATTGTCTTTCACTTCTAAATCCACAAAGACACCCTAAAATTCCAGTATATCCCAAGACTTTTTATTACTGCCAATCCCTCTATTTAAAGTATAACCCATCATCTCGAGTCATCAAACAAGCCCCCGCCAATGGGTTCTACAAAACAGCACAATGTAAATGCTCGGCGCTTGTGCTATTACTGCCTCCGTGGTTTCTGGTCAAACAGACCAGCTTAGCGTTTGTCTTCTAACAGTCAGTCAGAATAATTACGTAGATAATTGTCGTTTTCCGGTACAGCTCCTCTGTATTTTTTCACTATTATGTCGTAAATTTTAGCACTATTATCGAACGGCCTTATCTGAACTAATTTTTCGTCTATTTTTCAGACCAAGTTTACTCGCAAATTAACGTTGTCTCAGGACTTACCCACCGGCAGCTTTATGTCCGCTAACACACCCAGACAGACATTAAAATCAGCAATGTTAAGGGACTGCCGGGTGTACCACCGTCATTTTCGAGCCACCCCCATATGCTTTTTTACTATGAGAACCCGATTGACAAGCTTTTGAGGCACAAATCATTAGGATTTGGTTACGGACCCAAAACCAACATTTCTATTTCGTAAACAACCTTCTCCGATTGTATCCGGAGAATTTTTATCGGGCCCAAATCTGCAGTGTCTTCCGAGTATCCAGAGCAAGCCCAGAGAACGGATAAGGTCCGTTGTTAAACAAATCCAAAAGGATTGATGAGTACCACGTTGCGGGATGGCAAGGCAAACGGCTTTATCTCCCGGCAATATAGAAAGTTTTATGTGATATGTACAATAAGCAGGTTAAGCAAATGGGCGGTACTGGACTTGAACCAGTGACCTCCTGCGTGTCGAGCAGGCGCTCTAGCCAACTGAGCTAACCGCCCTTTAAACCACCTATCCACAGTATGGCTAAATAAACTATAAAATCAAGGATTTTTTTAAGAACCGCTGTTAAAAAACGAAATTTTCCCAAAGATACAAAGTTATTTATAGATGCAGGTGTTATCGATGACAGATTCCAGCGGGCAACTAAGGACAAATATGAACGGCTATACATGAATCTTCGGCAGAAGTGATAACAATTATCACTTCAAATTTCGTCTAACAACGGCGGCTGTGGAAAATGTCCGCTGGGCATTGCCGCTCGCAACTGTTATAGAAATCTGAACCGATTTAACATAGGTGACCAAACCCTCGGTGACGATATTTTTTGCGAAGGTCATGGCGGTAACACCGTCACAAAGTGTGTAACTATCGCCGGAAGAATTATCAATCAGATAAAGCTTGTTATCCGCACCACTATAACTGAAAGTTATGTCGTCCCCGTTGGCGGTAATAAGTGTACATTGATTATTTGGCGAGTTTGGGTTAACGGCATCTGCTGTCCGAAGCTGGCTTGTTATACGAGACAATGCCTGCCGAGCATTGTTAACCGTTCTAAAGACATCTTCATTTTCTCTGTAGTTTATAGCTGATGCGTTAAAAGCTATAGCTACAGCGGCAAGCAACATGCCTGTTATCGCCAGGGCAAGCAGCAGCTCGGCAAGACTAAAACCGCCTTTGTATGTTGTATCCCTCGACTGCGCTCGGGACAGGTTTCGTATGTCGTATTTCGTATATCGCATTTTGTATACAGCTTTTTTTCTTAGTATCGTGCTCGAATCCAGGCGGTGGAACTGATTTCTTTGGAATTTAGAAAAACTTTAACAGTAACCCTAACGAAACTGCTGCTATGGTGAGCCACAACCTGTTCGAAATTCGAGGGACTTACATTTTGAATGCTAATCTGCTGAGTAAACGCGGCAAAATCATTTAAGGGTTGCCGATTTGCGTTAATTGGCGGAGAAAAACTCGCACCAGCAAAATCATCCAAATCATCATAGTCAACCAAGGCAGCTTCTTCGGGTCCAAAGGTGGAAAGGCCGGTCTGTGGGTCAACTACCGGCAGCATGGCAGTAAGCTCTCTGAACTGCTCAACGAGAAACTCAGCGGTGGACAGGTCCGCTGCGGCACCGTTAGCTTTTGTGAATGAGCCGTTGGCTACAACCAAGGATACAACTGCAAGGCCTACCAATATAATCGCAATCAACACCTCAATAATTGTAAAAGCTCTCTCGTATCTATATCGCATCTCGTATCCTTTATACCGTGACCCGTATGCTGAACGAGCGATGAATTTATTTGCCCATAACGATACTGGACATCCTGAATATAGGCAGAATAATACTCATCGCAATAAAACCAACCAAAACACCCATAATTACTATCATTATAGGCTCTATCATCGACGTTACCGTTTTAATAACGGTTTTTAGCTCCCTTGCATAATAACTTGCAACATCTCTCAAGACATCACTGAGGGTACCTGAATCCTCGCCACTTCTTATCATTTGCACGACATTGGTGGGCATTAAATTGTCTCGACCCAAACTTGAAGCGATTTTTTTGCCTTGACGAACCTCCTGATAGACACCCAACCACATATTTCTATAAAGGACATTTCCGGATATCTGAGCTGTTATCGAAATGGTATCAAGAATAGGCACTCCTGCCTTTGTGAGCACACTCATTGTGTGCAGAGACCTTGTTATATAAAGACTTCGACAAAGTGTTCTTATAAGAGGCAATGATAATTTTGTCTTATCCCACCATTGCCGGCCACTATCGGTACTAATAAAGTACCAAAACCCCCACAAACTAACGCCTACAGCAGGAACGATAAAGAACCAGAAACTCCGCAGAAATGCACTGCTTACCATTAAAATTTTGGTGGCTGTAGGCAGCAGATGCTCCTTACCTGCAAATATGGCGGTAAACCTCGGCAAGACAAAGCACAGCAAAAAGATAGTTACTGCCACTGCCATAACAGCTATGATGATTGGATAAACCATAGCAGATCTAACCTGTGAGCGAGTCTCGGCCTCATTATCCAGGTAATCCGCTAATTTCTGCAACATCTCACTAAGCGAACCTGAAACCTCGGCGGCAGCGACCATATTTATATAAAGATTTCTGAATACTTGAGGATGCTCAGCAAGGGCCTGAGAAAAACTGCTGCCCTGCTCAATACAATTTCTCAGACTGGTGATAATACTTTTGAATTTTTTACTATCCTGTTGCCCGGCTATTGCCTCAAGCGAATCCTGAAGACTTATGCCCGCCCGGACCATAACCGCAAGCTGATTCGTAAAGTTCAGAATATCCTTTTTGCTCGGACCAAAATCAACTCTGAAATTCTCTATCTTTCGCAGCGTTCCCTGTCGGTTGCCGGCTTTGCGCCTATTCCCCCGCTCTTGCTTCGCTTGCCCCTGCCTCTCTCCCGCTGCTTCGCGTTTGCGAAGCAAACCGGCGGCTGCACCACGGTAATTCTGTAAAGATTCTTCGAACATACATATATTCCCTATATTTTTGCCTTGCCAGCCGTGCCAGAAACGGCACGTCTCGGCAGGAGTTCTTCAGGCGGTTGAAAAACTTCAAACTCATTGAGAGGAACAAGTAACTCTTCCATCTTCCCTGGATTGGTTGAGCGTATAATCGCCTCCTCTCTGTTTATGTAACCCTTGAAATACATTTCCGCTATACTATTGTCCAGATTCTGCATACCTAACCTGCGAGAAGTCTCAATAAAATTCGGGATTTCATAGATTCTGTTCTCCCGAATACAGTTTCTCACCGCTGAGGTACACAACAACATCTCCGTACACGGTACCATTCCCGGCTCATCTATTCTTCTAAACAGTGTCTGCGAGATAACTGCCTGTAGTGTATTAGCCAGCATTGCCCGAATCTGATTTTGCTGACTGGCTGGATAAATATCTATAATACGTTCGATAGTTTGAGGGGCATTAATCGTGTGCAGTGTGCTAAAGACAAGGTGCCCCGTCTCGGCAGCGGTAATCGTGAAACTTGTCGTCTCAAGGTCTCTCATTTCCCCGACCATAATGATGTCGGGGTCCTGTCTCAGTACGTGCCTGAGTCCTGATGCAAATGCCGGGCAGTCAAAACCAATTTCTCGCTGTTCAATCATGCTCTTTTCATTCTCTATCGCATACTCTACAGGGTCTTCCAGTGTAATTATGTGTTTCCTGTACTTCGAGTTTATTAAACCTATCATCGAAGCGAGTGTCGTACTTTTGCCGGAACCGGTATGGCCCGTTACGAGCACCAATCCCCTTGGCAGGTTTGTCAGCTCGCCAACTATTGCAGGCAGGTGAAGCTCCTCTATCGAAGGTATCTGGTTCGGAATCACTCTAAAAGAAATCGCTATCGTTTCACGCTGATAATGAGCGTTAACGCGAAACCGATGACCATCATCGATGCTCGTTGAAAAATCAAGGTCCCTCTTGGCCTCGAACACCTCGAACCTCTCCGAACCAACCATCGAAAGAACCATCTCTTTTGCATCTTCGTTACTCACAACAGGAAAATCCATATTGAGCAACTCTGTGTTCTTACGAAGTACCGGCTGCATCCCAACGTTGATATGAACATCACTCGCCATCCCCTCTATCGCTGCCGCTAATATCATTCCTATATCTAACATATCACAATCCTCTTCTCTTTATAAAATAGTAACTCATATGCTACTCTGCGAAGTAGCGAGGCTTCTTCGCTACGAAGCACGAGTCAGGTTTCAAAGCGGATTAGACGGGCTTTTCAACCCTCGACAGTTGTTTTCGAGGGTCAACAAAACTTTTTTTCGCTCTGGCCATTGTATTCTCTAAAAATTTTAATCTGGCTCTTATCTAAAAACCGGTTACCTGCCGAGACGTGCCGTCTCTGGCACGGCTGGTGGTTTCCATTAACCCCCGAATGAAACTGTCGGGGGTCAAATACAAAATGGTTCGATTTTACTCACCATCCTGAGCGAAGTCGAAGGACTGATATTATCATTGCGGCAACTTCAAAACTATTTTCATATCCTCCGACTCAAGGTTAACGGAAGCATCACCAATCCGGACAACATTAAAACCATTTATTGAGCCTCCTTCACTGAGGATTTTGTCATTAATCATACAGCACCTGTTCTGTTCCGATTGCATAATGCACAAAAGCTGCATTCCCTCGGCTTGTTGCCTGAGCTGCTGTTGCCTGAGCATTTCAGCGTTGATATCGAATTTTCCATTGCCACCTAATTTACTTTCCAAGCCAGCCAGGAACACCTCAAGCTCAAACGGATTTCTTAAGAGCTCATCGACCTCTACCTGCAGGACATCTGAGAACTCATAAAACTTCCTGACTATCTCATCCATACGGTCATACATTTCAGCCCTAACGCCGGTGAGCTGTGTGATGGCCACCTCAATCTTTGTTTCCTCGGCACTAACAACATCCGCGGACGCTGTTTTAGGTGCGCTCTTTTTTATCATAAAGCAGAGGCACAACAGGCCAATCCCAAACAAGACAGCAAGCAATATCGTGCTCTTGCGCACATTTTTACTCTTAGCTGCTACTGTAAGATATTCGTCGCTCGTCTCCCGTGGCTCGTGGCTCGTGTCCGGCGAGCGACGAGTCCCGAGCGACGAGTCACGGTCTTGCTCTCGCAAAAAAGATAACATAGCTAAGCTCCATTAAAGCTGGTAATTGGTTAAATGGTAATTACCAGTTACCAATTACCATTTACCATTTAACCGGTTTTGTTCTGGAAAAATATACTCACTACAAAATCAGCTGATATTCGGGTCTCATCCTCTGTTTGCTTCTGTAACTGAAGCTCACGCACCTTCATTATGCGTGGCAGCTTTTCAAGCTCCAACAGGAACGAATAAAACGAGTTGAAATCCCCCTGTAACTGCATTTTTAACGGCTGTTCCACATAGCCACTATTATCCTCTCTCTTTAGTGTTCGAATTGTTTTGGGTTTCAGACCCTGCTTTTGTGCAATGACAGTTACCTGCTCAAGCACTTTGTGAATCTCACTTGTAGGCGGCAGCTTGCTTTCAAAAAATTCGATGGCCTCCTGCAACTGCTCAAGCTGCTTTGTAAGGCCCTCAGCCGCTACAGTAGCCTCCTCAAACTCAGCTAATTTATCCAACTTTGCCTGGACACGCGCTTTCACCTCTGCCAAATGCTTGTTAGCCGGCTTGATCATATACTGGTAGCCAACTACAGCTACACTCAACAACAAACCAAAAAAAACAATTTTTCTAAAACCGCTTGCCATAATTCCCCTCGTATTTCATATTTTGTATGACGCTTTGCACATAACATATTAGTTATCAGCACTAAAAAGTCCGTCCCATTTTCTCAGCTTTCGCAGTAATTCTCTCAACGTCATGCTTAGTAAGATGGACGTCCCTGTTAAGCATTGCCGTCAGCTTGAATCGCCTGAAGGCCATCTCTTCGATTTTGTATTCTTTTGACTCCACCAGCGCTACATTGTTCAGTAATCCATCAGAGGCGGATAGCCGCTCAATATAGGCAGCAACCTGAAGGTCACTCGGAGCAATACCTTCAATCTCCATACTCGTCTCTAACAATTTTTCCTGTGAACCCTGCGACTGATCTGCTGCCATTTTAGCTTGCGTCGCCTGATATTTACTGGCTGAGCCAACAATACGACCGCTTTGCCTGAGCTCGTTCTGAACAAGGCCCAGCTTCAATAACGAAACGCCTGGTGGCAGGTTATTTGTTAACGACGCCAACAAAACACTTCTCGGCACCGGCTCAAGCAGCTCTGCAGTGGTAAGAGCTGTCTTCATCATCGTCTTTCGTTTTGCCTGAAGCTCTTCAAACTGCTTTATTGCCCCCTGAATCTGAGTCAATTTTTCATTCACAAGTCTTCCCTGAGTATGGCAGGCACGCTGGCGTATTTTGATAGTTATAAACGAACCACCTAATCCTGCCATTACTACGCCGAGCAATACAAGATACATCAAGTTTGTTCTCCGCGACTCGTTGTTTTGAACATAATCATCAGGTACAAAATTTACATTAAGCATTTTTTATTCCACCTCTATATGTCATCTCCCAAACGCACTTTATTGTATTTGGTATTTCTACCCCTATGACAAGCTAAGCCCAAAGGCAGTAGTGAAGTTAATTTGCTGCTTTTTCTGAACAAAGGTTTCCGGAGCGGTGGAAAGTCTTCTATCCACTCCAAGACGCCGGGGTTCAGTTACTTCCACTGCTGCAAAACAATCTCCTATTTGTGCTGGCATCTCCAATTGCTTTGCTATTGATGTACATATATCTTTATTTACAGGCTGGCCCGAAAGGAAAACCAAACGCTCTATCTGAGCACCAGGGTGCATCGAGATGAAGTGGCGTTTGCAGGCAGTCAGCTCAAGCACCAATCTCGCCAGCGTTTTCTCAGCACTCGTCTCGGCGGAGTCTTGCCGAGCCGTAGCGGGATCAGAAGCATCTCCGTTATATTTGGAGTATATCTGGCCATCGAATTGCTTTGCTCCTATTGATATGGAACGAGCAAAAAGCAGATTTTTATGCCGACAGATTACAACATTCGTGCAGTTTGACTCTATACAAACGAGCATTACAATCGCCTGCAGGTCCGCTTTACGCCTGCCAAAAAACTTAGTATAGGTGTTTGTCAATGCCACAGGCCAAACGCCAATAGATTTAATCTTCAGGCCGGTCTTTTCGTATATCGCTAAATGTCTATCGATAATCTTTCTTTCAGTCGCCATCACCACGGCATTATTATCCTCCGTCTGGATATACTTTATCATCGTGTTTTCTCTGATGGGCTCGAAGGGCAGCTTCTGTTTTATTTTCGAGAAAATAACATCATCCAACTCGGCACCATTCGTTTTCGGCACCCTTATGTGGTCAATAAATACCTCATTCGCCGGTATCGCTGATATCACATTTCTTCCATGAAATTTGCCACTTGCCATTACCTTGCGTATAGCATCGATGGCCCATCTTTGCCACTCGATGCTGCCGGGTTCGACATTGACAGGCCGATTTTCATAGCCGCCGTCAATTAAACTTATGCCAGCTCCGTTACTTCCAAGCTGGACAACCTTCAAATTGTCATCTCCCACATCCACACCGATTGAAAACGTATGGTTTTTTAAGAACCAAGCCATCTTAACCTCATCCAGAAAAGTTCCCCGCTCCTGTCTTCTGACAAGAAGACGCGGGTGCTGGCACCTCCATTCTCCGTAGTACCTACTACGAAGGATGAATCTAAAGGCCATAGGGAATGCTGATTTTGACCCTTAATATAACGGGAACCCTGCATCCATTTACATTCATCGTCCAAGATGATACCTATATTAAATTACCTCAAAGGCCGACAAAGCGGGACTTGGGGGGCAATCCCGATTTGCCTAAACAGTATCAAGTAAAATATATGAAACAAAATACATATGAGCCAAACCCAAGCCCAAATATTGGGACGCTAATTTGCAAAAAAAGACAAAAGCTGATTTCGCTACCTATAAAATGTGCGATGATAACCTATAATCAAAGATAGATTCATAAGCATTTAGCCACGATGAACAAAACGAACCGTGTTGAGGCGAGAAAAAAGCTTTTTAAAAACGAAAAATTTTTTCAAACACAATGCACAGCATGGCCAAGTCCATAAAACCTCTCTCGAAATAAATTGCGGAAGATTGTAGAAATTCCTGCCATAGTCTCAGGAAAACAAAGTTTATGGGACGAGGAAATTAAAGAGTTAGTGAATTAGTGAATTGGTCAATTAGTTAACCCCTAAGGGGTTAATTGGTGAGTGGATGCTGGATTATGCCAGCAGCTTATTCAGCTTTTAGTTGGCGGGACATTAAATCGGCAATAGCAGTATGGACAGACTTATCCTCAAACAAAACTTCATAAACCGCCTGCGCGATTGGCATCTCAATATTATATCGGCCGGCAAGAGCAACTACGGATTCGCAGGTGGCAATACCCTCCACAACGGATTCGGTAGCGGCTTGCGCCTGCTCTACAGTCTGGCCTTTGCCAATCCTTTCTCCAAACGAGCGGTTTCGACCCTTTGGTGAAATACAGGTCGTTACCAAATCACCCAGTCCGGCTAAGCCGGCAAAGGTCTGTGGCCTGGCTCCCATTGCAACACCCAAACGAGTTATCTCAGCAAGGCCTCTGGTTAGAAGAGCCGCCTTGGTGTTGTCACCGGCGCCAATACCATCTATTATCCCCGCAGCTATGGCTATAATATTTTTGCAGGCAGCAGCTAACTCAACGCCGACAATGTCGGTATTGGTATAAACGCGCAGCCAGGGATAGTTGAAGGTGTGTTGGATTTTTTGGGCTAATTTCTCATCAGTTGAGGCTGCGCAAGCAGTAGCAGGAAGCTTTCTGGCTAATTCATCGGCGATAGTCGGGCCGGACAAAACAGCATATCTCGATGCTTCCGCCTTCGCTGAAGCTACGGCGGACAAGCGTTTTTCACCCAGCACGTCAGCGATTATCTGGGTCGGACGCAGAAGCGTTTCATTTTCGATGCCCTTGGTAACGGAAACGATGGGGACATCCTCAGGGACATAATTTTTCAGGCGGTTGAAGACCCTGCGGGTATATTGACACGGTACCGCACAGATGAGCAGGTCCACGCTGGCCGTTATCTTTTCATCATCCGGTTCAAATACAAGGGCTTGGGGCAGCTCATAACCGGGCAGAAATTTCTTGTTTTCGCGGCTCTTTTCAATCTCTGCCAGCTGCCGGCGGTCATAGCCCCACATCTTTACAACGTAGCTCGTGGCTCGTCGCTCGCCGCTCGATTCGGGCTTAGAGCTCTCTGCTTGTTCACAGAGAAGCATCGCCATAACAGTGGCCATTCCACCATCGCCGATAATGGAGATAGTCTTGTATCTTGTACCTCGCATCTCACCCTTCGTATTTTGTATTTTATTCGGCTTACAATTCATAACAGGAGCATTAGAGCAGTCATTAACGGGAATGTCAATCTTGATGGTCGGATTTTAAAATTGATCTCACAAGTTCAGCGATTGTAACTGGAGGTCTGATTTTTTACTTGTGAAGGTTTTTGGTGATATAGCATCGAAGCGGACACTTACAAAAAGTCATTTCCAAAAAAGTGGCTTTGAATTCGCAATCCTGCTGATTTTCCGGTAAACATTCGACAAGTTCAGTACCTGCGACTACTCTTGCACTACAGAGGTTTTTGAACCCCGATTTATAACATTCAAAACCTCTGGAACATTTCATTTGACTGATAATCTGCTCGATTTTGTTTTTCTGCATCTGCTGTCTTTGCACAGGCGCAGCAAAGGGCCGTCTGGCGGTTTTTGGTGGAATCCATACGCCTTCGAAAATCGCTGAGAAATTTTTTTGCATTCCCACTCTATTTTTCACCATTTAATATCTCCTCAACCAAACACCTATAATCGGCGGCTCCTTTGCTTGCGGGTGCGTAGGTCAAGACAGATTCTCCGGCACTTGGTGCTTCAGCCAACCTTAGAGATTTGTGAATAACTGTATCAAAAACCAGGTCGCCGAAGAGTTGACGCATCTGCTGCTGAATTTGCCTGCTGAAGACGGCGCCTTCTTCGACGAAGGTTAACAACAGGCCCAGGACCTCCAGGCAGCAGAAGGGAAAACGCCCTTTGATGATGCGTATGGTTTCGAGCAGTCTCTTTAGGCCTTCCAATGCGAAGTAGTGGACCTGCACAGGCACGATGACATCGGTACTGGCTACAAGCGCATTGAGAGTCAGGATGCCGAGCGCCGGTGGACAGTCTATAATGCATACGTCGTATTTGTCGCTTACTGTTTTAAGCTCCCTGGATAATAGTAATTCCTTTCCAAATACATTGCTAAGCTCCAGCTCTGCGCCTGCGAGCAGGACATTACATGGTGCCATATCGAGGCGTTCAACGTTCGTATTTCTCACTATTGTCGAGAGCGAAACTGGCTTATTGGTAAGAGCATCATAAATAGTGCCGCTCAAGTCATCGGGCTCATAGCCCAGTCCCATTGTAGCGTGTCCCTGGGGGTCGAGGTCAATTAATAAAACGCGTCTTGCCAACACAGCAAAACCCACCGCGGTATTTATGGCGGTAGTTGTCTTACCACAACCGCCTTTTTGATTGACTACTGCTACTGTCCTCATTACCTGAGACCCAAAACGTATCGAAAACCAATGGTCCTTCACATTTTGTCTAAAGCGTTATTGCCCGGCAAAATGGAGCCCCACGGGCCGAGCCCGTGGTACCTCCATCGCTTCGGCGGAATCCGCCGAAGCATTCCCGCCTATATGTTATAGAAAATTCGCCTTTACTAAGGAGAAAGCTATGTATGAAACCAAAAGAAGCATCCTGACGCTCCTCCTTGAACATAAAAAGAGTATCTACTCAAGAGAAAACTGTCAAGAAAAAAACGATGAGAAACTCGAAAACTCACTTACAACAATCAAGCTCAGAAAAGCAATTTTCGAGACAATAAAGCCAAAAAAGCACGGTGAGCCCGGTTCCCTTCTAATAAGTCGATGGCTTACTTTCTATTGACTGTGTCCACCTGCTGCCGTTCTTTTCAAATTCAACCTTGTCTTTGTATATTTTGACAATGTTAATGCCATGGAAAGCGTCCCCTTCATGCACTATTCGGTTACCAATTACAGCAGATGGTTCGTCCTCGCTGTAGAGGATGCCGGTTACGAGTCGATACATCGGCGTCGTAGTAACCTGGGTATTAGCAGGGAAAGAACACAAAAGGGTCCGGCCTAATCCCCGTATATTAGTTATTACAGCACCCTGTTCTTTTACAAAGGGCGCCAATGTCACTGACAAGGCTATGATGATAAGAAGCGGCACCGCTACGGTCTTACCGGCCCTGTTTCTCAAGTATAACCAGCTGGTCCAGAATAAGACAAATGCACCGAATGCCAAAATACCCATCCGAAATAAAAAGCTATTAGTGTTTTCTATTGCATGCAAACTCAGAGGCAGGCCCGGCTCGTACCCCAAACTCCCTATGACCGCCAGAACATTAGAGACCAGAAGAATCCATGCAAAAAAAATCAATGCTTTATCTATTTTAGTGGCACGTTTGGACAAATGGCCGTATTTCCCCTGCCATCTGGCCCATTGCCGGGCTGCCATAACAGTTGCCTTTGCGTGGGTTTCAGAATATTGGGGGGGTTTTTCTGCTGTGCCGTGGAGCAAACGCAGAACGTCGCTGTTTTTGGGTACATTTATGCCTGGAGAATCAAGAAGCTTTGATATCACTTGGCTTGTTAATACGCTATTTTTTTTACGATTTGCCATCGTCACCTCCTTTGACCAATCAGACATTTCGCGCTACGGGACAGCAGTTTTTGCGTAGTGGGCTTGGTTGAAATCAAAAAACAAGCCTCCTCACCACCTTTTTTCCGGGAAACCTATAGATTCCCCACTGTTGTACTCCAATACAACCAACTTTTTGGTGGAGGAAAAACTGGCAGGAAAGAAAGGGCTTCCTTTACCGCTACCGTTCCTCCTTGATACAGTTGCGGATTATAACTGTTCAAATCAAATTGTCAAGAAAAAAGTCCTATAAAAAACAATTTTTTCCGCAGTTATACATAACCTTAAAAAGTGGTTTTTTGAACAAAAAGAGCGTTTCTTTTCTCTTAATTTCTCATCCAAAGCCGTCCGGCCTTATTTAATTTCCACCTGATGTCTACTTCTTCTGCCCTGAATAAAAAAGTGTCATTATTTCAAGACAAGATATCGACGGGTCGTAGATACACCCCATTTTCAAGAATCTCATCTGTCAGAATGGGAAATATGTGGTGAGGCGAATTTAAAAAACCAATTACAACAAAATGTATGTGAACAGGACTGTAAGCGCCTGCTTTCAGACCTTATAAAAAAATATATTTGTTACATCACCGACTTTGGCATCTTACTCATTCTGCTAACGGGTCAAACCAGAAGTGGCTTCATTCGAGAAAAAGTCAGAGCTGTCCGAGTTTATCATATAAAACTGTACCCAAGGCAAGACAACCAATAATGATACCCCCTAAAAGCAAAAATAAAAG
>CAZMSP010000007.1:0-30962 GCA_964568985.1 uncultured Pirellulales bacterium
CAGAATACGAGCTTTATCACTTTATCGGCAAGGACATTACGTATTTTCATGCACTTTTCTGGCCTGCGATGCTCATCGGTGCCGGTTTCAAAACCGCCAACAAACTTTTCGTTCATGGCTTTTTAACTGTAAATGGCGAAAAAATGAGTAAATCTCGCGGGACATTTATTAAGGCGAACACCTACTCAAAACACCTGAATCCTGAATTCCTGCGATACTATTACGCAAGCAAGCTAACCGACAGTATCGATGACCTTGATTTGAATTTTGATGATTTTATAAACAAAACCAATTCCGACCTGGTCGGCAAATTCGCAAACCTCGCCTCTCGCTCCGGACCAATGCTGACAAAGAAACTGGATGGTCAACTTGGTCAGATAGATAGCCAGGGCAGAGAGTTAATCAACAAACTAACCACCGCAAAGGACCAAATCATCACGGATTACGAAAATCTTAAATTTGCTGCTGTGGTTCGCACAATTACTGCTTTAGCCGACGAGGCAAACCGATATGTCGAACAGAATCAGCCCTGGACAACGATAAAGACCGACTTGGAAAAAACACGAACAACCCTTACGACAATAATAAATGCCGTACACATCCTGACAATTTACTTAAAACCCATCCTGCCTAAGTATGCAGAAAAAGTGCAGGAATTCCTCAATGTCAATGAGCTAAAATTCTCAAATGTTGAAACGATATTGGAAAACCACAAAATAAACAATTTCCAGCGATTAGCTGAAAGAATTAATGAAGAACAGGTGAATGCAATGATAGAAGAAAGTAAAGAAACTCAAAGTCCTCAGCCGCCGAGTGCTGAAAAAATCCCAGTTGAACCATTCAAGCCCGAGTGTACAATCGATGACTTCGGTAAAATTGACCTGCGAATCGCTAAAGTTGTAAAGGCCGAATCCGTCGAAGGCGCAGATAAACTGCTGCGGCTGATTTTAGATGTAGGCGGCCCGCAAAAAACCTGTTTTGCAGCGATAGCCAAGGCCTATAAGCCCGAAGAGCTGACCGGCAAAATTGTAGTCTATCTGGCCAATTTAAAGCCCAGACAGATGAGGTTTGGCCTGTCTGAAGGTATGATTCTGGCAGCTGGGACCGGTGGAAAAGATATCTTTATGCTCTCGGCCGATGCCGGAGCAAAACCCGGACAGAGAGTTCTTTGATAGAAAGCCACAGATTTCACAGATTACACCGAATTAAACTAAGTCGAAATGGGTGAGTACAAATATAGGGAGTTGACCAGCGAGATTATCAATGCAGCACATACTGTTCATAATAAACTCGGCTATGGCTTTCTGGAAAAGATATATCATAATTCGCTGTTCATAGAGCTAAAGAAAAGGGGTTATCTAGTAGAATTTAAAAAACCTATGCAAGTCCGTTATGAAAATCAGGTCGTTGGAGATTTCTTCCCTGACCTTCTCGTTGAAAACAAAGTAGTTGTTGAGGTGAAAGCCATTGACAAATATGCCAATATTTTCGAGGCACAATTGCTTAATTATCTAAAAGCTACCGGTCATGATGTAGGCCTAATTATTAACTTTGGCCCATCCGTTGAGGTCAAGCGTATGGTTTTATAAAATAATTATAAATCTGGAAAATCTGTGTAATCTGTGGCAAAAATTAAGAATGAAAAAAAGTCTCGAACAAATTACCAGAGAGGATGGCCGATACAATCCTGAAGCGGTTAAGTTCGTCAGCTATACCATAAGCAAAATCACCTCTGAACATCACCACGTCGGTGGCCAGACGCTCTGCGAGGAACTGAAAAAATTGGCTGCCGAAAAATGGGGCAGGTTGGCAATGTCGGTGCTAAGTACCTGGGGCGTAAAAACCACTCGCGATTTTGGTGAAATCGTCTATTTGTTGATAAAGAACGAATGGCTGACTGCTCAGCCAACCGATTCAATCGATGATTTCAACGATGTTTACGATTTCAAAACCATCTTCAAAGACCAGTTCGAGTTCTAAAACGTGATTTGAGCCACTCGTCAGGGCTAAGCACAACGAGCTTTAAAACATCATTTGGGGCTGGTGAAATAATACTGCAGGCCGGACATTATCATATGTACGCCAATAGCGGCGATAAACAGGCACATCACTTTTGAAAATACCGTGCAGACCATCTTGCCGAGGAATTTGTGTATAGGCTCAATAAAACGCATTATAAGCCACAGTACCCCGAAGACCACAGCGATTGCAGCTACTGCCTTTGTCGGGCCGGAACTTTCAAGTGTTGTAAGACTCGTTACCATTGCGCCCGGCCCTGCCAGAAGTGGACATGCCAGCGGTACACAGCCAATCTCATAAGGGCTGAAGGTTCCTTTAACCTCCACGGAGCGTCGCAATACGCCGAATATCAAATGGTCGATGGCTATAATCAGCAGCAATATGCCCCCGGCCAGCTGCAAATCGGCCAACTGAATATGAAAAACACGATTCAATACCCAATTGCCGGCAAATGAAAATACCAAAAGAATAATCACGCCAACAGTTACAGCGGTGTTAAAGGCCTTTCGACTTTGGCCATTCGGTGTGTGCTCAGCAACACTGAGTAGTATAGGAATGTTTCCTATCGGGTCAACAATAGCAAATAAAGCTAAAATCGCTTCGATGTAAGACATATTTTATTAATCGTCTGACTCCGGATACAAAGTCCAGTTGATTTTTGATTCGAACTCCAATTTTATAACTACAATGCAAGCCCCAAATAAAGCATACCTTCTATGTCAAAATGCTCGTAAGGTGCAATTTCCTCAAATCCAAGAGATTTATAAAGCCGGGCTGCTTCGGCCATTCTACGATTGGTATTCAAACACATCGATTTGTACCCTATATTTCGTCCCTGCTCGATGACGGCCTTTGCAAGAGCTTTCGCTATGCCCAACCCACGATATTCGGGTCTGACAAATAGTCGCTTCATCTCACAAGCTCCATCACCAAAATCCCTCAGACCTACGCAACCTGCAGTTTTATCTTGATACTTGGCAAGCAATAAACATCCTTTTGGAGGATTGTAGTTGTCTGGCAACTGTGAGGCGATTTCTTCTTCGTAATTTTTGAAATACTCCTTAAATAAAGGCAGGCCGGAACGCTCGGCAAAGCATATCTTCAAAAAGTCAGCATATTCCCGCCACAGTATTCGAACCTGCTCAAGATTCTCACCTGTTTCAACTGGATAAATTTTCAGCATAACAAACACCCTAACCGATCACTTCCAATTCCCTTTCAAGGATTTGGAAAAACTCTTCTCTCGCATCCCTTTCTATCCAAGGCTTGTGCCCACAATTCTTCAGCAAAATAAACCGGAAGCTCTTTAGGGCAGCAGACAACGGCTTTTTAACCCCTTCAGCCGGATGTGGGTCATAGTCACCATGGATTGCCACCACCGGACACTGAATCTTACTTGTCAGAGCCATCCATTCTCCACTCTTTCTCATTTCCGCTGCCTCTGGCCACACACTTTGAAAAATGTCAGCTCGACAGTTAACCGCTTTAAACTCATCACTTACATCGCCTATTGGATTATATGCATCGGCTTTCGATAACAATATCCCTAATCGTAAAAGTATAGAGTTTTTGTCTTCTGTTGCAGCATCATCTAAAGCTCGAATTAGAGATTCGACCTCTGTTCTCCCTTTATCATCGAGGCGGCTTAACCGGGTTCCTTCAATAATTCCTCCAGCATACTTTGCTTCATAAGGGCCGCTTCCGATAAGGATTAGTTTTTTAACAATTTCAGGATAATCAGCAGCAACAATAAAGCTTAACCACGCTCCCCACGAAAAACCTACCAAAGTAACTGGAAGGTTCCCATTCTTCTCCAGAGCTGTTTTTAACTCCTTCACCTGTCCCCGCAGTGTCATTGCTGTCTGAATCGGCTCTAAAATGCCCCGGCTCGACGAAAGTTCAAGAGCTATCGTCGCCATCTCTCCGCTCGCACCTGGACCACCATGTACAACAGCGATAGAATAAGGTTCCTTACCATATTTTCTCAAGTCGTTCATACTTAGTATAGCAACTTCTCTATTACAAATACTCGCGAAAGATAAATAAATCTCACAATTCTTTTCTTCTTTGTTCCAGAAAGGCCTCAAAGCCGCATGATTCCCAGAAAGCTTTAGCTTCTCCGTTCTTAACTGTGTTGAATAATGTCACTTCTTCAACTTCTTGGCCTGAAAACCATTCTGTTATTTGCCTACACAATTCTTTCCCGATTCCTTTACGCCGATACGATGGCAAAACAGTTATAGTATTTATAACCCCTAATTTTTTATTCCCTTGTAAAGGCCCATTGTCTGTTATGCTTCCGGTAACTACCCCAACAATTTCTTTTTCGTTTTTTGCAATAAAAACCGCTTTGTCTCCTTCGGATAAAAATGCTGAAACGACCTTCTTATGCACTTCTCGATAATCATCCACCCACGAAAGCTCTGTATGTGAAGCTATAAGCTCATCAGCTAGCGGCCCTAATTTCTCTACTTCTAATTCAGTTGGAATCTCAATCTTTACCATTTGAATATTCACTCCAGCTTTAACTCCATAAAAACTACACCTTCTATTGGATTATAACGATATGGCTCGATTTTCTTAAATCCAAGAGACGCATACAACGCTTTAGCCGCATCATCAAATGTATCTATGCGCATGCACACATACCCAATTTTCTTTGCCTTTTCGATCACCTCTTTAGCTAAGGCCTTTCCTATCCCCCGCCCTCTCCATTCAGGCATAACAAACAATCTTTTCATCTCACATATATCATCGCCTATGTCTCTAAGGCCGACACAGCCAACTGGTAGCTCTCCATACATGGCAAGAAGCAAACATCCACTTGGCTCTGCAAACTCCGCTGGAAGATCCGCCAACTGTTTTCGAAAAGCTTGTAACTCCTGGCAAGATATCGACTTTTGACTCTCCCGCCATACAAGATATTCGCCAAGAATACTTCGCGCAATTTCAATATCATCATTAGTTTTAACTGGAAAAATTTTTAGCATGGTCTTTTAATCTCACAGCAAAAAGTTAGATATCTTCTACCAGGATTATTTTCACTGTATCTGTAAGAACTTTTCCTTTGTGCTTGTGTTCTTCACCTGCGGGAATAAAGACTCCGTCACCCTCGCTGAACATAAGCACTTTTTCGTCGAAGTCTATTTCCATCTGACCTTCCAGGACATACCCTATATGCCCCTTCGTGCACCAGTCAGGCTCAATAAATTCTTTAGTAAACTCTGCCAAACGCAGCTTTCTGCCGCCTTGCTGATAAGCCTTGAATCTAACACCTTCTGCCGGTGTTTCCCACGACTTTGAATCAAAATCTACTTTGTATTGTTCCATACGTAATGTTTCCCTCTTTTATCAGCCCAATTCTCTATGCCATATTTTTTGATTAATCGAAGATTATTTTTGAGCGTATCTCCGTGATAACCTGATAGTGGCTTAAGGAGTTCACATCCTTCAAAATCTGAGCATTCCCAGCAACCTTCCACTCCTTTCTCACGAGCACAGTCACGAATTTTACAATCCGGCTTGCCGCCATTCTCGCGACAGATCTTCCTGCACCTTAGTTCTATTAACGAAGATAATACTCTAACGAAAGTCTCGTAATCGTTAAGTACAGGATTTTCTTTTGCCTTTAGCCCCACGTATTTATCAAACTGCTGTTTTTGCAGTTCTTCTCTTAGCTTTTCTGCAGTATCAAATAATGGCTGATTGAAAGGTATACAATCGCCACAATATAGGCCACAATAAGCTGTGTATTTACTCTCCGCTTTCATCGTTAATATTCCCAATCCACACTTTATTGTTTCAGACCGCCTTTTAGAGCAGTTGACCTTTAGCAACCATTATGACTTTCCCGCCGACAAATACCTCAATCTTGCCGCTTTTTTCTTCCGCTCGTAAGTACAGCAATGAAGGCCTGCCGATTTCATAGCCCTGTTCAACCCGAACGTCGACCTGACTTTTTCCAAAGTACCGGTAGTTTGCTAAATATCCAGCTAAGCAGCCGTTTCCACTTCCTGTGGCAGGGTCCTCCGGTATGCCACAATAATCACAAAAGACTCGCACATTTAAGTTATTGTCTTGATTGTAAGTCTCGGGACAAAAGATGAGAATTGCCTTAGCTTGCGTTTTTTCAACCAGCTTGAAGTATTTGTCCCTGACCACACGAGAACATTTGACAGCATTTAAGGTTTTCAATGGCACGAGAATAAAGAACACACCCGTCGAAACCTCTTGAATCGGAAACCTTTCATCGATATCGCTTTTGTCAATGCCCAACACCTCTGAGACAGGCCCCGGCTCGATAGTCCGGCCGAAAATCGGCTCGATTTGCTTCATCCATAAAATACCCGGCTGCCGGCCGTCATAGTTAAACGTAACCGGAATCCGGCCGACCTTTAGATTCAGATTTACAGCTTTAACCGGCTTTTCAATAATCTGCTGCTGTATTACATAAGCTGTACCCAGCGTCGGATGGCCGGCAAAAGGCACTTCAACTTTCGGTGTGAAAATGCGAACATCATAACCACCATCTCGTGGCTCGTCGGACAAAATAAAAGTCGTCTCAGAATAATTCACCTCCTTGGTGATTTTTTGCATTTGACTATCCGAAAGTGCTCCTGCTTCTCGAACGACCGCAAGCTGATTGCCTGCATATTTTTCTTCAACAAACACATCCAGAATGTAAAAGATAAGTTTCTCCATTTTTATCTCCAATATATATTGTTATTGTTTGAACACATCCTCCATCACCTCAAGAGCAAATCTTGCAGATACGGTTGCAGGACCACCGCCCATCTCCATTCCGACTTCTACTGCTTCGAGAACCTCCTGCATTGAGGTCCCGGCTTTGGCAGCTTGTTCAATGTGCCACTGCATACAAGACTCGCAGTCGATCACAACAGAAATACCCACTGCTATCAGTTCTTTAGCTTTTCTGGGTAAAGCTCCGTCGGAAAAAGCTACTTTTTCCATCTCAAGAAATGCCTCATAGGTTTTGGATTTCAGAGAAGTCAATTTCTCGTGTACTTTCTTTCTTCTTTTAGATATTTCTTCCAACCGACTCATAATCCCGTTCCTTAAATTAACCTGACTGTTTTCCTGTCATACTTTCTATTTCAACCTTTATAATCCATATGTTCTCGACGGCATTTGCTGAATATTCAAAAGTGTCCTTTGAAAATTGTTGCATGATAATATCGAGCGCCTTGCGTTTCTGCTCGACATCCTTTATGAACACAGCTTTTCCGAAGCCGATAACGCTTTTGTATTTCATCCCCCAGTCACACGCCTTGTCAGCTTTTACAAGCTCATGGTTTATATCGACTTCGAAACAAACGTTGTTATTTTTTCTGAGGATGTCCAACTTTTTGCCTTGCCCGGCACAATGAAAATACAAAGCATTATCTTTATAGCCAAAGCAGAGCGGAACCACATAAGGCTGATTTGCTTCACACAAACCCAGTCTGCACACCGTGGCCCTGCTCAGTATATCCTCAATGGCAGCAATATCGTTTATTTGCTTGTCTTTTCTCTGCATAAATCACCCTCTCGCAAACACTTTCTTTCCTAACATGCCACTAAAAATCACTTTTTAATCCTCTGGCAAAAACCTTTATTTTCCCAGCACTGACAGCCATCACAATCTTAAAAACTTTATTGATTTCTTCGCTGGTTGCACCACATTGAATAGCTTCATTTATATGAAAATCGGCACAAGGTGTACAATTGACACACATACTCACAGCCGTGGCAATCAACTCAATGGTCTTCTTGTCAAGAACTCCATCCTGCTCTGATAAGAAATCGTCGGTGAAACTATTTAATTTACTGATCAGATTCGAATTTAGCTTTTCTTTCATTTTGATTCTCCTTTTTTTAAAACTCCCACAACTTTGCTTCGCCGTTCCATGAGAACGACATCTCTCCAAACGCCGTTCATCTGGCCAATACATTCACGACGGCCTACTTCTCGAAAGCCGCAGGTTTTACACAAAGCAATACTGGCTGCATTCCCAGGGAAAATTGCCCCTTGCAAAGTCCATATACACGCTCGTTCTGATTCCTCGATGACTGCTCGAAGTAGAGCTTTTCCTACACCTTGACCTCTGGCCGATGCCTTCACATATAAACTCACCTCAGCAACTCCAGAATAAACCGGCCTTTTTGAAACAGGGCTTAATGCCACCCATCCAATGATTTTTCCTTCGGTCTTAGCAATCAATCTGCAATCCCGTAAGTGAGTATTATCCCACTTTTGCCAATCAGGGACATCTGTCTCAAATGTTGCGTTGCCGGTAGCAATACCTTCCTGATAGATGCTCTTTACCGCAGGCCAGTCTTCATCTTTCATTTTCTCCACTATGAAATCCATAGTATTTTTCTCAGTTCAGGCCATGGAAACATTGTTTTTTTCAGACATTTTCCCTTTAACAGCTCATCGCATTGACACAGCAAAAGTCATATTAAAAATTTCAAAATAATTTCTTTGTAAAGTCCAACGGCCTTTTCTACGTCGCTGACGTTGATATATTCATCCGGCTTATGGGCAAGTTCCGGTTTGCCCGGGCCAAAAATCACAACAGGTGCACCCAGTGAAGCAAAAAATGGCCCATCTGTAGTAAAGCCGACGGCTTTGGTTTCATTGGCTCGGACAGCAGAACAAAAATCCTTAACAAAATCACAATTATTGTCCGTTTCTAATGCACCCACTTCACGTATAACGGTAACCTCTGCATCGAATTTAGGATTTTTTTGTTTTAATTTCGCAATGACACCTTCGAAATCATTGATTATCTGCTGATTACTTTGCGAAGGCAATGTGCGAATATCCACTCCAATACAGCAGCTATCCGGCACAACGTTGATTTCCTTGCCGCCTGAGATGGTATTAATACTCATAGAGCAATCGCCTAACAATTCATGAGATTTGGCGGCAATTTTATAGTCTTGAAGTTCGTCCAAAAGAGATTTCATCGAAGATATGGCATTTATACCCAGCTGTGGTGCTGAGCTGTGAGCCGTTTTGCCTTTGGTTGTAACTTTAAGCCATAACATTCCTCGATGGGTGGTAACGACTTCGAAATCCGTCGGTTCGGTTATAATTACGCCGGCAATTTCAGGTAATTGCGCTGCATAGTTACGAACAAATCTCTCCGCGCCACAGCTATCGGCCTCTTCACCGGCGGCAGCAAAAAATACAATATCACCTTGCAACTTCGTGCCCGACTCAGCAATCCGGCCGATAGCGGTAACGACCGAAGCAATTGCTCCTTTCATATCTGTTGCGCCCCTGCCGTAGATTTTGCCATCGCTTTCAACCGCCCCAAAGGGCGGGTGTTGCCAGCCTGCCTCACCGGGGGCAACAACATCGAGATGACAAACAAATAAAAGCGCACCTTTCTGCCCGGCCGATTTTATCCGCGCAGTGATATTTGCCCTGTTTTCATCCCAGGTATCTATCTGAGAATCTATGCCAAAGCTGGCGAACTCGGCTGAAATAACCTGTGCTGCGGTCAATTCACCTTCCTCAGCAGTCGTTTTAGCCTGAATGAGTTTTTTCAATAATTTTTTCATCGCCCTGTAATTATACAATCGATAGCCGCCATTTACAAAGGACTAAACATTACTGATGTTTGAATAAGTAATGGAACAGGCAAAATGTCACTCCAGCCCACCATCTCAACTTGCCCGCCTTACTTCTGGCGGATAAATCCGCAACTTTAGGCACTTCACACTGGTTGAATATGCTTGTTTTTCGAACAAATATGGGCATAATGCTTATATGTAAATACAGGATGTTATTAAGGAGAAGTGGACATAGCATTTTCGAACGAAACTATCTTGCTGGTAATAAAATTCAGGATAGGCGGGAGCTTGAGATTTCTGTCGCACGCTGAGACGCTCAAGGTTTTTCAACGAGCATGTGTTCGGGCAGGTATTCAAATCCAGCACACGCAGGGTTTCAATCCCCATCCGAAACTGTCTCTACCATTGCCCAGACCTGTTGGTGTTGAATCGGACGATGAGTTGCTGTGTTTTCGATGCTCCGCCGATAAGCGCCCTCCTCAAGGAATCCTTAGGACTGTGGAGAAGACAGATGGTCGAAGTGATTTGCGCGATTTGGTTAAGGATGCGCTTTCCGAGCAACTGCCTGAAGGAATTGAACTGCTTTCGGCAAGTCTGGCGGAGCCAAATACGTCATTTCAGCCATATTCAGCCACGTATATATTAAAAGTACAGCCGGAATATCTTAACGGCACCTTAAAGGCCCGAATTGAGCAATTATTGGCTAATAAGTCGCTGTTCGTAACCCGCGCCTCGGGTTATGGCTCACGCGGCAAGGCAGGCGTGGCGAAAGAAGTGGACGTCAGGCCTTTTTTGAAGTCGATTGAACTGGATAATAACAGTATAATTGTCCAATACAAGATTAGCCCTGCCGGCTCGATAAGAGCTGATGAGATTTTACAGTTGCTGGAACTCAAGGTAAGTATGCTCGCTGCGCCGATTAAACGCACGAACGTACAATGGCAAAAAGATGGCTTGCCCCGTTAGAAAAAATATTTCTAACGGGGTCGATGCTCGACGCTGGATACTCGACGAGCATCGAGAGACGAGAATCGAGAATCGAGTATCGAGAAACGAGAATCGAGTATGGCAAGAGAAATGCTTATAAATGTAGCTGAAAGCGAAGAATGCAGAGTGGCAGTAGTTGAAGGAGGCTTCCTCGAGGAGCTGTACGTGGAAAGAGCCAGCATCGGCAGACACGTCGGTAATATTTATAAAGGAAAAATTGTAAATATTGAGTCCGGGATACAGGCAGCATTTATAGACTTCGGTATAGGAAAAAACGGATTCCTTCATACCAGCGACCTTCACCCGCAGTATTTTTCAGATATAAGCGGCAAGCCCTCTGACAGTGTCGGCCGAAGAAAATCGCTCAAGGAACGCCCGCCTATGCAGGACTGCCTGCGAAAAGGACAAGAAATTGTCGTTCAAGTAACAAAAGAAGGCGTCAAGACCAAAGGACCGACCCTCAGCACATACCTTGCTCTGGCAGGTAAGTATCTGGTTATGATGCCCTGGATGCGAAAACACGGCATCTCACACAAGATTGAGGATGAGGACGAACGCAAACGGCTGCGACAGATTTTTGAGCAGAGTAATCCCCCAAAACAAATGGGCTTTATCATCAGAACCGCAGGCCAAGGGTGCTCTAAAAGGGATATACAAAACGATTTGAGATATCTCAGACGATTGTGGAGGGCTATTGAAAAACGAATAGAAACCGAAAAAGCGCCCGGCGAGCTTTATCAGGAGTCCGATTTGGTTATCCGGACACTCAGGGATGTATTTAATAGTAAAATAAGCAGGATAATATGCGATTCGGAGGCTGTAGTTCGCAAAATCAGGGATTTTCTTTCCATAGCGTCACCACGTTTGAGAAGAAGGGTAACGTATTATGACGGTAAGGTACCATTGTTTCACAAATACCAGATTGAGGATGAAATCACCAAAGTGCAGTCGCGAGAAGTAAAGCTTAAAGGCGGCGGCTCGATTGTAATCGAGCAAACCGAAGCATTGGTATCGATAGATGTCAACAGCGGAAAGTACCGCAGGCCGAAAACACCTGAACTGACTGCCTATGAGAGTAATATGGAAGCGGCTGTCGAGATTGCCCGCCAGCTTAGATTGAGAGACCTCGGCGGCCTTATAGTCTGCGATTTTATTGATATGCGCAACCACAAGCACCGCAAGGATGTGGAAAAAGTTTTTCGCACAGCTGTCAAGGTCGACCGTGCTCGTTCAAGAATACTGGGGATAAGCAGATTCGGCGTGATAGAAATGACTCGTCAGAGAATGCGGCCTTCCTTACAATCAGCCACGTATCTGGCTTGTCCGCATTGTGCAGGCACGGGCTTTGTCAAAAGCCATGAATCAATGGCCATCGAGATTATTCGAATGTTGCATCTTTCTGCCTCAAAAGAGCAGATAAAACGGATTGAGCTGTTTGTCTCACCCGAAGTTGCGGATTATCTGCAGAATGAAAAAAGAGCTGCGCTGACCCAGATTGAGCAGTTTAGCGACAAACGCGTCATTATTCATTCTACGCCTGAGTACACAGGTGAAAAACACGATTTTGTATGCTACAATGCACGCGGAAGCGTGGTAAAACTGTAGGAATTACGATTGATAATCAGTAGCTGATAATTGATAATTCAACAAGATATAGCTGTTAAGCACCAATCAGGAGACAATAAGTGGAATTTGACCTTGAGTATGCACGGAAGGTTATTTCTGCCGAAGCAGAGGCGATAACTGCTGTTAGACCAATTGTTGATGAGTCTTTCAGCCGGGCTTGCGAGATGATTTATAACTGCACAGGCTCTGCCATAGTAAGCGGAATCGGAAAAGCCGGTATCATCGGACGAAAAATCAGCGCCACCCTGGCATCGACCGGAACGCCCAGCCATTTTCTTCATCCCGCTGAAGCCGTTCACGGTGACCTCGGCAGATTGCGAAAAAACGATATAGTAATTGTCCTGAGCTACGGCGGCGAAACCGATGAGGTTATTCGCCTTATAAACCTGGTCAAGCAACTTCAAATCAAACTGATAGCAATAACCGGCGACAGCGACTCGACTTTAAGTAAGTACGCCAACGTAGTTTTGTGCATGGGCAAGATGTCCGAGGCCTGTCCGCTTGGTGTTGCGCCGAGCGCCTCAACCGCCTGTATGCTGGCAGTCGGTGACGCCCTTGCCTTTACCGTGATGAAGGCCCGCAATTTCAGCGTCGAAGATTACGTAAGGTTCCATCCGGGCGGCTTACTCGGGGCAAAGCTGCTTACCGTTGAGCAATCGATGATGTTCAAGCCAGGCGAAAAATTGCCCATTGCAGTAATCACCGATACGATAAAAAAACTACTCGAAAAAACCGGCGATATAAAACGCCACGGTGCTGTGATGGTGGTTGATAAGGCCGGCAAATTATCGGGAATTATCACCGATGCCGACCTGAGGCGATTGATAACAAAAGAAGGCAGTGGCACTTTTAAGCTCAAAGCGAGCGATGTAATGACCACCGATTGTAAAAGAATAAGAACCGACGCCCTTGCTTCAGAGGCCGCAGCTATTTTCCACAAATATAGAATCGACGAGCTTCCAGTTGTTGATGCAAATGATAAACCTGTCGGCCTAATCGACGTACAGGATATAGTTACTATTAAGGTGGTCGGATAATAGATGAGGTGTGCGTTTTTACTGCTGAGAACATTGAAACGAAGACATAAAACACGAAATCCTAAATCCGAAGCACGAAACAATATCAAAATTCAAATTTCCAAATGACCAAAACATTCGGATACGGAGAAATAACCAGTGCCGAATCTTTCAGACATACAGCTTCTTGCTCTCGACGTTGACGGCGTTCTGACCGACGGCACTATTGTTGTTAGCGGCGACGGCAGCGAAAGCAAATTCTTCAACGTACAGGATGGCCACGGAATCCGTCTCTGGCTAAGAGCAGGGCTGAAAATGGCCTTGTTCAGCGGCAGAGTTTCACCACCAACAGAAATCCGTGCCAAACAATTTGGGATTGAATACGTATTTCAGGATTGTCATGAAAAACTGCCTATACTCGAGAAATTTCTCCAGCAACAGGGTCTTTCGCCAAAACATGTTGCCTATGTCGGTGATGATTTGCCGGATTTGCCGGTCATTAGATACGTCGGCTTTGGTATAGCTGTTGCCGATGCCGCTGACGAGGTCAGGCAAAGTGCAGATTTAGTAACCACTCGTCCCGGCGGTGCCGGTGCCGTACGCGAAGTAATAGAATACATCCTTAAAAGTACCGGCAAATGGCAGGAACTGTTGAAAAGGTATCAATAACAAATACACAGTATCAGAGACGATTATTTGATATGGGTCCTAAGCTGAGAAAATTTTTAATAGGTTTTATCTCGCTGACAGTCGTACTTGCGATATATCTGCTCTATAACACGATAAGCAAGGCGCCTGCGGTCGATATCGAGGATACTATCGCTGATAGCAATATCGGCACCCTTGAGGGCGAAATTGGCAAAATCGGCGATGTTGGTGTTGGTGTTCTTATAAAACCAAAATTCATACATCGTAATAATAACAAGGAAATTGACAGGGTGTTTGGATTTGAGGAGCTTCTGCACCAGGAAAAAGGATTGTGGCAGGTTGAAAAACCCTATATGAATGTTTATCGGGATTCTTTCAATTGTTTTATCTTCGCCGACAAAGGAGAGATTCAGGTTGAAACCGCTGTTGGGAAACCCACACCGAAGGATGCAACTTTTACCGACAATGTAGTCATACATATTTTGCCTCAGGCCGGAAGTGACATTAAAGAAAGCTTTGTTTATCTTGATGATGTTTCTTTTATCAGCGACAGGACGTTGTTCCTGAGCGAAGGTCCTGTTAAATTCGTTTCCCAGGACGCTCGAATGCTCGGCAAAGGGCTGGAGCTTGTCTATAATGACCAGCTCAAACGTCTTGAGTCGCTTAGGATAATTACCCTGGACAGCTTGCGCCTGAAAAGCCCAAAGTCGGCTTTTCTCTCGCCTGCTAAGGCCCAACCAAAACAACCAGCCGATTCCACCACCTCTCAGGAACAAAGCTCATCACCAACAACCAGCCAACAACCAGCAGCCGGCCAACAATCCGTCAGTCAGCAACCAACCCCGCAAAAACCAAGCGAATACTACAAATGTGTGTTTAACAAAAATGTTGTTATTGATACGCCTGAGCAGCTGATTTTTGCCGATGATGAACTTTCAATCAATGATATATTCTGGTCGGAGGGCTCAAGTAAAAAACCCAGCCCGTCTTTGCTCTCGTCTCGGCGGAGGCTTGCCGAGCCGCAGCCGGGCGGCCAAGCCGAGACAGGCAGGCCTGAAACCATAGAACCAAACACAGTTGTAAGCACTCCTGAAATCGCTGTTACGAAACAAAACCAGCCTGCTACGGCTCGGAAAGCCTTCTCGTCAGAGCGGAACCTGCCGGAGCACGACGCCGAGACGAGGCCAGAGGAATTGCCACAACAGGACCTTGATACAGTTCTCACCTGTGATGGCGGCGTTGTCATAACGCTAATGAGCTTGTCCAGTCCGCTTAAAAGTTCTTTCAAAATCGATAGCGGGGTATCCTCGCCCAGCCGAAAAGGCAGCAAAAAACTCGAAGATGCAAAAGGACGAAGTACCTTCATTGCAAAAAATATTGACTTTAACGCTTCCACCGGCGATGTCGTTGCCACGGGCAGGTCGCAGCTTGACTTTTACACCTCTGGTATGTTAGCTGCTGAAGCAAATCAGCCCGCCATGCCGGTAAAAATAATAGCCCAGAAACAAACTAAGTTTTCGTCGGCCTCGAAGGATGTTGTTTTCGAAGGTGATTGTCTGGGTTCGATGCTTTCCAGCGAACCCAACCGCCCCGAGAAGTACACGATTTCTGCTCCAAAATTTGCAGTAGATTTGTCGAAAGATAAAGCTAAGCCGGACTCTGCTTCAACTACCAGCATCGAACATTTCACTGCAAGCGGCGGAGGAGTTGAAATTGTCGTTTCTCCACTCGACTCTGCCCATGACCAGAATAATGTTAGCCAGCGTGCCAAGTTTATCGCTGAACAAATTGACTATAGCGCTTCTACAAACGACATTGTTGCCACCGGCCCGACAGAACTTACATTTTACGCTGATGACATAACGGATACCAACAGCTCAACACCACCGCTACCTGTAGTAATAACCGCTCAAAAACAAACCAAATATCTGCTTGATTCCCAGCAGGTTATCTTCGATGGCGGTTGTCTATGTTCGATGAGCAAAAAATACACGAACACTCAGCAGAAATACAACCTTTCTGCAACGAAAATAACGGTAAATCTCACCTCACAGGAAAGGGGTAACGGCTCACAGATAGAACATCTAACTGCAAGCGGCGGCGTGGTCCGGCTGGCAACAGTCAAATCCGCAGGTGAGAAACTGCTTAGTGGCATTGAGCTAAAGTGTCGTCAGTTCGATTTCGACGATGCCAATCAAATCTTCGTAGCTACCGGCCAGGGCGTAATAAAGTTCGCAAACGCCGTCTCGTCAGAGCAGACTCGTCAGGGCGGAGCCCGCCGTAGCCCGGGGCCCAACCGGAGTGCCGATGCTCAGGGACCACAAAAGCAAACCGGCGGGTTTAGCTTGCGCCGACCCTGCTGGGCGCTATTCAAAAACTTTGATAGATTGCAGTATTATTTAGAAAAAAATCAAATTATCGTCGATGCGAAAACAAAGAAAATCAATATTGATTACGTACCTATCATCGATGGCGAATATGGCCAGCCCATTCGAGCCACAGCCGGCCACGTAGAAGCCCTGCTTTATCAAACTGCAGACAGCCGGACCGATTTTGACAAACTGTTCGCTTCGGGTGGAATTACTTTTGAGGACGATAAAAATCAATTCGCGGGTGGCAGCCTTTTTTATGACCATAAAAAAGCTATAATGAAGGTTGAAGCAAGCGAAGCTCAGCCCTGCATTTTCAACGGCGCTCTTGTTAAAGCAATCGAATACGACCTGAAGACCGGCAAAGTAAAAGCCAAAATCGCCGGGCCGGGAATTATGCAGTTAAAGTAATGGCCGGCTTTTAATACAGTATGATAAATTGAGAAAATAATAGCTTGAGGTATTAAGCAAAATGGTTAAGAAAATCCTTTTAATAGTTGCATTGGTTGTGCTGGTATTTTCACTGTTCGGCTGCGAGACCTTCAAAGGCATGGGCCGGGACCTCCAAGTCCCCGGCAAAGTTATCGAAGACACCGCCGAGAAAGTTGATGAAAAAATCTAACTATCAGGATTAAGCACAAAGCTGCTGTAAATCGTTGATACTTAACCCGCCCAGTTGACCCACAATCTTTTCAGCCATTACCAACTGCTCAGCATCGTAGGAATTTGTTACCGCTATTGTGTGCATCCCCGCCGCTTTAGCGGCTTGCAGACCCCAGTGTGAATCCTCTATCGCTATACATTGATTGGCATCGATTGGATTTTGTCGGCCTTGATTGAGTTTTTTTAGAACCAGTAAAAAACCCTCGGGACTTGGCTTGCCCTTTTTTATCTGCTCCGCGGACACTATCACCTCGAAGAAATCCCGCAGCCGGGCCTGCTCTAATACAAGTTCAATCTCTGCCAATAGCGCTCCGGAGCATATCGCCATCGGTATACCATTGCCTTTGAGCATCTGCAAAAAAACTCGGACGCCTTCTATGATCCGGCCTTCAGTTTTTGCCAGCTCCTCAAATACCTGATTTTTCTGCTTTACAAGATTTTCGGTTCCCTGCATATCTATTTTGAGCAGGCCCTTTTTAGCGAGCAGCTTAAAGCAATCTACATCAGTGTAGCCAAGATATTGTTTGTAATAATCTCTTGTTGAAATCTCCACGTCATATTGAGCCAGTACTCGATTAAAAGCACGAAGGTGCAAAATCTCCGAATCCGTTATTACACCATCGAAATCAAATATTACTGATTTAAGCATTGCCCCCTCCTCATTCGGTCGGTATCGGTCCTATCATTGCTTCATATTCAGCGAATGTAGATTTATCGCCCGTGCGAATCAATTCCGCTAAAGCTGCAATCTTCGGTGCGTTCTTCGTAATGTATCTTCGTGCAATCATGGCCTTTCGCTTTTTCATCGGAATCTTTTCGCCGTTGTTGGAAGATTCATCTGCTACCCATACCTGCATATCCACTTTTGTGCTTGCCTGTCCGCACAACAGATACCCGTTAATCAAATCTATCGCTATATCGACCAGCGCTTTGCCGTAAAGGTCCATATACTCGTTGCCATTCTCTTTTACAAAGGCAATTGCACTTTTTAGATGCTGCGTTCCCTCGGAAAGCTTCTCCAGCAGGTCTTGTAATTGCGGGTCGAACTGTTGCTGCGCAAGCTCATTAATGATATTTTCCGCTCTGCCGCTGCAAACACCACGTACCGCTGCGACTATTTGCAATTGGCTCGTGCCTTCGTAGATGGTCGTGATTCTCGCATCGCGGGCGTGCCGCTCACAGGCATAGTCTTGCATATAACCGCTTCCGCCGAGAACCTGCAAAGCGTCATAAGCGACTCTGTTGCACATCTCACTGCAATGGTATTTGCTCATCGGCGTCAGCATCCCCGCCATTCTTTTGCATTTTCGCGAGTCGGCTTTTAGCTGCCTGACTTGTTCTTTATCTTCAGGCGGATTCGTTTCCAACTGCCTGATAAAACCAACTTCCATATCGACAATCCGCGACGTCTCATACAAAAGCGCCCTGGCTGCTTCAATTGCTATTTTCATATCTATTAGTGTATCCCGCACCGCAGGCAGCTTCTCAATCGCTACGCCGAATTGTCTTCTGCTTGCCGCGTAATCGCGGGCAACTCTGTAAGCTGCTTCTGCAATACCTAATGACTGGGCAGCGATACCGATACGAGCGCCGTTCATTAAACTCATCACATAAGTAATCAGGCCGCGTTGCTGCTCGCCGATGAGTTTGGCCGGTGCATTATTGAAAAACATCTCGCAGGTGGGGCTGCCGTGAATACCTAACTTTTCTTCCAGCCGGCGGATTTTCACCCACGGCCCACGTTCTACCAGGAATAAGCTCAGCCCCCGCCCGTCAGAAATTTCCGGCTCACTCCGCGCCAATACCAAGAGTATTTCGCCACAGCCGTTTGTTATGAATCGCTTTACGCCGTGCAGGAACCAGTTATTGTTATCATCTGTAAATGCGCGGAGCTTAACCGACTGCAGGTCACTACCTGCATCCGGCTCGGTCAATACCATTGCTCCGGTCACTTTGCCAGCAGCAAAATCCGGAAGACATCGCTGTTTGATTTCTTCCGATGCAAAGGCGTTGATGGTCTCAGCGATTCCCTGCAGGCCGAATATATTCATAAGCGCAGCATCAGCACGCGATACAATCTCAATCGCCATCGAATAGAGAAGGTTCGGAAAGTTCAATCCGCCGAAACGATGCGGCAGCGTAAAACCCATCACCTCCGCCTGTGCAAGCTTCTCCAAAGATTCTTCTATACCTTTCGGCCGGGTTACAGAACCATCTTCATTTAAGATATTACCCTGACGGTCCACATCCTCGGCCCGCGGTGCAATAAAATCTGCAGCCAGCTCTCCCAGCGAGTCCAGTACTAATTGATAATTCTGTATCGCCTCGTCGGCATTGGCTGGCGCATAATCAAATTCGCTCGCAAACCTGAAGTTCTCTTCGCAAATTTGAGCCAGCTTGCCAACGTCAATATGGCTGAACAAAAACTGTATATCTTCATTATCTCTGAAAAAGTTTGCCATTTTTGATTTCCTATACCGTTTTTTCTTTAATGGCTTTAATCATCTTAGGCACAACATCATTCAAGTCACCGACGATGTTATAATGTGCAACCTGAAATATAGGAGCATTGGGGTCGCTATTGATAGCAACAATCTTCTGGCTCTGGCTCATCCCTGCCTGATGCTGAATTGCTCCGCTGATGCCTACGGCGATATATAAACTCGGCCGAACCGTTGTACCGGTCTGGCCGACCTGATGGTCTTTGTCTATAAATCCCAAATCAACCGCTGCCCTTGAAGCCGCCGGTGCCGCTCCGAGACAGTTCGCAAGGTCCCAGACAAGCTTAAAATTTTCCTTACTTCCAACGCCTGCTCCGCCGGCGACAATTACCCTCGCTGCTTTTAGATTGACTTTCTTCGGCCGTTTATGCTCTTCGAGAATCTTAAGCGGCAAATCCTGTTTTGAAATTTTTACCTTCTCTTCGACAATCTCGCCCTTGCGCTTCACGTCCGGCTCAGGCATCGGCATAACGCCCTCGCGCACCGTTGCCATCTGCGGCCAGCGGTCATGATTGATAATCGTGGCGATTATGTTTCCGCCGAATGCAGGGCGAATCTGAAATAATAGATTCTTATGAAGCTTCTTATCAGCAACCGTCGTGTGGTCGCCGATTTGCAAATCGGTACAATCCGCCGTCAGTCCCGCTTTTATAGCACTTGCTATTCGCGGTGCGAGGTCTCTGCCGGTTGTCGTCGCTCCATAAAGTACAATCTGCGGCTGATATTTATGTATCAAATCGTACATCACCTTCGCGTAGCCGTTCGTTTGATACTGCCCAAGCGACCGATGCTCGACCAGGTATACCTTATCAGCTCCGTGCTGTATGAGTTTTGTCACCAGTTCTTTGACACCGTTACCCAAAAGAGTCGCCGCTAATTTCACGCCTAATGTATCGGCCATCCGCCGGGCCTTGCTCATCAGCTCAACAGGCACATCCTGTAAATCGCCATTATGCTGCTCGGCAAATACCCAAACCTCACCATTCCTATTAACATCTATCATATTTCGTATCTCGTATTCTGTCCCTCGCCCTTCGCTTCACGCCTCATGCAATGATTTTATCTTCAATCAGCTCGTGAATCATATCGGAGATGCCTTTTTCGCTTGGCTCGATTGTTTTGCTTTCCTTCGCCGCCAAAACAACGCTTTGGATTCGATGCACCTTTGTCGGCGAGCCGCTTCGGCCACACCAGGTCAAATCCGCCTCAACCTCATCCAAACCCCATTGTTTTATCAGCAGTCCCCTGCCGCTCAGGTCGCTTTGTTTCATTTCAATCAGACTTTTCAATTCCTGCTCAGTGGCATCTGGATTATCCGCTTTTATTTCTCTTTCGATTTCAACCGGTGTCCTTGCGTTTTTATATTTCATCATCTTTTTTGCAGCAGCGACTCTCGGCTCATTCGCATCGCCTGTAACAGTCAGCAGCACCGGAAGAACAGTTTTGACTTTTTGCCAGCCGTTACCTATATTTCGCCGGACTGTTATGGTTTTGCCATTAAGTTCTGAAAGCTCTTCGATATATGTAATCTGCGTAATGCCCAGTTTCTCCGCTAATTGAGGCCCGACCTGCGCGGTATCGCCGTCAATCGCCTGCCTGCCGCAAAGGACTATATCGTAATCAAGCTTTTTAACCGCACATCTCAGGATATAACTCGTTGCTAACGTATCGCTCGCTGCGCATCGCTTGTCAGTCAGCAGAATTGCATCGTCAGCACCGCGGAAAAGAGAATCGCGAAGCACCTCGCTCGCCGCTGGCAGCCCCATCGTGATAACGGTTACTTTACCGCCATATTTTTCTTTTATCTGTAAGGCCAGTTCCAGCGCATTGAGGTCTTCCGGGTTGAAAATTGCCGGCAGGGCCGTACGATTAACCGTGCCGTCTTCGTTCATTGCCTGGCCCGTAATCCTTTTGGTATCCGGCACTTGCTTTATAAGAACCACGCAGTTATACGCCACTTATCGCTCCTTTTTTTGTTTGCAAAATACGCCTCACATCACAATTCACAAGTTAAGAATTGTATCGACCCCCATCCTTCAGGTCAACCCCAAAAAAAAACGGTTACTGTGCAACTTGAGGCACGAAAATGCTGATGGCGACACTTAACTTTCTGAACCTTGACGGTCGCATGCCCCTGCGTCTTTCGCCGCAAGGCGGGCCAACAAGTTTTGATTTTTGAAATTCCACAGTTTCCTTGTAGTTGATTTCCATTTGTTTTTGTATAATCTCCGGCGTGGATACGGGGAAAATAAAACAGTGCGCTATTTTTGCTTTGCAAGGGTTAAATCAGCTTCTCTGGCCTGCAGTGTGCATCAATTGCGACGAAAGCGTTTGCGAGACTGATAGAAATTTATGCACAGATTGCTGGGGCCAGCTTATAACCTGTACGGGAGGCGATTACTGCACGCGATGCGGCCGAGATGCCAGCAGATATGCCATATTGGGAGGCGCTTGCCCGAACTGCCAAGGTAAAGAAATTTATTTTGATGGGATTGCAAGAAGCGGAGTATATTCACAAAGCTTGCAGCAAATGATACTTTGCTTTAAGAACGGACGGACTGAACTGGATTCAACGTTGGGTTTCCTAGCTAATTCCGCATTACAGGGCAGCAGCTTTGTAAACGCAATAGAGCTTTTTGTTCCTGTGCCGTTACACTGGTCAAGGCGATTAGTCCGCGGCTATAATCAATCATTGATTTTAGCTAAGCAACTAAAACATCCAACGGCAAAAATCAACACCAACCTTGTCCGAATCCGCCGAACCAAATCTCAGCCGACAATGGCAAGCGCCGCTGCTCGTGCGAGAAATGTAGCCGGTGCTTTCGCTGTTCGCAAGGGTCATAACTTTGCCGGCAGAAAAATTTGTCTGGTCGATGATATAAAGACAACCGGAGCGACGTTGAACGAGTGTGCAAAGACATTAAAACAAGCCGGTGCCTCAGAAGTATTCGCCTTAGTTCTCGCCGTCGCCGGACAAATTACCAGCTAAACGCATCACGCAAGATCAAATGTGAAAGAATACTTACAGTTTTTCGTATTTTATCACGGCGCGGTATAGGCCGTTGATGCGTTTGCCATCAACGATTAGAGGGGAATAATTATCGTTTCGCGGCTGAAGGCGAACTTTGTTGTCCGGCTCGAAGAAGACACGCTTAAAGGCCGTTTCGTGTGGCTCTGCAAAACGGATAAAGCAATCATCGCCATTGTGCACTTCAGCGGCAGGAGAGAAAACAACAATGTCACCTTCCTGGAATTTCGGCTTCATCGAGTCTCCGACAACACGGACGGCGAAGGCATTCGGGTCGTGAATATCAGGGCAGCGGACATAATCATCTGCTATACCAACGGGGTAGTCGAGGTCATCGAAATCAGCCGGATACCCGGCCGCAACCTTGTTTATCACCGGCACCATCCGGCCGGCCGCCAAAGACGCCTTCTCCTGCTCGATGCCGAGATTATCTTCAGCAAGAAGGGTATCGAGCTGTCTTACATTGGTTTTTTTATGGATGAGATTTTTGATAAATTGCCGAAACTTTTCGTTTTCAGCTTCTGCGGATTCGTATTTCTGGCGGATATCGGAGGGAAGCCCTTCTAAATGAGCGATGTGCAGCAAAAGGCCCTGCTCAAATTTAAGTGCCTTTTCGAGCTTTCTCAATAATTCATCGCTGGGCGGGTTTTTCACCTTGCCGGTTTCAATGGTGGATAGATACGGCTTGGAGAATCCAACACGGCTGCTGACCTCATCCAGCGTTAGATTCAACTGCTCACGTTTTTTCCTTATTATCTGGCCTAATGACATAATAGATATTTTATATATATTTCTATGAAATGCAAGAAAAATTAGATAAATATTTAACAATTTTGCCGGTCTGGTTGTTAATCGATTTCTACAAGCTTATAATTTGTGCTTCCTAAGCCGATTCTCTCGCCGTGCTCGATTTGATAAAGAGGATTAAGTTTTTCGTTTTTGAGCAGTTGCTGGAGTTTTTTCCCTGCTTTATTTTCCACCATATCCAGCGCTGCCTTATCAACAGCCACCGGGTCTGTTGAGGCAGCTATGCCGATATCATCGACTACTATGGGCTTGTCCGGAGTGCCGAAGCAATCGCACTGGTCGGTAACCGAAAGTATAAAGTTGAAAAATGCTGCCCTATTTTCCTTTCCCTTTAGTACCCCCAATGCGTGTTCAGCAATGTTTTTTTGTAGTACTTCGGTTTCCTTGTTCCAGTTGCATTCAATTGCACCAAATCTGCACATAGCCAGACATTCTGCGCATCTGATGCACTTACTTTGGTCGATGCGTGCCTTGGTTTTGCCAAGTGTGATAGCATCGGCGGGACAGTGCTTGTAACAGACGCCGCAAAGCGTGCATTTCTTCGTGATGCTGAGGGTAAGAGCAGCGTGTTGTTTCATCTTCCCTTTTTTACCTGCGCAGCCCATTCCCAATGTTTTTAACGTAGCTCCGAGACATGTTACGCAATGGCCCGTAAAATGAGCTATAGAAAGTATTGATTGACTGCGTACAATATCGGATGCAATAAAAACTTCTTCGTTGATTTCACCGTTAATTTTTATTGCGGTCTCGGCTGTTCCGATTAATCCGTCAGATGGAATAAATGGTATCCCCAGCTTTTCCGGGCTAAAGCCATGCTCCGCAGCTAACATACTATGGTCGATGGCATTGTGCCTTCGGCCTAAATACAAAGTGGTGGCGTCGGTCACAAAAGGTTTTGTTTTCAGTGCCTGTAGCTCCTCCACCAATCCTTTGAAACAGCCGGGTCTTATATATGTATTATTGCCGTATTCGCCTACGTGAACCTTAACTGCCGTAAAATCATTTTCCTTAAAGCAGCTTGAAAAACCACCGGCTTTAAATAACCTACGGGCATTTTCAGAGATTTTCTTTTCACCGTCTTTGATGCAGCTTTTAATGAAGTATACTTTAGAGGCCATATGCCTTCACTCCAATATAATGAAATCCTGCTTTTTCAGTACCGCAATAATGATATCGGGATTACCGTTGCACTCATCTATAACGACGCAAGGCAAGACGAAGGATTCGGTCAATAAATTTCTCATAGCCAATACCGGCTTTTTCCGCCGCCTCGGCCACTTCCTCACCATAAGCAATATCAGCATTGGGATTCGCCTCAAGAACAACGAGCTTACTCTCCGGGGTTAGTCTCAGGTCTATTCTTCCATAATCACGAGTCCGAAGCAGGCGGTACACTCTTTTACAGATGCGTTCAATGTTTTTAACGATGTGGTCATCAAGCTCAGCAAAGCCGAATTTGATACTCCATTTTTTACGATATTCGGCGTTCCATTTTACACGATAGGTGGCGAGTTGGGGCCCCTCAGGACCATCAAAATCAAAAAAGCATTCACGTATAGGCAATACTGTCAGGCGATTGTTTCCAATAATGCTGACATAAAGCTCACGACCCTCGACGTATTCTTCGACTATGACGGGCTGCTCCCAACGTTCGTGTACAAATTTGACCCGCTCCAATAACGCCGTTTCGTTGCTAACAAGAGATGCATTGGAGATACCTTCTGAGCTATCCTCGAAAGCAGGTTTGATAACCAGAGGATAATTGAGCGATTTTGGAATCCGTACCTTTCGATTCTGAGCAATACAAACAAAGCCGGGAACGCGTATTCTATGGCTAGTTAGTAACTGCTTGCACAGCCGCTTATCTCGGGACAGCATCAGTCCTGTTGGGCCCGAACCGGTAAACGGGACACCCAACATCTCAAGGACCGCTGCGATGTTCATATCCATACGCCGGTCGCCGCCAAGCTGCTCAGTAAGGTTAAATACAATATCCGGTTTGTCCTCGCTCAGGGTAGTTACAACAATTGTTATGTCATCTTCAAGCCCCAGGATAGATACGTTGTGACCAAGCTTGCGTAATGTCCCGATGACATGATATTCCGTCGTGGGTTCTTTTGGCCTCTGCCTGAAATCAGGGTCGTTACTCGGTATGGTCCATCTGTCCGCAAGAACGGTAATATTCAATTTGCGTTTCATTAAGGTCGCCGCTTCCTTCCGATTCTAATTCTAAAGGTATTTCTTGCAATAGATGTAAGGAGAACTGTTATCGCTATTATGTCATCTGGACCGTCCTTCTTTGCATATAAATCAAGCCCGTCACAGCGAAGTATTATTCTATTAACCAGTTGATGAATGTCATATTTACGATGCCCGGTCCATCTTACAACATTGTCAATAATCTGGCGACGATATAAACGAAGAACAGATGAGGCCCTGGTCGTCGCAGAAGCCGAACTTCCTGTCTTGAAAAGCTCTCTTAAACTATCATCATAGTACCCTTGGAAGTCGCTGCCAAGCATCTTTCGCTTCCTCTCGTAGAAGCCGGCAAGTGTTGAGGTCATCCGTGAAGCTGACCAAGGCAGCCTTCCCTTTGCGGTAGTTATTGGCTCTTTGTCGTTGAGCTTTTTCATTACATTATCGACATACCATAGTTTCTTAATGACAGGCCAGCCCTGGTATTTCTCCTGCCAATTACTATTCGGTGTAAGCCAGATGGCAAAAGTCTCTGCGAAGTCCTCATCCGGATGAGCCTGAGCATAACTGTCTTTGAGGTGGATTACGAAGCGTCTGGAGTAGGGTTGGTAGTAATAGCACTCAGAGTACTTGGCTGAGAATCTACCGAACAATTCTCGCCATCGCGTTTTCTTATAAAGTTCAAATGCGTAGTTCAATGCGTGTCCACACTCATGTCGCAGAAGTTTCATACACGATTTTTCTGTCCCACCTTCGACCTCAAACATCATTTTCTTTTCAATACTTTTTAACGGCGGCTGGGCCAAGTAAAACGGAATACCGATTATGGGCTCCTTGTCCGGGCAAAGCCACTCATCTGCAAGATAGCATGGCGGATGGAAGCTTATACCTTTCGATGCGAGTTCTTCATAGAGTTTGTTTATAAGTGGCTCAAGAGAAGAACCCTTGATTTGGAGATTGAAGTCCCGCACTCGCATCTGCAGGATTTCCTCATCTGTTAACTTCTCCCAGTCTATCAGCTTAGTCGTTTTTGCCATAGAAGCCTTTATTAAGCTACATTCGCTCCGTCGCCATAGCTATGGAGCGTCGGCGACCTTAAAACTATTAGCACGTATCTTCTTGCTACATTATCTATAAAATAAAGTTTTTGCAAGGAGGTAATTACTACTGTTTAGAAGAAAAGATGCTGAATAAGTATTTTTACGCCAAGAACAATTAAAAATAATCCCCCCAAGGCCTCGATTCTGTTCTCGAAAAAATGGCCGATTTTCTTGCCGATAAAAACCCCCAGATATGACAGCACAAAAGTTACTATGCCTATAATCATCACCGCAATAATAATGGAGCTTGTAATAAATGAAAGGGTAACACCCATAGCCAAAGCGTCGATACTCGTGGCAACAGACAAAGCTAACAAGACAAAGATATTTGACGGGTCAAAACTTTTCTCAGCAAAACTGATTTTGAATGACTCGTAAATCATTTTTGCCCCGACAGCGCCTAAAAGAGCGAAGGCAATCCAATGGTCGTAACCGGCTGTGTATTTTTTTATGCTCAGCCCTGCCAGAGAGCCGACTAATGGCATAAATGCCTGAAAACCGCCGAAGAAAACTGCTATTCGCAATGTATGCCTTAGTTTAAGCTGCTTGTATGCAGAACCGCTGACGATTGAAACCGCAAAGGCATCCATCGCCAGACCAACTGCTATTACTATTATTGTGACAAGCTCCATTTATTATTCGATTTTGGACTCGTATTTCTACGGATTACAGGTCTTGCATGGCCTTTTGCCGTCATTTATAGCATCTTCTCTGGTCTTGTAATATACAAGATTTTCCGACGCAATTCTTTTTGCCCAGGCGCAAGTGGATTTGTGGAAGACCTTGCTGTTCTTTGATGCGACGTATCTATATTCGGTCACTTCCGATTTAGCGACCGGCTTGAATTGCTCTTTCGGAACTATACTAATGTTATTAACGTCAGACAGCTGACCAGTCTGTAGATTGGCTGAAAGGTAAGCTGCTATAAAGATGTCTATCTGTTCTAAAACAACATTGGTAACTGTGGTGGGCGTGCTTTGTACAGAAGCCACCTGCATTACTGGCTCGGTCTTCCACACATCGGCTTTCTGGCGTAGTGCAGGTTCTACCTCCACATAGATATTTTTAGCTAATAATGTTTGAATGTGGAAAACATATTGTTGTGATTGCCCAAGCTGAAGCATATCAACGCAAATTTTAAGTTCAGGCCAGATGGGCAATTTATACATTACCCCCGGCTTAGGAGAAAACAATTTGATGCCGACTTGTGTTAACCTGCCCTTTATTTCAGCTTCTAACTTTCCCCATGCAAGCCCATTCGGTTCTTCGCCGGTGTGGATAATAGTAACGTGTAAATTATCTATCCCTACCAGAGTGGGATTAGTATGGCTGGTCAATAGAGGCTCATGTTCTGGCAAGGGCGGCTCTGACTGGCCCAGGGTGGGAGTATATAGAATTCCGATGACGGCTGCCAGGATTAAGCAGTACTTTTTGGTTTTCATAATTTTGCTCCCTTCCAGCTCCGGTTAAACTTCGCTTAAAATGCCGTGCTACGGCAGGCTCCGCCCTGACGAGCGTGGCTAAACATGAACTTGCAATGTCACTGTTATACGGGTTTGCCGAGCATATTCTCGATTTCGGACAATTTCTCATCGAGCAACTCTTTACTCTTGGCTTCCACAGTTAGTCGCAGCAGCGGCTCGGTATTGCTTGGCCGACAGTTGAACCACCAGTTTTTATGCTGTATGGTTACTCCATCCAGATTATCGATTTGCCCGTCGCTATATCTTTTGGCAAGCTCATCCATCTTGCCCTGCTTATCCTCTACCTTGAAGTTTATCTCGCCACTATTGTAGTATCTTCGCAACGGCTTGATTAGTTCGCTGATGAGTGTATTGGCTTCACTGATTATATTTAACACATGCACAAAGGTAATCATAGCCGAGTCGGCACAATAATTATCCCGATAGTAGAAGTGTCCGGAGACTTCTCCGCCGAATATGGCGTGCGAATCTCTCATTGCCTTTTTCATAAACGCATGTCCCACTCGTTCTCTGCGCGGTGTTCCGCCATTTTTGAGAATTTCCTCGACTACCACCCAGCTGCTGCGCAAATCGTAAACAATTGCTGACTTCGGATTTTGTTTTAGAAAATATGCAGCCATTAAAGCCGTTAGCAAATCGCAGCCGATAGTTTTGCCTTTCTCGTCGACCATCATTAACCTGTCGGCGTCTCCGTCGAAACAGATGCCAAAGTCACACTTTTTTGCTTTTACTGTTTTTTTCAGTTGTGCCAGAATTTTTTCAATGAGTGGATTTGGCTCATGCTTGAATTTACCGGTATGCTCGAAATTGAGGGGGATAATTTCTATCGGCAGCTTGCTGAATATCGCAGGCACCGTCTTGCCCGCCATTCCGTTTGACGCGTCGATGGCAATTTTGAGTTTTTTGATATTTGGGTGTAAAAACTTCAGAACGTGATTTTTATATTCGGCAGTTAAATCCACCTCTTCGACAGAGCCGGTAACTCTCCCCTTCGTGTGCAATAATGCCGTTGCAATATGTTTTATATCTTTCAGGCCCGTATCGACGCCTACCGGCCTAGCACTCAGGCCGGATATTTTAAAGCCGTTATATTTGGCCGGGTTATGCGATGCCGTTACCTGTACGCCGCCGCATGTGCCCAGATGATTGATTGCAAAGTACAACTGCGGCGTATCAATCATTCCTATATCGATTACGTTTGCGCCGGTGGAATTGATTCCTTCTGTAAGGGCCTTTGCAAGGGCTTTGCTGTGCGTTCTCATATCTCTGCCGACACATAGTGCCTGAGAGTTTGTCTGCCCACGCTCATAGCCGGTAAGCAGAGAACGCAGAAATCGAGCTGTAGCACAGCCAATCTTCCACGCATCTTCTTCGTTAAACTGCTCGCCATAAACGCCTCTTATATCGTATGCTTTAAAAATCCCAGCATCCATTATTACAGACTCCTATGGTATTTAGCGATAATTTGCCTTCTGCTGTTCGGTTCACAGGTTATGGTTCTCTGGGCACAAATTCTGCCTGCAGTTGCCTACTTTATACCGCCCTCGCCTGAAATGTCAATAATGGATACATAGCCGGTTTTGGTCCGGACTGGTGAAATTTATCGATTTAGAATGTTTTTGTGGAAATTACTGCGTTGTTTGTTATACTTCTGATACTAAAGTATGGTAAATAGTCTCTGGTAAATAATCGAATTTTTGGCCGGGTCCCATGCAAGCTGAGACCGTGAAACTGGTCAGGCGGGGAACCGAGCAGCCATAAGCGTGAGCTTGGCTGTGCTGTGGGTAAACCCGGCCTTCTTAAATGATTGTTGCTCAATAATAAATGGTAATTTGTGTTTAACACCTGTTTAGAGATTTCCTTGTCTGTTATGATAATTGAAGAATTAAGTAAACATTTATATGATGCCTGAAGGTTAAAAATGGCTAAACATTCCGTTATTCTTATAACTTTAATAACGGTACTGATGCTCTTTGTAGGCTGCAAGCCAGAGCCGGCCGAGCCGCCGCAGGTCCAGCCGCAGAAGACCGAAATCCTGAAACCAGAACCACCAAAGGTAGAGCCCCCCAAAATTGCTCGCCCCAGGCCCGAACCTAATGAGATTGGTCATGCTGAGACGAAACTACAAAGTGCCGAACCTAATAAAGCCAAGCCCACCACAAAAGTTTCTTTTCACGACAAATGCGCTGGTATCCTGAATGAATTTGTCGACGATAAGGGCATGGTAAACTATAACAAGCTAAGGCGACAAAGACCCGAGCTAAACACGCTCCTTGATGAATTTGCCAAGCTTGACCCAAAGGAATATAAGTCCTGGCCTGAAGGAGACAAAATCGCTTTCTGGATTAACGCGTATAACATAAAAATGCTCAAGGTAATTGTTAACAATTACCCTATCGAGTCAACACGAATTCTCCGTATTTTGTGGGGGCCTTATAGTATCAGGCACATCGACAAAAATATCGGTGGAATTTGGAAAAGCAAATTTATTGTGATGGACGAGGAATTTACGCTTTCGGAAATTGACAAGCGTTTTTTCCGCAAAGAGTTTGATGAGCCGAGAGTATTCATAGCCATAACCCACGCAAGTGTCTCCAGCCCACCTCTGAATAATGAGCCATATTATGGACACAGACTGAACGAGCAGTTAGACAAGCAGTGCAAAAAATTTCTGTCCAGCCCAAGTGCTTTTAGAATTGACAGAGAAAACAACATAGTTTATCTGTCTGCTATACTTAAACCAACCTGGTATGGACAATATTTTCTCAAAAAGTATGACACGGATAAAAGGTTCAAGGACCAGGAGCCAGCAGTGGGGGCCGTTTTGAATTTCATTACTAATTATGTTCCAGAGAGCGATATATCTTTTCTCGAATTGAAAAACTATACTGTAAAATACCTTAACTATGATTGGATAATCAACGATGGTTCATA